>NZ_ATDK01000055.1 GCF_000444135.1 Pseudomonas avellanae BPIC 631
TGGCGTCGGGTCGCATCATGGGGGCTGGCTCCTGAAAAGAATTTGGAGCACAGCATCAAGCTTCAATTGCAGGACTGGAATGTGGGGTTCATGAGGCGCTTACCATCAAACGCCTATTTTAAAACAGGCCTGAAATTTTATATTCAATGAAAGGACGCTAAAGTGAAATTAATTAACATAGCAAAGCTCACGACCGGGGCTGCGATCGCATGCATGCTGACGAGTTGTTCCGGAGACCGATATACCGAAGAAGTAAAGCCCTCTGTAATTTGCAAAGAAAGGGTTGAAGGTCGCTTCAATAAACAAGGTGATGTAGAGGAGACGCCTGCATCAGTCCGACGCTGCTCGACAGAACTACGCACCATTTCATCCAATTATGTAGCTACGGATGGAAAGATATACTGGATGAAGCAAGAGAAGTCTATAGAGAAACCCTGTATTTCAGGCTCTGGCGATGCATCAGCATTGATATATAACCTTTCACCAGCCTGTCTTTTTTCAAAACCAGGCCAATACGATGTTATAGAAGATAGATCGCTAAAACTGGTTACACACGACTCACCCGCCTTTCAGTCATTGGAGGATACCAGCGAGGCCCTACCTTATTGGAAACAAGATCAATATTCACATTACGCAAAAGATGCAAACCATGTTTATTACTATCACACCAAAATAGAAGGTGCGACACCCGCACTATTTACAGTTTTTTTCCCATTTGGCACCGATGATAACTGGCGTAACTATGAGTTTTCAAAAAATGATGGTGAGGTATTTGTAGGCGGAAAATCGATTGGCAAAATCGATATGAATCATTTTACCCCCCTTAAACCGGTGAGCTGCCCTGAGCACGGACTTAAAACGTGCACCTACGTTCCTGATATGGACAGCTTTTTCACCGCCGGGAACTGGGGAAGTGGGATACTGGGAAAAGCGGGAAGTGATTTGATTTTTTTACGAGAGCACGGGGCCGATTACTTTCAAGGTATGGCATCCCCAGACATGTTTATGTTCGCAACAACCAAAAAAATCTATGTATACACTCATGAAACGTTTTATGAGCTGGCAGCAGGTACACTTTCATCAACCAGAGTACTCGTGCCTATGGATGTTGATTATTATGAAAACAATAAATGATTGCCGACCTCAAAGCCCCCCCAAGCCCTTGGCAAAACTCATCATTTGAATAATCCCAAGGATCATGCTGTCATTGCCCCCGACAACACCCCCGATTTTGCGCGCCCAGCCCGACACGCCGGACGTGCAAACAGCCCCGTTCTCCCAGAGACATTCAGGCATGGATAGCAAAGAAGCGACAGTCAGGATGTCGGTGCCGCCTCTTGGCGACGGCGCAGCTCATCGTCTGGCTGGCATTGCGGCAACCACGGCGCTGGTGCTGGAGACCAATAATCTGCGTGGCGGCAGTGATGCCGTGCAGGCGTTGAGCAGTCTCAAGCGGCTGGTTGCCCGGTATGCGCAGCAGAGTGTTTCGCCCCTTTCTCTGGCGCAGTGGGTTATCACTCACGATGGCCTTGATTTGCAGGCGCGTCAGGCGTTGTGTGAGCTGGCCGGGCGCACGCTGGACTTTGTCGAGATTGACGCCCTCACCGGCTATTACGATGCGAAGAATGTCGGCTTTGATTGTGTCGATCAAACGCGCTGCCAGTACGTGGTATTTGCCGATGCCGATTGCCTTCCTTGCGCCGACTGGCTGGAAAAGTTACTTGTGCCCTTTGATCAGGCCGATGCGCCGGTGGCGGTCGCCGGGCGTACCAGCTATGCGCCAAGTGTGGCGGGGAGCGCACTGACTGCCATTGATTTCATGTATTTCCCCAGCCCGTTGCGCAGCGGTGCAACGCGCAATTTCTATGCAAACAATGTGGCGTTTCGCTGTGATGCTTTCGAGCAGCATCGCTACGAGCCCCTTGATGGCGTTTATCGGGCGCACTGTCAGGTGATGGGGCTGCGCATGCAGGCTCAGGGCGGGGCGGTGGTTTATGCGCCGCTGGCGCACACTGAACATCGCTTGCCTGACAGCCGGGGCGAAGTTGTAAAGCTGCGTTGGTTACGCGGCGGTGACAGCGTCGATCTCACGCCGTATCTGGTGCGCGCCTATATGCCGGGCTGGCTGCAATGGCTGGCGCGCAGTGGTCCCATCGGGCCGTTGTGTGTGATGGTCGGCCGTCTGGGTTACAGCTTGTGCGCACTCAATCATCAGGATCTGCCGCCTCTGCGCGGGTTTCGCCGCCTGAGCGCGATGGCCTTTGTGGTGGGTCTGTCGCTGATGGACACCGCAGGTGCCGTCATACGCGGCTGTGGCCTGTCGTTTGGTCGCGCCAGCGCGCGTCACAGCGAAGCGCTCTCTTATCACCGAAATCTGGATTGACCCGCGCACTATCCCATCGTCGCACGCAGGATGCGTGCTCACAGGAAGTCAGTATGAAACCGTTATCGATCACTTCACTTGGCTGCTACATGCTGTGCCTGGCATTACTGGGGCTGAATGTTCAGGCTCAAGCCGCGCCTGCCGATTTCAAAGGCCGCGGCGTGTTTCACTTCGCTTCGCAAAGCGGTTGCGCAACGACTGCCAGCAGCGCGGACGCTGATTGCAATCGCATCGCTCTGGACGTGGCGGATGCCCAGGCCAGCGTGGACCCGCAAACCCACACCATCGTGTTTACCTCTGACGCAAGCCATGACAGCAAAACCGTGATCGGCGACGTGCTGCTGCACGGCAGCGGTCTGGCTGACGACGGCAAGCGTGTACCGCTGAGCCTGCACGTATTGCTGCGGCGCTCGGGCAAAGTATGGTCCCCCGATACCTATGTGCACGCCCCGGTGCGTGGCAAGTTTCGTGAGATAAAACTGGACCCTTACCAGATCAGCGTCCGCGAAGGGACCGGTGAGCGGGTGCTGTTCACCGCCGAGCAGGCGCGTAATGTGCTGGCGCAACCGTCAATTGCAGCAAGAGTGGCCAGCTACTTCGTCGAGGTTCACCCAAGCGATGCGAAAAAGCCTGATGCCAACGACATCACCATTGCGCTGGGCGTCGGAAAAGTATCCAAGTCTTTGCTGCGCGCCAGCTTCACCTCTGACCAGCCGGGCACTGCCGAGCTGGGTTCGCTACTGGAAACCGGCACCTGGAACATTAAATTGCAGGCCTTGAGCGGGCAGATTCCGGTGTGGGTGGTCCAGCGCCAACTGTTTGTGTTTGGCCTGGAAGACAGCCCGCTGCTTGCCGACGTGCGCAAACGCGGCTTCAAAAAGCTCGACACTCTGGAAATGGGCGCGGTCAACGGCAAGGGTTATCTGCGTTACAACGGCGCTGAAGAAAGCTTCCCGGCCGCAGCGGCCTCAGGCGCAGCCTTTCTGCGTGACAGCTTTATCGGTCTGATCCTGGCCTGGCACCGTAGCCCGCAGCCTGTGCAATGAGCGTGATCGAACACAGCGCCAGTGAGCCCGATTTCAGTTGCCTGGCCACGCCCGAGGCGCGTGGCCTTGGTGCGTTGCAAGCGCGCCTGGTGGACCGGATCAAACGTGCGGCACTCGCACGCCTGCATTGCAGCGCACGCGGCGAGCGCTTGCTGCTGCGCATGTACCTGGCCGGCGAGGACGCTACCGAGCGCGCATTGCTGGACGAATTGATGCCGCAATCGCCCCCTTGGCTTGAACGACAGGTCGAACAGCACCTGGCTGATGAGCGCCGTCATGTGGCGTTGTTCACTGACGCTTTGCGCGCGATGGGCGATGACGGTTCAAAGCGCCTGGCACCGGACTGGCTAAGCCGACAGAAGATTCGTCGCTGGCAACGTCTGGCCCGTCAGTACGCAGCGCATTTCGAGCAGGGCCTGCTGGTGCCCGCCTACGCCACCGGGCTGTGTGCCGAACAGATGGCCCAGCGCGTGCTGGGTCGTCACTGCGCCGTCATCGGCACGGCACACCGCTTTTACCCGCTGCTGTCGAAAGTGCTGGCCGACGAGAAAGCCCACGTGCGCCTGTGTGAGAACACCTTGCGGCGTATCGTGGCGCCTCATGAATGGGTGCATCTGGCGCGATTGTTGAAGGATGTTCGCGCTGTAGAATCCGGCTTTGGCGTGACCAGCGCGGTGGCGATGTATGTGGCCGGCTGGGCGTTTGGCGGGCTGCGCAAAGCAGGCGGCAGCATCCAATGAGCGCACGCATCCTGTACCTCGCGACTGCTGATGCACGCGGCCATCTGATGCGTGCGCAATTGCTGGTGTATGCGCTGCGCAAGGCAGGATCGGAGGTCGAGGTGTTGACCACTTCGGCGCAAGGGCAGCGCTTTCTGCAACGCTTCGGCATCGAGTCAGAGATTCTTTCGCTGCACTATGCGGTGCAGTTCGATAGCGAACAAAACATGCTGCGCAAGGCCACCAACCGCAATGTCGCGCACTACCTGTTTCACCCCGGGCGCATGCTGCGTGATATCGGCCGGCTGCAACGTCGCCTGCGCGATGTCGATCTGGTGATCAACGATTCCTTTCACCCGGCGCTGCTGTACATGGGCATGCTGCCCGGCTGGCGGCGCAAGGTGGTGCATGTGTATGGGGCAAGCCTGAAAGTCGCGCTGATCAATAATTTCGCGGGCATGTGGCCACGTCCGTTTGCGCGCCTGTTTGGCTGGATTGTCGACCGCCAGATAAACGCAGCCCGCGCCTGCATCGAGCATGACTTCGCCTACGCCGTTGACGACGCTGACGCGCCAAAGGTGTTTCGCCTGCCCACCCCGGTGGCCCTGGCTGCCACAACGCCAGAGCGAATCGGCGATGGCGCAGCGGTTTACCTTAATCCTCACTTTAGCGAGCCCGCCCTGGCCGATGCCCTGAGCGCGGGCCTGTCCGATGCAGGGCTGGGCAAGCATCTGGTCGGTGAAGGCTACGCCGGACGCGATGGCTGGCTTGCCATTGACCCGGACTGGGCCAGCCGCGCTGCGCAGGCACAACTGATCGTGTCGGCGCCGGGCATGGCCGCGCTGTCAATCGCGCTCGTTTATCAACGGCCGATCATCCTTGTCGTCAGCGATCAGCCCGAGCAAGCCACCAATGCCGCACGCGCTGCGCAGTTGCAGTTGTTGCACCGCGTGGTGACCTGGCGGGGCGATGCCGCTGAATTTCAGCATCAGGTAGCCGATGCGGCCAGGCAACTGTGTGCGGTCTCCACACCAGACCCTTCAGGCGCGGCAGGTCAGGCGCGCGCCCAGGCGCGAATCGACGCCTGGGTCAGCCGTTTGCTCAGCTTGTGAGTGCAGTGCTTATGCCATCGACCAGCGAACAGCCATGAGCCAGCCCGTGCGGCGTCGCAAACCCGACTACCGTCAGGCGCTGATCGCGTTGCTGGGGCTGCTGCTCGGCCTGGGCGTGTTCATCGGTCTGGAACGCGCCGTCACCCCACGCTACAACTGGGTCACGCCGCTGGATGAGCTGATCCCGTTCGCCGCGCACTCATGGTGGGTGTACGTGCTGTTTTTCCCGTTCGTGCTGTTGGCAGCCGGGTATGCCAGCGCCGAGCGCTTCAAGGCGTTCAAAACGGCAACCGGGATCGCGTTCGGCGTGGCCTTGCTATGCTTTTGGCTGTTCCCCGAGTTCATACCCTGGCCTGATACCGGGCTGATCGACAATGCGTTTCTGCAACAACGCCTGAGCCGGCTTTGGCAACTGGACCTGGCGTCCAACGGCTGCCCCAGCCTGCACGTGGCCGTTACCTGCCTGGCCTGCCGAGCGCTTTGGGGGCTACCTTACAGAACGTTGATCGGCATGACCGGGCTGCTGATCTGCCTGTCGACCCTGACGTTGAAGCAACACACGCTGATAGATGTCGCAAGCGGCGTACTGCTGGCGCTGGCGTGTGCCCTGGCCACCCGACCACAAGGAAACAACGCCCGTGCCCAAGCCTGAATCACGCGCAGGCGACAACCTCGCGCTGAACGCGTTTACGCCTGCTGCCGAGTTGTACGTGCTCAAACCCTGGATCAGCCTGCTGGCACTATTGGCCGACTGGGGCCTGATTGCCGTAGCGTTCACGTGCGCTGCGGTCTGGCCGCACCCCGTCACCTACCTGCTTGCAGCGCTGCTCATCGCACGCAGTCAGTTGGCGCTGGCGGTGATCATGCACGAGAGCGCCCATGGCGTATTGTTGCCTCGGCAAACACTCAACGATCTGGTCGGCCAACTGGCTGCGGCAGGTCCGCTGTTTATTTCGATGCAGACCTACCGCGCCGGGCACCTCAAGCATCATCTGCGCCCCATGCAGCACGATGACCCGGTAGTGGCGGTATTCGGTCTGGGGGATTACCCACAACCCAGAGGCAAGCTGGCCACGCGCTTACTGGCTGATGTGTGCGGGGTGGGGTATTTCATCAGCGCGTTCAGGTTTGCCCGCGGCGACTATCGCGCAATCATGCCCAAGGTCGATAAATCCCCTCGGCAGGCGGCATGGGAGGTGCTTTCGATGCTGATCAGCAACGGGCTTTTGTTTGGCCTGCTGACTTGGTCGGGGCATCCGCTGCTGTACCTGGGGCTATGGCTGCTACCTGCAGTCACCTTGCTGCCGCTGATGGGGCGGATCCGCGCGATCATGGAGCACGCCGGCCTGCCCGCCTGCGCTGACCAGAGCCAGAACGCGCGCAGTATCGTGCGCCCCAACTGGCAGACCTTTGTGTTCGGCCCGCATGCCATTCACTATCACATCGAGCACCACCTCTACGTGCGCATGCCGTTCTATCACCTGCAAAGCGCACATCAGCAACTGGTGGCCCGGCAATTGGTGCCTGGCGAAAATCTTTATGAAGGCTACGGCGCAGTGCTGCGCGATGTCAGCCACCCGGCACCGAAATAATCGGCTGGTTGAGGTATCTCGTAACGCACCAACCTATGCAGCGCCAGAGAAAGGGTGGCCAGTGGCCGTAGCTGAACGGGTGTGATCGACCTTGCTCCGCAAACTGCACCCACACAGCCCAAAGGCCCCGTCGGTGCAGCCTGTTCATGCTTTCACATCAGCCGTTCAGTTTCGGCGGTCAATGATGTAGAGCATCTTGCCTCGCTCCGAGACGGCGTAGTCTCTGGCATCCTTGCGCACAACCAGCACACTGCCCTGGTCTTTCTGATAGGCCTCGTTGATGTCCGGAATATCGGCGATGGCTGTTTCGATTCGGGTGCGTTCGTCTTCGTCGACTTCCGAGGCCTGAACGAAAACAGTCACCAGTTCCTTACGCGCGTCGGTCACTGACAAGTGGACCTGAATTTCCAGCGAGCGGCCCAGTGTCTGTTTGATCGCTTGCTGGATGATGCCCAGACCAATGAGGTTGCCCATGAAGTTGAAGCTCATGTCCTCCCGCTGGATGTCAGTCAAATAGAGCTTGTCACCTTTCAGCGAAAGCGTTGCGGTGTCTCCCAGACGATACCGGAGCAGCGGCGTGAAGTTCTCGCGGGTCAGCGAGGTGATGTGGATGCTGTCGCCTTCTTTTTCAATGAAGTACTTGTTGGACAGAAACTCGTATTCGGTGTGGCAAGGGCTGTCGGTGAAGCCAAGAATGCCGCCCTCGGAACTGCCATACACACCGACGATGGAGACCTGTTCGCCAAAGGCTTCCCTGATGATTTTTTTCTGGAAGGTTTTCAGGCCTTCGCCATTGAAGACGACCTTTTCGATATCGATGTGCACACCGTGCTGTTGCATAGCGTCGATGAACTGCAGGATGGTCGAGGGTACGCCGAGCAGTACGTTGAGCTTGATCGAGTTGAGTGCCTCGAAGTGGCTCTTGGTCAGCAGGGTGATATCGCCCACAGACACAACGTGCGCACCGCAGTTACCGGCCATCATGGTGGTGATGTTATTCAGGGCAGAAAACAGGTTGATGGTGAACAGGTTGGCGCAGCGATCACCGGGCTGAATGAAGCCGTTGCTGCGAAAGACGCTGGAGCGGGAGCTGTCTTCATCGACTTCACAGTCGTAGTAGTAATAACAGCGCTTGAGGTTGCCGCTGGTGCCACTGGTAAAGCCGATCAGGCAGTTTCGCTCGTTGCGCTCAAGGCAGCGTTCGGTCTGTGCCGCGAAGCCTTCCTTGTCCATTATCGGTACGTGTTTTCTGAAGTCCTGGTAGGTGAAGCCTTCAAAATCGTTGTTCTGGTGGGTTTTAGCGGCAGTATTGGAAATTCTGCTCCATTCCTTTTCTACATCGTAGGCAGTCATGAGAGTCCTCTATCGTCCATTTTTTTGATTATCTAGATTACGTATCCGCCCATCAGCAGCGGCTGATTGGCGGTAACCCGGGCTATGAGTTACCCCGATGGACAGATCGGTTCCCTAATGAATGGCCTCGTTGCCCAATACCTTCTTCATGAGCAGATGCGCGAGCCAGCAGGCACAAAAGGCCACTACGGTGTTGCCCAGCAACTGCCCGAGCATCACCCCGACACTGCCAAATGCCTGTGCGCCATACCACACGAAAGGCACCGTTCCCAAGCTGGCGCGCAGCCAGCCGAACAGCGTTACGTACATCGGGCGACCCATGCTGAGGAAAATGGAAGTGGCAATGAACTGCAACCCGATCAGGGTCCAGAGAAAACCGCCCCATCGACAGAATGCGGAGAAAACAATCAGGCCTTCGCCGGACACATGGAACAGCCTGGCCAACGGCTCGGCCAGCAGAATCAGCAACAACGAGGTGGCCGCGCCATAACAGATCAACAAACCGTAGGTTGCTTTTACGGCGTGCGATACGCGGGTGGTGTTCATTGCGCCAAGGTTTTGTCCCAATATCGGAATCAGCGCACCGGGCAAGGCAAACACCACGCAAAACGCCACCTGAATGACCCTGTCGATCACCCCGATGGCCGTCAGTGCCTGAGCCCCGAACGGCGCCATCGCCGCCATTACGTAGGCCATGCCCACCGGAGTCGCCAGGTTGCCGATCACCGCGGGCACAGCGGTTCGGCTGATGGTGCTGATGTCACCTGACAGGTGCGTCAGGCTGACTCCAGAGGTCAGACGGGCGACTCGGTGGACGTAATAAAACCCAAGACATGCCGACACCAGGCTCGATACCACATAGGCGATCCCGGCACCGACCAGGCCCAGATCGAACACGACGATAAGCAGCGGATCCGCAATGGCGACGGCGGCAGTCGAGGTCAGCAGTATCCACATCGCCTGTTTACCGAAGCCTGCGCTGCGCAGGATCTGCACGCATAACAATTCGACGGCTACCAGCACCGAGGCCGGAAGGGTCAGCCACAGGTACTCCCGCGCCGCAGTGAAGCTATTGCCCTCGCCGCCCAGCATACGGATGGCTGGATCAAGCACTACCAGCTCGAGCGCAGCGCCACATACGGTGGCAAAGATGCCCAGCAGCAAGCCGATGCTGGCGAGTCGTCTGGCTTGATCCGGCGCAGCGCTGCCCAGACTTCTCGACACGGCGGTGGAGACCGCCACGGCGATGCCGAGAATCATTGAAATGAGGAAAAACATCAGCGTTTTGGCCACCGCGAAGGCGGCCAGCAAACTGTCGTCACGCAGCATTGCGATGTAGACCACCGTCAGCACTTCGATCAGAAAGACCGATAACAGGCTGGTCGCACTGGTGCCGGTCATGAACACGACATGCCGCAACACCGAGCCCTCGGTGAAGACTGCTTTGGTAACCGCCATTGACCCTTCTCTTCCCGTTGAACGCCATCGCCGATTTTCAGATGAGCATCGGCAGTGCAGCACCCTGGACTATTGAGCGCTCACTGAGTGACCGAAACAACGTTGCAGTTCCGGAAAGTTTACGGGCAAGGGCTACCGCACAACGAAAAAGCGCCCCGAAAGGCGCTTTGATTGATGCTGCTGATGAAGCGTGATGCGCAGTCAGAGCACGCTCAACGGGTACTCCATAATCACCCTTACTTCATCCAGATCCGATTCAAACGCTGTAGCGCGGGTATTGGCCTGGCGAACGCGCAGGGACAGGTCTTTCAACGAGCCGGTCTGCACGATGTATTTGGCTTCGATGTTGCGCTCCCAGCGTTTCTGATCGGTCAGCGGGTTGCCTTGCGCGTCGCGGCGCATGTAGGTGCTGTTGGCGTTGGAGTAGTCGGCGTCGGTGCCCTTGCCGTAGCGGGTCATGAATGACAGGCCGGGGACGCCATAGGTGGACATGTCGAGGTTATAGGTGACCATCCACGAGCGCTCTTTGGGAGAGTTGAAGTCGCTGTACTGGATGGAGTTGGCCAGGTAGATGGAGTCGGACTGCCTGAGGTAATCGAAATCGTCATCGCCCTGGTTGCGCTGGTGCGAGAGCGACAGGGTGTGTGCGCCGTATTGCAGGGCGACTTTTGCACTCCAGATATCGTTGTCGAATTCGCCGAGCAGCTTTTTGCCTTCGTCGGTGGCGTTGTAATAGTTCAGGCTGCTGGTCAGCGACATCTCATCGGAGAGTGGCAGGACGTAAGACGCCGAAGCGTATTTCTGATCCCAGGCGTCTTTGAGTCGGCTGGTGTAGAGCCCAAGGCTCAGCCTGTCGGTGGCCTGATAGTCACCGCCGAAGTAAGCAACCCACGGAGAGTCCACCGCACCGCCGTAGAACGTGACGAAACCGTCGCGCATGTTGCTGGAAACCGGCTGACTCATGGAGTGCAGACGGCCGCCTTGCAGGGTCAGGCCCTTGAAGCTGTTATTGATCGCCGTGACACCGCGAAAGCTTTCCGGCAGCAGGCGAGAGTCGCCGAAAGCAACCACGGGCGTGGACGGGAAAACATCACCTACGTTCACGACGGTGTCGAAAGCCCTGGCTTTCAGCGAGCCGCCGACTTTGGTGTATTCGTCACGGGCGCGGCCTTCCCCATCGACCGGCAGCACGTCGAACGCGCTGCGCCCGCCGTTGCGTCCGTCACCGGTATCGAGCTTGATGCCGATCATGGCAAAGGCATCGACGCCAACGCCGAACGTGCCTTGGGTAAAACCGGACTGGAATCGCCCGATGATGCCGTGCGCCCACGCTTCGGAATAACCATTGCCGGTAGGGCTGGACTCGCCGTTGCGGTGGTCACGGTTCATGTAGAAGTTGCGGTTGAGTACGGTCAGCGTGCTGCCTTCGATGAAGCCTTCTTTCTGCTCTTCGGCGAATACGGCAGCCGGTGCGACACCTGCGAGTGTCGAACACAGGGCCAGTGAAAGTGTTTTAAGTTGAGTCATGTGCGCTCCGTCTGATCGGCAGATTGTTATAAACATGTCGGCCTGGCTATTTTTATAAACCCGAGCGCTGCCAGTGAGGCACAATCTTGAAGTGGCGAAGATAACGCCAAGGTGACAGCCAGATTACAAATAGGTAATGAAGCGCACGGCGGCGTGTGTTTATTCAATAAAATGAAACATGATTTGACCACTGCAACCAGACATTCAGGATTGGACGCGAAGCGTCGCACGATAGTTGGGGTTATCGTTCCTCACGCTCCGGCGTGGGAATGCCGTGGGTGACGCTCTGCGTCACAAATCTGCGTCGCGCCGCCTATTCAAGATCGGACGCGGAGCGTCCAGAACGGCATGCGACGCAGAGCGTCGCACGATAGTTAAGCCGCGTTGTGCGTACCGCTGAGCGTGGGGGCGATGGCCCGTGGCGGGAATAAAAAAAGCGCCCCGAAGGACGCTTAAAGATTCG
Source organism: Pseudomonas avellanae BPIC 631 (assembly GCF_000444135.1). Lineage (GTDB taxonomy): Bacteria > Pseudomonadota > Gammaproteobacteria > Pseudomonadales > Pseudomonadaceae > Aquipseudomonas > Aquipseudomonas avellanae. The sequence goes on from NZ_ATDK01000055.1 coordinate 11,654, forward strand.
CCCCGTCCAAAGGAGCAGGGAGCTGCTACAAAGGGCGAATAGGGGTGCAGCGGGTCGGGCAGCAAAGGCATCAGCCTTCGGACTTGGTCGACCGCTCGGCCTTGGCGTTGTCATCTGTGTTGACGTACTGCTCGGCCTTATTGCTGCTGTTCTGTTCCTTGAAACGCAATTCCTGCGCCAGACGCATTTTGTCAGCGGCGATGCTTGCGTACTCGTTACCGTCGTCGGCGAAGGCTGCAGTGGCGGACAAGGCAGCTACGGCGAAGACCATCGACTTGATCAGTTTCATCATCATTACCTCTTGGGTGTGTAAGGGGTTCCTTAAAAGCGCGGTGCTCGTCAGGGATGAAACAAGATTACGCCGCGATAGCTAACAGGAAGGTGAGCAGAGAATGACAATACTGTTAGAAAGCTGACATTTACCAGATTACAGATTTGTAATGTTTCAGCCACTTTCTGGTTAGCACGCACTTGTTAAGGTTAAGCCACATTCAAACGGAGACAAAAGAAAATGCGCACCGCCAAATCGTTGTTACTTGCTCTGGCTATCCTTTCGCCACTGAGTGCTTTCGCTTACACCACTGATGAAGTCAAAGCCACTACCGTGATTAAAGAGCACCAGGCCAGCGTACAGAAGTACGCCGCTATTCATAACAAGCCGATGCCTGAGATCAAGGAATACAAGTACGGAATGAAGCTGGACGTTGCCAAGGTCATTCGCAAATCCCCGGATCTGCAGACCTGTAGCGTGATGCCCAAGCTGATGACCTACGAGGACTCCAAAGGCAAGCTGAACACCGTGCAGTATCAGATCCTGAGCGGGTGCAGAAACAGCCAATGATTCTGAACCTGCCAGGGAGGCCACCCACCGTTACATCCCCCGTCAGCCCGGACCGCCGTCCGGACTGACGTTTTTATTTCTCGCTCTTATTTCCTCCGTTTACAGCCCGCCTGACCGATATTTCCCGCCCCGTCTGCAACATCACCGTCTTTGCGTGGTCAACGCAAACCCTGCTGTGTCGTATCGCCATGTGCCTGGACATCGGTCCGGTCCATCAAACACAGGCTCGGTTACGGTGATCGAGAAACTGCAATTACGGATTTTGGAATAACGGATGCTTGAGCTCGCTGCTGGTTTTATCTGCCTCACTGCGCTGCTGACCTATGTGAATTATCGTTTCATCGGTCTGCCCCCCACCATCGGCGTAATGGTCACTGCGTTGATGTTTTCATTGCTGCTGCAAGGGCTGAGCTTTCTGGGCTATCCCGGCCTGGAAGATCGCGTCCAGCAGTTGATCGGCCAGATCGACTTCGGCGATTTGCTGATGAACTGGATGCTGTCGTTCCTGCTGTTCGCCGGGGCGCTGCACGTCAACCTCGCCGACCTGAAGAGCTATCGCTGGCCCATCGGCCTGCTGGCGACGTTTGGTGTGTTGATTGCCACCACCGTCATCGGCGCGCTGGCTTACTGGATCTTCGCCTTGTTCGGCTGGCACGTCAGCCCGCTGTACTGCCTGCTGTTCGGCGCGCTGATCTCGCCCACCGACCCGATTGCGGTGCTCGGCGTGTTGCGGACCGCCAATGCGTCCAAGCCGCTGAAAACCACCATCGTCGGTGAATCGTTATTCAACGACGGCACGGCGGTTGTGGTGTTCACCGTGTTGCTGGGCATTGCACAACTGGGCGAGACGCCCACGGTTGGCGAAACCGCGCTGTTGTTTGTTCACGAAGCGGTGGGCGGTGTGCTGTTCGGCGGGCTGATCGGCTACGCCGTATACCTGATGATCAAGAGCATCGAGCAGTACCAGATCGAGGTCATGCTGACCCTCGCGCTGGTGATCGGCGGTTCGGCGATGGCTTCGGAGCTGCATGTGTCCGGCCCTATCGCGATGGTCGTGGCCGGGCTGATCATCGGCAATCTGGGGCGCAATCTGGCGATGAACGACATGACCCGTCGCTACATGGACGGCTTCTGGGAGTTGCTGGATGACATGCTCAATGCGTTGCTGTTTGCGCTGATCGGCATGGAGCTGTTGCTGCTGCCGTTCTCGTGGCAGCACTTGATTGCCGCCAGCCTGTTGGCCGTGGCGATTCTGCTCTCGCGCTTTGTCACCGTGGCCCCGGCCATTCTGCTGCTGCGTCGCTGGCGCAAGGTGCCGCACGGCACCATCCGCATTCTGACCTGGGGCGGTTTGCGCGGCGGCGTCTCGGTAGCGCTGGCGCTGGCCCTGCCCAACGGGCCGGAACGCGACTTGCTGTTGAGCATCACCTACATCGTGGTGCTGCTGTCGATCCTCTTTCAGGGCCTGACCATCGGCAAGCTGGTGAATGCAGTCACCCGCGCGCCACAGGCCAAAGAGCCGGCAGAGCATTGATCAGGCCAGTGCAGCGGCGCGCCGGTATTCACTGGGCGTCTGCTGCATTTCCACGCGAAAGTGCCGGTTGAAGTTGGACAAGTTGGCGTAACCGACTTCAAAGCAGATGTCTGACACCGACATCTCGCTTTGCAGCAACAACCGGCAGGCCCGCTGGACCCGCAGTTTGCGCCAATGAAACAGTGGCCGGTGGTGCGCTTGAAAAAGCGTGAAAAGCCCGGATCACTCATGTCCAGCCGTTGCGCGATGACCGACAGGCGTATATCGCTGGTCAATTCGGTCAGCAGATAATCGAACGCCTTGTTGATCCGCTCGGAACTGCGCGCATCCAGCGTCGGCGCATAACAGGCGCTGGCCAGCAGGTGAGCGTCCTGCGTGGGCGCTTTCATCAGGGTGTTGACCAGTTGCAGGAACAGAATCAACCGCTCCACCCCCTGGGCCGGGCCAATCTGCTCAAGCAGTTGCGCCGCCTGCACCGCCGTTTTGCCGGTGAACTCCAACCCCCGACGCGCCTGCTCGAAGAGACGCTGCAAGTCACCCACTTCCGGCAAGGTGCCACGCAGCGCCAGCAACGCCGCGCCATCGAACTGCAACACCACGTCACGCCCGGCCAGGTGCTCACCGGGGGCCAGATCGCCGATCCAGTCGTGGGGCAGATCGGGACCGATCAGCGCCACATGACCGGCACCGAACTCACCGATGTAATCACCGGCCACCAGCCTGCCGCTGCCTTGACGGATCAGGTGGATTTCAAATTCGGGATGGTGGTTCCAGCGCGCCAGCGAGTAGGGATAGTCGTGTTCATACCAGCGAAAGCAGTGGTCGGGCTGCGGGAGGATAACCTCAAGCTCGGCGGGACGCTGCTCGAACAAGGCAGCTCGGCTGTCAGGCATGGATTGCGCCTTTTATCGTTATGAATGCTCTGTGGACGCACAAACATACGCCCTCCCGTTCGCCCAGTGCTAGCTCGTGATGAAACCTGCGCTGATACTTTTTTGCTTTCAGACCGCCGGGCAGGCGTCGGTTAAAAAAGTATCAGTCGAGCGTTGCTGCTGCGTTTGTTCACCCGCGCGCAGGCTGCTGTAATCGGCTCGTCCACCAGGGCCGCTCAGCCGTGGTCAACAACAAAAACAATAGCTCCCGCCGAACAAGGCGCGGAGTGGAGAGCACTACGATGAACATCCACAAAGCGCTTTGCCTGTCCGCAGGTGTGTCTGTCGCCCTCATCAGCCTTGCCAGTCAAGCCGTCGAAACCGTGACCATTGCCACCGTGAACAACGGCGACATGATCCGCATGCAACGCCTGTCGAAGATCTTCGAACAGCAGCATCCTGATATCAAACTCAACTGGGTGGTGCTGGAAGAGAACGTTTTGCGCCAGCGCCTGACCACCGACATTGCCACCCAGGGTGGCCAGTTCGACGTGCTGACCATCGGCACCTACGAAACCCCGCTGTGGGGCGCCAAGCAGTGGCTGGAGCCGATCACCGGCCTTGCTCCGGAATACGACCTGGAAGACATCTTTCCCTCGGTGCGTCAGGGCCTGTCGGTCAAAAACACTCTCTACGCCCTGCCGTTTTATGGCGAAAGCACGATCACCTATTACCGCACCGACCTGTTCAAGCAAGCGGGCCTGAGCATGCCGGAGCGCCCGACCTGGACGCAGTTGGGCGAGTTCGCGGCAAAGCTTCATCAGCCTGACAAGGGCGTTTACGGCATGTGCCTGCGTGGCAAGGCGGGTTGGGGTGAGAACATCGCGCTGCTCAGCACCATGGCCAATGCGTTCGGCGCGCGCTGGTTCGATGAGCAATGGAAACCCGAGCTGAACAGCCCGGAATGGGCCAACGCAGCGAACTTTTACGTCAACACCCTGAAAAACTATGGCCCACCGGGCGTATCGAGCAACGGCTTCAACGAAACCCTCGCGCTGTTCAACAGCGGTAAATGCGCCTTGTGGGTGGACGCCAGCGTGGCCGGCTCTTTCACCACCGACAAGGAACAGAGCAAGGTAGTCGACAGCGTCGGCTTTGCGCCTGCGCCGGTTGAAGTGACCGACAAAGGTTCTTCATGGCTTTACGCCTGGTCGCTGGCGATACCGGCCACCTCCAGGCACAAGGATGCGGCCAAGGCGTTCATTACCTGGGCGACGTCCAAAGCGTATATCCAGTTGGTCGCCGAGAAAGACGGCATCACCAATGTGCCGCCTGGCACCCGGACCTCCACCTACAGCGAGGCCTACCTCAAGGCTGCGCCGTTCGCCAAGGTCACGTTGCAGATGATGCAGCACGCCGACCCTGCGCAACCTTCAGCCAAGCCGGTGCCTTACGTCGGTATCCAGTACGTGACCATTCCGGAGTTCCAGGCCATCGGCACCTCGGTCGGCAAGCTGTTCTCGGCCGCTGTGACCGGGCAGACCACCACCGAACAAGCCCTCACTGCCGCACAGGCCGTCACCGAACGCGAGATGAAACGCGCCGGTTATCCAAAGTAAACCGGCAGCTCTCACACTTATTGGACGGATGATGAACCCATGAAACGACTTGAAGGAAAAAGCGCGCTGATCACCGGATCGGCGCGGGGCATCGGGCGGTCTTTTGCGCAGGCTTACATTCGCGAAGGGCCAGCGTGGCCATTGCCGATATCAATCTTGAGCGTGCACAGGCCACGGCAACCGAACTGGGGCCGAACGCTTATGCGGTCAGCATGGATGTGACGGATCAGGCGTCCATCGATCAGGCCATCGCGGCCGTGGTCACGCAGACCGGCAAGCTGGATATCCTGATCAACAACGCGGCGCTGTTCGATCTTGCGCCGATTGTGGGTATCACGCGTGACAGCTACGAACGGCTGTTTTCGATCAATGTCGCGGGTACGCTGTTCACCTTGCAGGCAGCGGCAAAGCAGATGATTGCTCAGGGCCACGGCGGCAAGATCATCAACATGGCCAGCCAGGCAGGCCGCCGTGGTGAAGCGTTGGTGGCGGTGTATTGCGCGACCAAGGCTGCGGTGATCAGCCTGACGCAATCGGCCGGGCTGGACCTCATCAGGCACGGTATCAATGTGAATGCCATCGCTCCTGGCGTGGTCGATGGCGAGCACTGGGATGGCGTGGACGCGATGTTCGCCCGCTATGAAAAACGCCCGCTGGGCGAGAAGAAAAAACTGGTCGGCGAGCAGGTGCCCTATGGGCGCATGGGCACGGCGGATGACCTGACCGGCATGGCAATCTTTCTGGCCTCGGCCGACAGTGAATACGTAGTGGCACAAACCTATAACGTCGATGGTGGCAACTGGATGTGCTGAGGTAAACGGGCTGCCGAGATGAGCCGAACCGCGCAAAAAGCCCAGTCGCCGCTTCCATTGCCGAGGCGATTGGCTAAGATGCGCGGACCGCCTGTTGTCTTGGCGGCTCATCAAGGAGCACGAATGTCCACTGAAGAGGAGATCGCCATTTCCGGCGGTACACCTATGATCCCCGATCAGCGCCGGGAGCTGATGCTGCGTCAGTTGCGCAAGCATCAGGTCCTCAGCGTTCATCAGTTGATGGAGATGTTCGACTGCTCGCACATGACCATCCGCCGCGACATCGCTCAGCTGGAGCAGGAAGGCCGGGCCTATTCGGTCACCGGTGGCGTGCGCATCGCCAGCCAGGTGCACAGCGAGCCCAGCCATCAATCCAAAGCCGTGGTGGAACTGCCGCACAAGCAAGGCATGGCGCGGCTGGCAGCAGGTTTGCTGCACCCGGACATGACGATTTACCTGGACGCAGGCACCAGCACGCTGGAAATCGTGCCGCACATTATCGCGCTGTCAGGCATGACCGTGGTGACCAATGATTTCGGCGTGGTCAACGCGCTGGCCGATGCTGCGCATGTGGATGTGATTCACACCGGCGGCCTGCTCGATCACCCCAACCGCTCCAGTGTCGGCGGGCTGGCGGCCGCAACGTTGCGGCAATTGGCAACCGACGTGGCCTTCATGTCCACCAGCTCGTGGGACCTGCAACGCGGCACCACGACGCCGTCAGCGTTGAAAGTCGAGGTCAAGCAAGCGGCCATGCAATCGGCCTCGCAAACCGTGTTGGTCGCCACCAGCTCCAAGTACGGTACCTTCGGCATGTACAAGGTGGCCGGGCTGGATCAGTTCGACACCATCATCAGCGACGCCGCCTTGGCTGAAGCGGCAGCCGACGGCATTCGCAAGCAGCGCATCGAGTTGCTGCTGGCGCCCGTGGGTGGTCGCTCGAAATAGAGGTGGCTGCGCTGGCTGATGCCAGAGGCCACAAATGGCAGGCGTAAAAAAACCCGGTCTCGCGACCGGGTTTTTTGTGTCTAGCCGACTAACCGATTACTCAGTTGCCCGACTTCTTGGCAGCGCGAGTACGCTCGCTTTCGCCAAGGATTTTCTTACGCAGGCGGATCGACTTTGGAGTCACTTCGCAGAGTTCGTCTTCTTGTACGAATTCCAGCGCTTGTTCCAGAGTGAAGCGGATAGGCGGAACCAGAGCGATGGTTTCGTCTTTACCGGAAGCACGCATGTTGTCGAGCTTCTTGCCTTTGGTTGGGTTTACACCCAGGTCGTTGTCGCGGCTGTTGATGCCGACGATCTGACCTTCGTACACGTCTTCGCCATGACCCAGGAACAGCTTGCCACGGGCTTGCAGTGTTTCCAGGGAGTAGGTCAGCGCCTTGCCGGTAGCAACCGAAACCAGAACGCCGTTCTGACGGCCGGACATGTCGCCAGACTTCATCACGTCGTAACGGTCGAAGATGCTGGTCAGAATGCCTGCGCCGGAAGTCAGGGTCAGGAATTCGTTACGGAAACCGATCAGGCCACGAGCAGGAATGTTGTATTCGAGACGAACACGGCCCTTGCCATCCGGAACCATGTTGGTCAGGTCGCCCTTACGGATACCGATCTGTTCCATGATCGAACCCTGGGATTCTTCCGGCAGGTCGATGGTGACGTTCTCGAACGGTTCGTGCTTGACGCCATCAACCATGCGGATGATCACTTCAGGACGACCAACACCCATTTCGAAGCCTTCGCGACGCATGGTTTCGATCAGTACCGAGAGGTGCAGCTCACCACGGCCGGAGACCTTGAACTTGTCGGCGGTGTCGCCTTCTTCAACGCGCAGGGCAACGTTGTACAGCAGTTCTTTGTCCAGACGTTCCTTGATGTTACGGCTGGTGACGAACTTGCCTTCTTTACCGCAGAAAGGCGAGTCGTTTACCTGGAAAGTCATGGAAACGGTAGGTTCGTCAACGGTCAGCGGCTTCATCGCTTCAACGTTCTGTGGGTCGCACAGGGTGTCGGAGATGAACAGCTCTTCGAAGCCGCTGATGCAGACGATGTCGCCGGCAGCTGCTTCTTCGACGTCTACACGGTGCAGACCGTGGTGACCCATCAGTTTCAGGATACGACCGTTACGGCGCTTGCCGTTGGCGTCGATAGCCACAACCTGGGTGTTTGGCTTGACCTTGCCGCGAGCAATACGGCCAACGCCGATGATGCCCAGGAAGCTGTTGTAGTCCAGTGCCGAGATTTGCATCTGGAACGGAGCGTCACGGTCAACGGCAGGTGCCGGAACGTTGTCGACGATGGACTGATACAGCGGAGTCATGTCTTCAGCCATTTCGGTGTGGTCCAGACCGGCAATGCCGTTCAGGGCCGAGGCGTAGACGACTTTGAAGTCCAGCTGTTCTTCGGTAGCACCCAGGTTGTCGAACAGGTCGAAGATCTGATCCAGAACCCAGTCCGGACGCGCGCCTGGACGGTCAACCTTGTTGATGACCACGATTGGACGCAGGCCGGCTTCGAAAGCCTTCTTGGTCACAAAACGGGTTTGCGGCATAGGGCCGTCCTGGGCATCGACCAGCAGCAGTACGGAGTCGACCATCGACATCACGCGCTCTACTTCACCACCGAAGTCGGCGTGGCCCGGGGTGTCCACGATGTTGATGTGGTAGCCATTCCAGTTGATCGCGGTGTTCTTCGCGAGAATGGTAATACCGCGCTCTTTTTCCTGGTCGTTGGAGTCCATCACGCGCTCATCGTTGAGCTCGCCGCGCTCCAGAGTGCCGGATTGACGCAGGAGTTTGTCTACCAGGGTGGTCTTACCATGGTCAACGTGAGCAATGATGGCGATGTTGCGTAGATTTTCGATCACTTGTGTATCTCGATCAGAGGATTCGGTCTGCTGACTGTTTACAGGCAGCGATTACTATTTCGAGTCGGCAAAAGCCGTTACGGCATGACGACTGGTGTCGGGGGGCCGGTGACGCAAGCCACAGGCAAACAGCCCCGGGCACTTAGCTAGGTCGATAAACGCGCACATTGGCATGCCCCTCACTGAGCAAATGGTGAGCATGCAGGCGACTCATGACGCCTTTGTCGCAATACAAAAGGTACTGGCGCGTGTCATCCAGTGCCTTGAAACGGCTGTTCAGTGCGTAGAACGGCAACGTCTGTATCTCCACGCCGGGCACTTGCAGCGGCTGGTCTTCCTGGGCATCCGGGTGACGGATGTCGATGATGACCTGGCCGGCCAGCGCCTGGCTGACTTCTTCGATGTCGATATTGCGGCTCAGATCGTCGATGACCCGATCGATCGAAACCAGCTTGGCGCGCTCAAGCGCCTGCTCGAGAATCGCCATGTCGAACTGTTGTTCTTCGTACTCAACGCGATTTCGCTTGGCGTTGGTCTTCGGGTTAACCGAAATCACCCCGCAATACTCAGGCATGTGCCGGGCAAAATCGGCAGTGCCGATTTCAGTCGCCAGGTCCACGATGTCCTGCTTGTGGGTTGCAACCAGCGGTCGCAACACCAGTTTGTCGGTGGCCGCGTCGATCAGTGACAGGTTCGGCAGCGTCTGGCTGGCGACCTGTGAAATCGCTTCGCCCGTCACCAGCACGTCGATTTCAAGACGATCAGCCACAGCGGATGCAGCGCGTAACATCATACGCTTCAAAACTACACCCATATGACTGTTATCGACTTTCTGCAGAATTTCTCCGAGAACTTCCTCGAAAGGCACGCTGACAAACAGCACACGCTGCGAACTGCCGTACTTCTTCCAGATGAAATGCGCGACTTCCATCACGCCCAGTTCATGGGCACGACCGCCCAGATTGAAGAAGCAGAAGTGCGCCATAAGGCCGCGGCGCATGATCTGGTAGGCCGCAACGGTCGAATCGAACCCGCCGGACATCAATACCAGGGTCTGCTCCAGCGCGCCCAAAGGGTAGCCGCCCATGCCTTTATGCTGGTCATGAACAACAAACAACCGTTGGTCGCGAATTTCCATCCGCACGACCAGATCGGGCTTTTTCAGCTCGATTCCGGCCGCGCCACATTGCATGCGCAACTGGCTGCCGACGTATTTCTCGACGTCCATCGAGCTGAAATCGTGGCGACCGGCGCGTTTGCATCGTACCGAAAACATCGTGCCCGGCAGCAGGTCGGCGTAGTGCAGTTTGCACTTGGCGACCACGTCATCCATGTCGCCCAGCGGGTACTCGGCCACCTGCAGAAAGTTGGCAATCCCCGGCATGCAGCTCAGCCGATCCCTGATGCCCTGCAGCACTTTGGGGTCAGTCAGCCGGGTTTCGACCTCGAGGTTATCCCATACGCCACCCACGACAATGTCCGCGTCCAGTTCACGGAGCACGGTACGAATGTTCTTGCCCAACTGCCGGATGAATTTCTTGCGCACCGGCGGGCTTTTGATGGTGATTTCTGGGAAAACTTTAACGATTAGTTTCATGGAAACAGAGCGTGAGGTGCCGACTGAAAAAGGGGGGCGCGGATTATAGCGGAAATTGCTCAACGTTTAACCAGTTATCGTACACGCAATCATCGACGCACTAAAAAGAGTCAACGCAACAAATGACAGCGCCATAACGGTGCGCGATTTTCCCGGCAGACGCGTTTTCATCCCCTGAAAGCCAGCTTTTGAAGCAAAAAACCCAACACGGGGCACTGGCATGCAAATTGCTCCCTTGTGAGGCAGGTTGCCTTGGCAGAATATTCGCGCCGGCATCACCCAAATTCAAGGGACCCAGCCTATAGAAGGCGGTCCTTAGCCACCCGGAGGACACCATGTCGAAGTCGGTTCAACTCATCAAAGATCATGACGTTAAGTGGATTGATCTGCGCTTCACGGACACTAAAGGTACGCAGCACCACGTGACCATGCCAGCTCGCGATGCGCTGGAAGACGACTTCTTCGAAGTCGGCAAGATGTTCGACGGCTCCTCTATCTCTGGCTGGAAAGGCATCGAAGCCTCCGACATGATTCTGCTGCCGGACGACGAAACCGCAGTTCTGGATCCGTTCACCGAAGAGCCGACCCTGATCCTGGTGTGCGACATCATCGAACCGTCGACCATGCAAGGTTACGATCGTGACCCACGCGCCATTGCTCGTCGCGCCGAGGAATACCTGAAGTCCACCGGTATCGGTGACACCGTATTCGCAGGCCCGGAGCCAGAATTCTTCATCTTCGACGAAGTGAAATTCAAATCCGACATCTCCGGTTCCATGTTCAAGATCTACTCTGAGCAAGGTTCGTGGATGTCCGACCAGGACGTGGAAGGCGGCAACAAGGGCCACCGCCCAGGCGTCAAAGGTGGTTACTTCCCGGTTCCGCCGTTTGACCACGACCACGAAATCCGTACCGCCATGTGCAACGCTCTGGAAGAAATGGGCCAGACCGTTGAAGTTCACCACCACGAAGTGGCGACCGCTGGCCAGAACGAAATCGGCGTGAAGTTCAACACTCTGGTCAAGAAGGCTGACGAAGTTCAGACCCTGAAATACGTTGTTCACAACGTTGCTGACGCTTACGGCCGCACCGCGACCTTCATGCCAAAGCCTCTGTACGGTGACAACGGTTCGGGCATGCACGTGCACATGTCCATCGCCAAAGATGGCAAGAACACCTTCGCAGGTGAAGGCTATGCCGGCCTGTCCGACATCGCGCTGTACTTCATCGGCGGCATCATCAAGCACGGTAAAGCCCTGAACGGCTTCACCAACCCGGCAACCAACTCCTACAAGCGTCTGGTTCCAGGTTTCGAAGCCCCGGTCATGCTGGCCTACTCGGCCCGTAACCGCTCCGCATCGATCCGTATTCCTTACGTCAACAGCCCACGCGGCCGTCGTATCGAAGCGCGTTTCCCGGATCCGGCAGCCAACCCGTACCTGGCCTTCGCGGCTCTGTTGATGGCTGGCCTGGACGGCATCCAGAACAAGATCCACCCTGGCGATGCCGCTGACAAAAACCTGTATGACCTGCCGCCTGAAGAGGCCAAAGAGATCCCACAGGTTTGCGGCAGCCTGAAAGAAGCGCTGGAAGAACTGGACAAGGGCCGTGCGTTCCTGACCAAAGGCGGCGTATTCAGCGACGACTTCATCGACGCTTACATCGCACTGAAAAGCGAAGAAGAAATCCGCGTTCGCACCTTCGTACACCCACTGGAATACGAGCTGTACTACAGCTGCTGATCCAGCCGCGCCAGCATTGATGGCGTAACAAGAGACCTCCTTCGGGAGGTCTTTTTTTTGTCCGGATTGTGCGGGGTGAAGTTTTATTCACCCCGCAGGGCTGGCCCTGACCAGGCACTTGGCGTTAAATCTGCCTCTCCTCAACAACCCGAGATGGACCGCCATGCGCCTGCTTCTGGCCACTTCCCTGCTGACCCTGACGTGCATGTCCTCCTGCTTCGCTTTCGCTGCCGAGCAGAAGCCTTCGGCTATCGAGCCATTGTTGCAAGCGATCAGCGAGCGTCTGACCATCGCCGATCAGGTTGCCCTGAGCAAATGGGACAGCGGCAAAGCCGTCGAAGACCCGCCGCGCGAGCAGCAAGTCATCAGCGCCGCGCAGGCACGCGCTGACGAGTTCAAGCTGAACCCCGACGATGTTCAACGCCTGTTCCGCGCGCAGATCGAGGCCAACAAGCAAGTACAGAACGCCCTGCTTGCCCAATGGCATGCAGCAGGCAAAGCCCCTGATACAACCAGACTGAGCCTGGTAGACGACATTCGCCCGAAACTCGACCGACTGCAAACCCAGTTGCTGCAGGCGTACGCCGCCTTCCAGCCACTGCGCAAGAGCGAAGACTGCAAGATCCAGCTGGATGCCGCGCTGAAGCGTTATCAGACCGACGCCATTCATGATCAGGCGCTGGTCTTGGCCACCGCTGATCTTTGTGCGGCAAAACACTGAGACATCAGGCGGATAGCGCAGCATGGGGCGATGTGTTCTATGCTGATGGCCACTTGTGCCATTGCTTTCGAGAGTCTCATGCGTCAAAGCCTGATTTGCCTGCTGCTGTTGATCAGCCTGCCTGCCCTGGCGCAGATCTATAAATACACCGATGCCAACGGCAACACGGCGTTCAGCAATCAGCCACCCAACGGCACCAAAACCGAAGTGGTCGAGCTGCCGCCGCTCAACAGCATCGAAAAGCAGACGCCTGCCAGGCCAGCCGCGAACAGCGCGCCGCAAAGCGCGCCCGAACCGGCGCAGCAGCAGTCGCAACCCCTAACCCGCTACGACGTGCTGGAGCTGACCGATCTGCCCACCGACGAGGCGTTACGCGCCAACAATGGCACGTTCATCATCGGTGTGAAGGTTCAGCCGCGCCTGCAACAGAACCATCGCCTGCAACTGCTGCTGGACGGCAATCTGTACGGGCAGCCCTCCAACCTGCCGCGCTTTCAGGTGGTCAATGTAGACCGCGGCGAGCACAGCTTTGCGGTGGTGGTGAAGGACGGCGAGCGGATCGTTCAGCAGAGTGAGACCATCACCCTGACCATCCAGCGCGTGCACCTCGGCAAACCATGAACAGACACCTAATGCACAGCGCGCTGGTCTGCTTGCTGCTGCTGATGGCGCTGCCCGCCGCCGCCGACGTTTATACCTACATCGATGCGCAGGGTAATCGGGTGTTTACCGACCAGCCGCACAAGAATGCCAAACGCGTGGACATCCCGCCCAGCAACAACATGACCGGCACCCCGCCGACCAAAACCTTGAAGGCGCACCCCGCAAAACCCGCCGTTCAGCCGATGTTTCACTATCAATTGCTGAGAATTCTGGTGCCAGAGCCCGACGCCACGCTGGTCAATCCCAGTGGCGACCTGATCGTGACCGTCACCAGCGAACCGTTGCTGCAAGCGGGCCACAGCTATCGGCTGCTGCTCGATGGCGTTGCCGTCGGCGAGGCCGGACGCAGCCCGGTGTTCCCGTTGAGCAATGTGGATCGTGGCACGCATCAGTTGTCGGTCGAAATTTTCGACGAGCTGGGCCGCGTTCTGGAAAAGACCCCAAACCAGCCGTTTCACCTGCAGCGTATTTCCCTGGCGCAAAAACGCGCGACCCATCCGTGCAAGGAAGGGGATTACGGGGTACGCCCCGAATGTCCGCTCAAGGACAAGCCCGAGCCAAAAAGCAGCATCCTGCCTTTCCTCTGATCCCGCCTGAAACGAGAGCACCTTTTTGGTGCGCGCATTGAACGCATACGCAACAATACAGCCCAATTTGGTTCAGGATTGCGCCTGAGGGAGCGCCGTATGCGGGCACGTTCGTCAAAAACGATCCGCTTTTGCAGATAAAGCGCTTCTTTTCGGAGCCTTGGTTTGTTTTTTGCAACTTCACTGATACAGCACCGTATGGGTGGCTTTGCTCCTGCTGGCGCAGACCTGCCAGCACCAGCACTGCGCGACTGCAATGTGCCAAAAGAGGTCAATACGATTCATGACTATCAGCGACGCGCTGCACAGACTGTTACTGGATAACCTGACCACTGCCACCATTCTGCTCAACGCCGACCTGCGACTTGAGTACATGAACCCGGCAGCGGAAATGCTCCTGGCCATCAGCGGGCAGCGTAGCCATGGGCAATTCATCAGCGAGCTGTTCACCGAGTCGGCTGAGGCACTGAGTTCGCTGCGTCAGGCAGTGGAACAGGCACACCCGTTCACCAAGCGCGAAGCGATGCTCACCGCACTGACCGGTCAGACATTGACTGTCGACTATGCCGTGACCCCCATCCTCAGCAAGGGCGATACCCTGCTGCTGCTTGAAGTGCATCCCCGTGACCGACTGTTGCGCATCACCAAGGAAGAAGCCCAGCTGTCCAAGCAGGAAACCACCAAGATGCTGGTGCGCGGCCTGGCTCACGAAATAAAGAATCCGCTCGGTGGCATTCGCGGCGCAGCGCAATTGCTGGCCCGCGAACTGCCCGAAGAAAGCCTCAAGGATTACACCAACGTCATCATCGAAGAGGCCGACCGCCTGCGTAATCTGGTTGACCGCATGCTGGGTTCCAACAAGCTGCCGTCGCTGGCGATGACCAACGTGCACGAAGTGCTCGAACGAGTGTGCAGCCTGGTCGAGGCCGAGAGCCAGGGCTGCATCACCTTGGTGCGTGACTATGACCCAAGCATTCCCGACGTATTGATCGACCGCGAGCAGATGATCCAGGCGGTGCTCAATATCGTGCGCAACGCCATGCAGGCCATCAGCGGCCAGAACGAACTGCGTCTGGGCCGGATCACCATGAGAACCCGCGCCATGCGCCAGTTCACCATCGGCCATGTGCGCCACCGACTGGTAAGCAAGATCGAAATCATCGACAACGGCCCGGGTATCCCGGCCGAGCTTCAGGAAACCATTTTCTATCCGATGGTCAGTGGCCGCCCGGACGGCACAGGGCTCGGCCTCGCCATTACCCAGAACATCATCAGCCAGCACCAGGGCCTGATCGAGTGTGACAGCCATCCCGGCCACACCACGTTCTCGATCTTCCTGCCGCTGGAACAAGGAGCAGCTTCGACATGAGCCGTAGTGAAACTGTCTGGATCGTAGACGACGATCGTTCGATCCGCTGGGTACTGGAAAAAGCCTTGCAACAGGAAGGCATGACCACACAAAGCTTCGACAGCGCCGACGGGGTGATGAGCCGTCTGGCCCGTCAGCAACCGGACGTGATCATTTCCGACATTCGCATGCCCGGTGCCAGTGGCCTGGACCTGCTGGCGCGGATTCGCGAGCAGCATCCGCGCTTGCCGGTGATCATCATGACCGCCCATTCAGACCTGGACAGCGCCGTGGCGTCGTATCAGGGTGGTGCTTTCGAGTACCTGCCCAAGCCATTCGACGTTGACGAAGCCGTCTCGCTGGTCAAGCGCGCCAATCAGCACGCTCAGGAACAGCAAGGCCTGGACGTCGCACCGACGCTGACCCGCACCCCTGAAATCATTGGCGAAGCGCCAGCGATGCAGGAAGTGTTTCGCGCCATCGGGCGTCTGAGCCATTCCAACATCACTGTGCTGATCAACGGCGAATCGGGTACCGGTAAAGAACTGGTCGCTCACGCCCTGCACCGCCACAGCCCGCGTTCGGCTTCGCCGTTTATTGCGCTGAACATGGCGGCGATTCCCAAGGACTTGATGGAATCAGAGCTGTTCGGTCACGAGAAAGGTGCCTTCACCGGCGCGGCCAACCTGCGTCGCGGTCGCTTTGAACAGGCTGACGGCGGCACGCTGTTTCTCGATGAAATCGGCGACATGCCGGCCGACACCCAGACCCGCCTGCTGCGCGTGCTGGCCGATGGCGAATTTTACCGGGTTGGCGGGCACACGCCGGTCAAGGTCGACGTGCGGATCATTGCCGCGACTCACCAGAACCTGGAAACCCTGGTGCAGGCCGGGAAATTCCGTGAAGACTTGTTTCACCGTCTGAACGTGATCCGTATTCACATTCCGCGCATGTCGGACCGTCGCGAAGACATCCCGACCCTGGCCAAACACTTCCTGAGCCGCGCCGCGCAGGAACTGGCGGTCGAACCCAAGCTGCTCAAGGCCGAGACCGAGGAATACCTCAAGCATCTGCCATGGCCGGGCAACGTTCGTCAGTTGGAGAACACCTGCCGCTGGATCACTGTCATGGCCTCGGGCCGTGAAGTGCACATCAGCGACCTGCCGCCGGAACTGCTCAGCCTGCCGCAAGACGCCGCCCCGGTCACCAACTGGGAACAGGCACTGCGTCAATGGGCCGATCAGGCGTTGTCGCGCGGTCAGTCCAGCCTGCTGGACAGCGCGGTGCCAACCTTTGAGCGAATCATGATCGAAACCGCCCTCAAGCACACCGCCGGCCGCCGCCGCGACGCTGCTGTGCTGCTGGGCTGGGGCCGCAACACCTTGACCCGCAAGATCAAGGAACTAGGCATGAAAGTCGATGGCGGGGATGACGACGAGGCTGATGAGGGCTGAGTGGTTATATGATGGTCGTTGGTGCCAATGCTCCGCATTGGCATGCATTTCGAAACACTCTGCGCCGCGCCGACTATTCAAGGCAGGACGCAGAGCGTCCAGAACTGCATTCCCACGCGGAGCGTGGGAACGATAGTCATCTCAGGAATTGCGTGTAACGCGCAGCCCAACACCGTATCACTCAGCCAGCGATGGCTTTTCCCACAGGTTGATGCCGCCTTCCACCGCAAAGCTGTCGATCTCGGCCAGTTCTTCGCTGCTGAACGTGAGGTTCTGCAGCGCACCAACGTTTTCGATGATCTGCTCGGGACGGCTGGCACCGATCAGTGCCGAGGTCACGCGCGGATCACGCAGGGTCCAGGCCAGGGCCATTTGTGCCAGGCTCTGACCGCGACGCTGGGCGATTTCGTTGAGGGCGCGCACATGGGCGATGTTCTGCTCGGACAAGTGCGAAGCCTGCAGCGAGCCACCGCCCGGACGATTGACCCGTGCGTCCTTGGGCACGCCGTTCAAATACTTGTCAGACAGCAACCCCTGAGCCAGCGCGGTGAAGGCAATCACGCCAGCACCCAGCTCTTCGGTCGCATCAAGCAGGTCTTTCTCGACCCAGCGGTTGAGCAGGTTGTAAGCCGGCTGGTGAATCAGCAACGGCACTTTCCACTCTTTGAGCAGCGCGGCTATTTCACGGGTTTTGGCCCCGGAATACGACGAGATGCCGATGTACAGCGCCTTGCCCTGCTGCACGGCAGTGGCCAGCGCGCTGGCGGTTTCTTCCAGCGGGGTGTCCGGGTCGAAACGGTGCGAGTAGAAAATATCGACGTAATCCAGACCCATGCGTTGCAGGCTCTGATCGAGGCTGGTCAGCACGTATTTGCGTGACCCACCGCCCTGCCCGTAAGGCCCCGGCCACATGTCCCAGCCTGCCTTGCTGGAGATGATCAGCTCGTCGCGGTAGTGCTTGAAGTCTTCACGGAGCAAACGACCAAAGTTGATCTCGGCGCTGCCGTACGGCGGCCCATAGTTGTTGGCCAGGTCGAAATGGTTGATGCCCAGATCGAACGCCGTGCGCAGCATGGCGCGCTGGGTGTCGATCGGCGTGCTGTCACCGAAGTTGTGCCACAAGCCCAACGACAGTGCCGGAAGCACCAGCCCGCTGCGGCCGGTACGGCGATACGGCATGTCTTGGTAACGATTTTCGGCAGCGATGTAGGTCATTGAATCCTCTCTTGTCTGCGGGATATTCGAGGCGTGTCGCGGTGCGCTCGCGAGCGTGAAACGTCTGCTCGCCACGCGGGAATCATGGCTTTTGCCAGACAACCTGCTGAATGTCGACCCGCTTGGGTATCAAGTGGTTGTCGTAAAACAGATCGGCGGTCGCTTGCTGCGCACGCACGATTTCAGGCGTGATCGGCAAGCTGGGTGATGCAGGTCGATGGTCAAGATACTGAGTGATGACCGCTTCGGACAAGCCCATGCTGCGCGCCAGGATCTGGATGCTCTCTGCGCGTTGCGTGCGAGTCAGTTCATCGGCCGTCGTCAGTTCGTCGAGGACCTGCTGGACGGACGCGCCGTTTTTCTCGGCAAACTCCCGGCGTGCGGTGTAGAACGGCCCCGACAGCCCAAGCCCTTCGCCGTTGGCCAACAGGCGGCTGTGGCCTTCGTTCAGGGCGATGGAGTAGTACGGGTCCCAGATCGCCCAGGCATCGACGCTGCCGTTTTCAAACGCGGCACGGGCATCGGCGGGGGTCAGGTAGATCGGCTGAATATCCTTGAAGGTCAGCCCTGCCTTGTTCAGCACACGCAGCACCACGTTGTGCGCGCTGGAGCCTTTCTGGAGCGCGACTTTTCGGCCTTTCAGCTCTGCCACGCTGTGCAGCGGGCTTTCGCTGCGCACCAGGAGGGTTTCCGCCTGCGGCTTGGCCGGTTCTGCGCCGATGTAGACCAGGTCTGCACCTGCGACCTGAGCAAAGATCGACGGAATGTCGCCGGTTGAGGCGATGTCCAGGCTGCCGATATTCAAAGCTTCAAGCATCTGCGGCCCGGCCGGAAACTCGATCCATTTGATTTTTGTAGCAGCAAAGCGCTTCTCCAGCAGGCCGTATTCCTTGGCCAGCACCAGCGTGATCGAGCCTTTCTGATAGCCGATGCGCAAGGCGTCGGGCTCGTCGGCAGAGGCTGTATTGAGCAAGCCGCTGAAAGCCAGAATGGCGGCGATGAAGGTGAATGGTTTCATGGGTAATCCTTTAATTCAGTGGTCTATGCCCAGTCTCTGTGCTGTAAAAAATCCGCTTTTGATTCTGGCCGAAGGCCGTGGGAGCGAACTTGTTCGCGAAGAAGGTGGTTCCGACGATACATATTCGCGAAATGTACCGGCCCCTTCGCGGACAAGTCCGCTCCCACAACGCCCTGCGGGCAGAAGCCTGAGCGCGCCGTTTTCTGAGTCCTCCAGGGCTTGCATGCGGGGAATATCAAAATCTATAAGCAGGCCGCTGCAGCCCCAGGTTCTCGCGCAACGTAGTGCCTTCATATTCAGTACGAAACAGCCCGCGCCGCTGTAACTCCGGCACCAGCAATTGCGCGACGTCTTCCAGACCGCCCGGCAGATGCGGCACCAGCACATTGAAGCCGTCCGCCGCACCGTGTTCGAACCAGATTTGCAATTCATCGGCGATCTGCGCAGGCGTGCCGATCAGGCTGTAGTGCCCTCGCCCACCGGCAATCCGCCGCCCCAGCTGTGCCAAGGTCAGGTTTTCCTGATCGGCCAGCTCAGTCAGCAACTTTTGCCGACTGCGCTGGCCGCTGTCGGTCAGTGGCAGCTCCGGCAACGGCCCGTCCAGCGGATAGCCCGACAGATCGAAATTGCCCAGCATACGGCCCAACAGAGCAACACCCACCTGTGGTTCGATCAGGTCCTGAAACGACTCGAACTTCTGTTTCGCCAGCGCTTCGGTTTCTGCTACGACGATGAACACGCCGGGCATGACTTTCAGCGAATCTGCGTCTCGCCCGTAAGCGCTCAAACGCCCCTTGATGTCGGCATAAAACGCCTGGGCACTGGCCAGCGAGGTCTGCGCGGTGAAAACCACCTCTGCCGTCTGCGCCGCCAGATCACGACCGACTTCCGAGGAACCGGCCTGCACCACCACCGGCTGACCCTGCGGCGAACGCGCCACGTTCAGCGGCCCTTTGACGCTGAAATGCTCGCCCACGTGATCCAGCACATGCACCTTGGCCGGGTCGTAATACTCGCCGCTGGCCTTGTTACGGGTGAAGGCGTCGTCTGTCCAGCTGTCCCACAGGCCAGTCACTACCTGATGAAACTCACTCGCTCGACTGTAACGCTCGGCGTGGCCGACATGCTCGGCGCGACCGAAATTCTGCGCCTCGGCGGCGGCGTCCGACGTCACCGGATTCCAGCCCGCCCGGCCGCCCGACAGGTGATCCAGCGAGGCGAACTTGCGGGCCACGTGATAGGGCTCGTTGTAAGTAGTCGTCGCCGTTGCAATCAGGCCGATGTGATCGGTCACCGCGCTCAGCGCCGAGAGCAGCGTCAGTGGCTCGAAATGATCCGAGCGGGCCATGCGACTGGCGATATCACCGGTCGCCGCCGCCACACTGTCGGCCACAAACAAGGTGTCGAATTTCGCCGCTTCCGCGACTTGGGCCAGGTGCCGGTAGTGTTTGAAATCCAGCCCCGCATCCGCAGGCACATCCGGGTGGCGCCAGGCCGCAACGTGGTGCCCGGTGGCCATCAAAAAAGCGCCCAGTTTCATCTGTCGAGCAGTCGTGCTCATGCCTCACTCCTTACTGTGTTGCTGCGGGCAGCGACTCAAAAATCCTTGCGCAGCTGCACGCCGAAATAACGTTCGTCATCACGCGGCACGGATCGGTAAACGTAGTTGCCGCCGGTTGCCAGCATCGGCGAATAAGACTTGTCTGCCAGGTTCTTGCCAAGCAGTGCTACGCGCCAGCCGCTGTTGTAATCAGCCAGTGCCACGCTGGCGTTCCAGATGCCGTAAGCACCCTGCTTGGTGTCCGGGTTCTGACTGATGTCGTACTGCACTTCGCTCTGCCAGCTGTAATCGGTGCCCAGCTCGATGTCCAGGCCGTTGTCCAGCGGGATGGTGTAATCAGCGCGCACATAGCTTTTCCAGTCCGGGCTGTACGGCAGGGTTTTGCCATCGACGTTGCACGACGCCGCCGCACCGGCCGGGCAGGCGAAGGTGTCGATGCGCGCCTTGGTGTAGGACAGCGCGCCGGAGAATTTCAGGTTACGCGTGGCCTGCAAAGCGTAATCCAGCTCGACGCCTTCGGTGCTGACACTGCCTGCGTTGATCAGCCGCGTTACGACCTGCCCGGCAACGCTGTCGAAGAAGTTCGCCTGATAGTTGTCGTAATCGCTGTGGAACACCGCCAGGTTGGTGGTCAGGCGATTGTTCCAGGTGGCGGCTTTAACGCCGACTTCCCAAGTGTTCGAGGTTTCCGGCTTGAGGGCTTCGGTGTCACGCGGCTGCATGTTGAAGAACACGTTGTAGGCCGGGCCCTTGTAGCCGCGCGAGTAGGTGATGTAGGTCATCACGCTGTCGCTGAGGTCATATTGCAGACCCAGCCGCCCGGACTTGCCGTCCTCGTCCACCGACCCGGAACTGCTGGTCGCAGGCTGAATGCCGCTGACCGTGGTCGCCGATGTCGAAACGCGGCGATGATCGTATTCCAGATCGTCGTGGGTCCAGCGCGCACCGGCAATCGCGCGGAAATCCGGCGTAAAGTTGAAGGTGGTTTCGCCAAACACCGAATAGCTGTCGGTGGTCGTGCTGTAATCGGCGATGCCTCGGTTTTGCGTGGTCGGGGTGATCAGCGTGCGCTGATAGGTTTCGTCACTCTTGCCGTGCATGTAGAACAGCCCGCCGACGTACTCGACAAACTGGCCCTTTGGCGACGCCAGACGCAGCTCCTGGGAATACTGGTTGAACTCCAGATCGCCCTTGTCTTCGGTGCCGGGGAAGGCAGCCGTGATGGTGCCGAGACGGTCGCCATCCTGATACTGGGTGTTGTCCCAGCCGCGCCAGGCGGTGATGGAGGTCAGGGTGTAATCGCCCAGTTGCCAGTCAAGCTGACCGGACAGGCCTTTGTTGACGTCTTCAACGTGGCTGCGGTAATCGCTAAGCACGTTGCGGTTGTCGCTGTCGGCGCGCACCGGTGACAGCGCACTGGCGAACGCCGGGGTCAGCGCCTTGCTGACCACGCCGTTGGGCGCGTCATCATGGGACTGCATGTAGTCTGCGGCGAGGGTAAACGTGATGTCGTCGTTGGGCGTGAACTCCAGCTTGCCGCGCGCGCCCTTGCGGTTGTAACCGTTGACTTCCTGACCGTTGAGCTTGTTGTCGACGTTGCCGTCGTAGCTGCCGAACAGCGTGGTGATCGAGCCCTTGAGGGTCTGCGGAATCAGACTGCCACCGATGCCGAAACGGGTGCGGCTTTCATTGCCGCTGTAATACGACTGATCGATATAACCGTGGGTCTCTTCGGTCGGCGCCTTGGTGGTGACGTTGAGCACACCGGCCGACGCATTCTTGCCAAACAGCGTGCCCTGCGGGCCGCGCAGCACTTCGATGCGTTCAAGGTCGAGCAGGTCCAGCGTGGCCTGACCCGGACGCGCATACACCACGCCATCAATCACGGTCGCCACCGTCGGCTCGACGCCTGGCGAAGTGGAAATGGTGCCGACACCGCGAATGAACAGCGAGGTGTCCTTGTTGGAGGCGCCGGTGCGGAAGTTCAGCGACGGCACTTGCTGCACGATACTGGCCACGCCGTTGCGGTTGTCCCGCTCCAGTTGTTCGCCCTGAATGACCGAGACTGCGACCGGGACTTTTTGCAGCGACTCTTCACGGCGCGTGGCCGTCACGGTGACCGATTCCAGCGCTACGGTCTCGGCGTTTTGCGCGGCCTCGGTCGCGGCCATTGCCGGCACCCACGGCAAAGCCGTCAGCCCCATCAACAACCAGCCATAGCGACGCCCCCGCGCCACATGAGCCTGATCGATGGCTTGCGCCAGAAGTGTGTGTTTGACGCCATCCCCATGTGTTGTGTGCATCTGCGTGCCTGCCTGAAATATGCCCTGATCCGACAGTGCGATGCGCACTGGCGCCTGTTCGTGCTGGCTAAACCGGGTCCGGGCATTCGCGGTGGCGAGTAGCAGACAAACCATCTTTGTTAGCGCTAACATCACCAGTATCAGGAATTGGCAGATAGATCGTCCAATACTGAAAAATTAGTTTTATATTCCTTTTACTTTTATATGAAGTGATCGAGCATGGCTGACGAAAAACCTGCGATACGCAAACGCCGAGGCGCCGGCCGGGTGACGATCACCGCCGTGGCACGCCAGGCGGGGGTGTCGGCCATCACCGTGTCGCGCTATTTCAATCAGCCAGAGCAAGTCTCGCCCGAACTGCGCGAACGCATCGCGGCAGTGGTCAATACACTGGGCTACGTGCCCAATCTGGTGGCAGGTGGCCTGGCGTCGGCGCGCAGCAAGGTGGTGGCGATGGTCATTCCCAACATCTCCGGGCCGATCTTCGCCAACACCATTCAGGGCTTCAGCGACACATTGAGCCAGCATGGTTTCCAGTTGTTGCTGGCCTCCAGTTACTTTTCCGCCGAGCAGGAAGAAAGCGCCGTGCGGGCGTTTCTGGGCTGGTCTCCGGCGGCCTTGGTGCTGACCAGTCGCTTCCACAGCCCAGCGACTGAGAAGATGATCGAGCAGACCGACGTCCCGGTGATCGAAACCTGGGACCACCAGCCCGACCGCAGCCCGATCCAGATTGGCTTTTCTCACTACGACGTCGGCGTTGCCGCAGCCCGCTACCTGCATGCCAAAGGCTATCGCCGCATCGCGTTCGTACAGAACAGCGTCGCGGGCGACTTCAGCGCACTTGAGCGTCGCAACGGTTATGCCGCGACGCTGGAAGGGCTTGGCCTCAAGCCGTGGGTATTCGTCCCGGACGCCGGGCGAGCGCCTTTCGAGGCAGGCAAGCAGGCCATGGAGGCACTGATGAGCCAAGCGCCGCGCCCCGACGCCATCGTCTTCGCCAACGACAACCTCGCCGCCGGCGCGCTGCTCGCCAGCCAGCGTGCAGGCCTGCACGTTCCGCAGGACTGCGCCGTCATGGGCTTTGGCGACTACGCCTTCGCAGAAATGATGCTGCCCAGCCTCACCACCATCAAACCGCCAGCACTGGAGATCGGCGTAATGGCCGCAACCCGCGTGCTGGAGAGCCTTGGGGTACTGCCAGTAGAAGGGGAAATACAGCGCTTGAATTTGCTCGATTGCAGGTTGGTGGAGCGGGAAAGTACGTGAGCGTGCAGACATTAGGTGTCCGGAAAAACACTATCGTGCCCACGCTCAGCGCTCATCGTTATACAACGCTGCTTTTGATTCTGGCCGGAGGCCGTGGGAGCGAACTTGTTCGCGAAGGGGCCGGGATAGTCGCCGAAAATGCAGCGCCTAAAACATCGTCTTCGCGAACAAGTTCGCTCCCACGCCCTGCGGGCAGAAGCGTGAACGGCCCCATTTTACGGGCTCTTCAGGACTTATGTATAAAGATGAGTGCGGAGCGTGAGGAACGATAACGCGCCATTGGCACCACAGCCATTCAGAGCGCAAACGGCAACGCGATGTGTGGCGTTTGACGCTCTGCCAGGCGCTGCTCGAACTCGACAGGGTCGTGAATCAGCACGTCCTGCCCGGCGAAGGTCTCGGCAGCGATCAGGCGGGACAGCCAGAAACGCACGCAGGCTATGCGCAACATTGTTGCCCACAGCTTTGATTCGGCAGCCGTGAACGGGCGCAAGCCGGCATAGGCCCCCAACAGCGCGCGGGCGCGGACAGCGTCGAGCTGGCCGTTTTCGCGGGAGCACCAGTCGTTGAGGGCAATCGCCAGGTCGTAGAGCATCGGGCCGGAACAGGCGTTGTAGAAGTCGATCAGCCCGGTCAGGTGCGTGCCCTCGAACAGCACGTTGTCACGAAACAGGTCGGCATGCAGGTTGGCGCGCGGCAACGCCATGACCTGCGGCTTGAGGTCTTCGATCTCCTGAAGACTTTTTTCAAGCAACGCGCGCTGAGCCTCGCCCAGATGCGACAGAAAATTGCGTCCCTCGCTGAGCATCCAGTCAAGACCACGGTCGGTCTTGCGCTCAAGCACCTGTTCACGGGTGGCCAGGTGCAGGTTGGCCAACAGCTCGCCAATCTGCACGCAATGCTGGGTATTGGGCTCGCTGACGTGCTTGCCCGGCAGCCGCAGCTGCAACAGCGCAGGCTTGCCCGCCAGCTCGCGCAGGGCCTGACCGTCAGTGGTGCGCAGCGCGTAGGGCACCGGCAGGTTGGCGTCGTGCAGCACATCAAGCAGTTCGATGAAGAACGGCATCTCCTGCACCGGGCCACGCTCGACCAGTGTCAGGACAAATTCACCCTGCTCCAGGCTGATGAAGTAATTGGTGTTTTCACTACCGGCGGCAATGCCCTGATAGTCAAGCAGGCGGCCGAGCCCGTAAGGGGCGAGAAATGCTTCCAGCTCGGGCCGAGCCAGTGGGGTAAAAACAGACATGTCAGAACTGCCAACGATTAGAGTGAATGTAAGGTGCTACCAGCTGAATATTTCCCACTGCGGGATCAGCATGTCCGGTTGGTCCGAACGGATGAAGTTAGGGCTTGTACCATCGGCGCGCACCAGAAAATAGGGCTTGCCGTGTTTCGGAGTGATTTTCACGGCGTACAGGAAACCATTCTGGCGGTATTCCTGAATGGTTTTGTCGCCATCGGTGCGAATGGTCACGTCCGGTGCCGCCGACGGCGGGTCCTCCGCCGAAACTGCGAGCAAAGGGCAAAGTGCCAACAGGCCGGTCAATATCAGTCGATTTACCTTGCGCATGATAACCTTGTCCCTTTGTCGTCAATGGTCTGCGTATTCTAGCGCCGACCCCGCCGAAAAGGTTGATTCTGCTCATGACCCAAGCGCCGCTCGTCCTGGTGGACGGTTCTTCTTACCTCTACCGCGCCTTCCACGCCCTGCCACCCCTGACCACGTCCAAAGGGTTGCCGACCGGCGCCGTCAAGGGCGTGCTCAACATGCTCAAAAGCCTGCGCCGTCAATACCCGGACAGCCCGCTCGCGGTCGTCTTCGATGCCAAGGGCGGGACGTTCCGGGACGCGCTGTACACCGACTACAAAGCCAACCGGCCGAGTATGCCGGATGACCTGCGCGTGCAGGTCGATCTGCTGCACGCCTGCGTGAAAGGCATGGGCTATCCGTTTTTGTGCGTTGAAGGTGTCGAAGCGGACGACGTAATCGGCACCCTGGCGCGCAGCAGCGCGGCGGCAGATCGCCCGGTGGTCATTTCCACCGGCGACAAGGACATGGCGCAGCTGGTCGATGGCCATATCACGCTGGTCAACACCATGACCGGCAGCGTGCTGGACGTAGCAGGCGTGAAAGAAAAATTCGGCGTCGGCCCGGAGCACATCATCGACTACCTGGCCTTGATGGGCGACAAGGTCGATAACATCCCCGGCGTGCCCGGCGTTGGCGAAAAAACCGCTGTCGGCCTGCTGGTGGGCGTGGGCGGCGGGATCAAGGAGCTTTACGACAACCTCGACATGGTCGCGACCCTGCCGATCCGCGGCGCCAAGACCCTGGCCGCCAAGCTTGAAGAACACCGCGCGATGGCCTTCCTCTCTTACGAATTGGCGACCATCAAGATCGACGTGCCGCTGGACATCGAGCTGGACCAGTTGCATTGCAGCGAGCCGGACCGCGACAAGCTGATGGAGCTGTACGCCGAGCTGGAATTCAAGAGCTGGATCGAAGACCTGCAACGCGATGCCAAACGCGCCGGCCAGGAGCTGGCGGTCGAAGAGCCGACAGTGGCAGCCAAGGAAGCAGCGTACGAGGTCATTCTCGAGCAAGAGCAGTTCGACGCCTGGCTGAAAAAGCTTCAGGCGGCACCGCTTTTCGCCTTCGTCACCCAAAGCAACGGCACCGACGCCCAGCGTGCGCAACTGGTGGGCCTGTCTTTCGCCATCCAGACCCACGAAGCCGCCTATATCCCGCTGACCCACTCCTACATGGGCGTGCCACAGCAGCTGGATCGCGACACCATCCTCAAGACGCTCAAGCCGCTGCTGGAAGACCCGAACAAGATCAAGGTCGGTCAGCACGCCAAATTTGCCATTAACCTGCTCGCCAACTGCGCGATCGGCGGCGATCAGGCGCAAGGCATCGAGCTGCAGGGTGTGCGCTTTGACACCATTCTTGAATCCTACGTGCTGGACTCCACCGCCACTCGCCATGACCGCGACAGTCTGGTGGCCAAGTACCTGACGCACACGCCGATCAACTTCCAGGACATCGCTGGCAAGGGTGCCAAGCAGCTCACCTTCGACCAGATCGCCATCGAGCAGGCGGGCAATTACGCCGCCGAAGAGGCCGACCTGACCCTGCGCCTGCATGAAGTCTTCGAAGCCCGCCTGGCGGCGATTCCGACCTTGCAACCGGTGCTCAACGAGATCGAGATGCCATTGGTGCCGGTGCTGGCCCGCATTGAACGTCAGGGCGCGCTGGTCGATGCCAACCTGCTGGGCATCCAGAGCGTCGAACTGGGCGACAAGATGACCGCACTGGAGCGCGAGGCGTTCGCCATTGCCGGTGAAGAATTCAACCTCGGCTCGCCCAAGCAGCTCGGGGTGATTCTCTACGAAAAACTCGGCATGCCGATCCTGAGCAAGACCGCCACCGGCCAGCCATCGACGGCCGAGGCGGTGCTTGCCGAACTCGCCGAACAGGATTTCCCGCTGCCCAAGGTGCTGATGCAGTACCGCTCGATGAGCAAGCTCAAGAGCACCTACACCGACCGCCTGCCCGAGCAGATCAACCCGCGCACCGGGCGCATTCACACCTCCTATCATCAGGCGGTAGCGGTGACCGGGCGTTTGTCTTCCAGCGACCCTAATCTGCAGAACATCCCGATTCGTACCGCCGAAGGCCGCCGCATCCGTCAGGCGTTCGTAGCGCCCAAGGGTTACAAGCTGCTGGCGGCTGACTATTCGCAGATCGAACTGCGGATCATGGCGCACCTGGCCAAGGACGAAGGCTTGCTGCATGCGTTCCGCAATGACCTGGACGTTCACCGCGCGACAGCGTCGGAAGTTTTCGGCGTCGAACTGGAGAACGTCACCACCGACATGCGCCGCAGTGCCAAGGCGATCAACTTCGGCCTGATCTACGGCATGAGCGCATTTGGCCTGGCCAAACAGATCGGCGTGGACCGCAAGCAGTCGCAGGCCTATGTCGATCGCTATTTTGCCCGCTACCCCGGCGTGCTGGACTATATGGAGCGCACGCGCACCCAGGCCGCCGAACAGGGCTTCGTCGAGACTATTTTCGGCCGTCGCCTGTACCTGCCGGACATCAACGCCAAGAACCCTTCACTGCGCAACGGCGCGCAACGCATGGCGATCAACGCGCCGATGCAGGGCACGGCGGCGGACATCATCAAAAAAGCGATGGTGGCGGTGAATGGCTGGCTGGACGAATCCGGCCTGGATGCACGGGTCATCCTGCAAGTGCACGATGAACTGGTACTGGAAGTGCGCGAAGACCTGGTCGATCAGATCAGCGAGCAGATCCGTCCGCATATGAGCGGCGCGGCAGAACTGGCAGTGCCGCTGCTGGTGGAAGTCGGGGTTGGCAACAACTGGGACGAGGCACATTAACGCTAAAAAACGACGAATTCGTAGGGGGATTCGTCAAACATTGTAGGAAATGTGAACTTTTCTTCATTGCTGGAACTTAACCGTTTGGACAGGAGTCAGAGGTTCCGATTGATTGAAAAATCCATCGTGCTCTTAAGTTGTGTTAAGTGTTGGCAGTTATTCCGGACCCCACCCTAAGGTCCGGACCTTAAGCCCCGGTACTTCCCCTCCCCATGTGAAGTCCGGGGTCTTTTTTTGCCTGCGATTTACTCCGCAGGCGCTTTGTCTTCCAGCTCCATCCAGCCGGCCAGCACTGTGTAGGCCTCTTCCAGCCCCATACGCTTGGGCGCCGAAAACAACTGAATGCTCACTGCGTCACCCCAGCCTTTGCGAATCTCGGCCTGAACCTTGAGCAGCGTGTTCTTGGCAGCGCCATAGGTCAGCTTGTCGGCCTTGGTCAACAGGATGTGCATCGGCATGTGGCTGGCAATCGCCCAATCGAGCATCAGCAGGTCGAAGTCGGTCATTGGATGACGGATGTCCATCATCAGGATCAGACCTTTGAGGCTTTCGCGGCTGCCCAGATAAGCTTCCAGGTGGCGCTGCCAGTGCAGTTTCAGCGGGATTGGCACTTTGGCGTAGCCGTAGCCGGGCAAGTCGACCAGACGACGATCTTCATCGAGGCCGAAAAAGTTCAGCAACTGGGTGCGCCCAGGAGTCTTGGAGGTGCGCGCCAGGCTGGCGTGGGTCAGGGTGTTCAGCGCGCTCGACTTGCCCGCGTTGGAGCGACCGGCGAATGCGACTTCAAAACCCTCGTCATCGGGGCATTGGTCGACCTTGGCGGCGCTGAGCATGAACGTGGCCTGTTGGCACAGACCGAGAATGGGGTTTTTGAGCTGCATGTGATTTCCGGTGAAGACCCTGCCTGCAAGGGGTGCGGCAAGAGGTGTCGGTTTCGTTTGGGTGCGTGCGCCTATAATGACACACCTGTCCCCCGGCCCATACTCGCACCCTATCGGGGCGCACTGACTGGCGGCTGGAACATTCAGACATGACCTGCTTCACTCCTTATGCAAAAAGGCCGTCCAAGGCCGCCCATTTTTACAACCTCAGCGTTACACTAACGAACTCAGGCTTTCGCGATCGGTCGAACAACCGCCGTTTGAAGGCGATTTTATCTGCTCAGGAGTAAAGCATGCGTAATCTGATCATCAGCGCCGCTCTGGTTGCCGCCAGTCTGTTCGGTATGTCCGCCCAGGCTGCCGAGCCCATCGAGGCCGGCAAACAATACGTCGAGCTGACAAGCGCTGTGCCCGTCGCCGAGCCGGGCAAGATCGAAGTCGTTGAGCTGTTCTGGTATGGCTGCCCGCATTGCTACGCATTCGAGCCAACCATCAACCCGTGGGTCGAAAAGCTCCCGTCCGACGTCAATTTCGTGCGTATCCCGGCCATGTTCGGCGGTCCTTGGGACGCTCACGGCCAACTGTTCATCACCCTGGACACCATGGGTGTCGAGCACAAGGTTCACGCCGCGGTATTCGAAGCGATCCAGAAAGGCGGCAAGCGTCTGACCGACAAGAACGACATGGCTGACTTCGTCGCAACCCAGGGCGTCAACAAGGACGACTTCCTCAAGACATTCGACTCCTTCGCAGTGAAAAACAAGATCACTCAGTACAAGGAACTGGCCAAGAAATACGAAGTGACGGGCGTTCCAACCATGATCGTCAACGGCAAGTACCGCTTTGACCTGGGTTCTGCCGGTGGTCCGGAAGCGACCCTGCAGGTTGCCGACCAACTGATCGACAAAGAGCGAGCGGCTGCCAAGGCCGCCAAGTAAGCGCTCGCCATGCGCCGCTGGGGTAAAGGTAGCCCGCGTATCGTTGGCCTGCATGATCCGCAGGTCAACGAACATCATCTGACGCAAAGCGGCTTGCCGGAAGACGGCAGGCTGCGGCTGCTCAGCTTCAATATCCAGGTCGGTATCAGCACCGAACGCTACCGGCATTACCTGACGCGCAGTTGGCAACATTTGCTGCCGCACGTCGGCCGGGCTGGCAACCTGCAGAAGATCGGCGACCTGATCAACGATTTCGACCTGGTCGCCTTGCAGGAAGTCGATGGCGGCAGTATGCGCTCCGGCTTCGTCAACCAGGTCGAGCATCTCGCCCAACTGGGTGGCTTCCCGTTCTGGTATCAGCAGCTTAATCGCAACCTCGGGCGCTTCGCCCAGCACAGCAACGGCGTGTTGAGCCGTCTGCGTCCGACCAAGATCGAAGATCATCCTCTGCCGGGTCCGGCAGGGCGCGGGGCCATTCTTGTCCGCTTCGGCGAAGGCGAAGATGCGCTGGTGGTGGTCATGATGCACCTGGCTCTGGGTACTCGTACCAGAACCCGGCAACTGGCCTACATTCGCGAGCTGATCGGCGGTTATCGTCATCAAGTGCTGATGGGCGACATGAACACCCACGCCAACGATCTGCTGGAACACTCGCCGCTGCGTGACCTTGGCCTGCTGGCCCCGCAGATCGAAGCGACCTTTCCGAGCTGGCGGCCACAACGCTGCCTCGATCACATTTTGCTCAGCCCGACCCTGACGCTTGAACGCGTGCAGGTGCTGGCCCACCCTATTTCCGATCACCTGCCGGTTGCTGTCGAGATCCGCCTGCCCGCTTCACTGCACGGGGACTCGCTGCCTGTACCTTCTGGTGGAAACCTTGCATGAGCGACGAGACGGAGCGCTGGAGAGAGAAGTACCTCAAAGGCATCGAGCAGCAGGATAAGCTCGAAAAGCGCTGGGACGCACGGCTAGACTTGTTGCGCCGCGGTCTGGTGCGCAGCAGCCTGGCGGCGGAAGGCTCCGACCGCGCCGTCGATGAATGCATGAAGGAAATGCGCGAAATCGTCCGCAGGGACGACATGGACGCAGGTCTGGCAGCCTTGATTCCGCGCCTTGAAAAAGCCGTGCTGGACTCCGAGCAACGCCGTGAAGTGCGCGTCGGGCAAATTGGCTCGGCACTGACCGCGCTGGTGACACAGTTGCAGGCACTGCCGTTGACTCGAGAGGTGCGCAAACCCCTCAAGCGCTTTGCCAAGGACCTTGAGGAGCGAGCAGCGCAAGCACGCGAATTGCCACTGCTGCTCAGCGAATTGAGCGGCTTGCAGGGTAAGGCCCTGACTCAGCTTGAAAAACAGGATGAAGGTCAGCGCCCGGGGCTTCTGCAACGCCTGTTCGGCTCACGCGACGAGCACGGTAACGAGCACCCTCCTGAAGCGGCCCATCCGCAAAGCCTTCCGCCCGCGCAGGAAATACACGACGAAGTTCACGAGCCCCCAGAGGCACCCGACGCACAGGCCCCAACATCGCCTGCGCCTGCCCCTGTGGCGAGCGCAACAGCCCCTGCGCCTGCTTCTCTGGAAAGAGAGATCGAGAGCAAACCCGCAGCGCCAGTACCCGAGCCCAACGCGGAAACACCCGCCGTAACGAACGTTGTGGAACCTGTGCCAGCGACTGTATCGGTGGCGCCAGTACCGGTAGAAATCGCCGTCGAACCTGTCAGCGTGCCCGTGGAGCGTATCGATACAACCGACATGCTGGCGCCCACGCCCAGCGTGCCCTACCAACAACGCCCCGCACCGGTTATCCCTGAGGTGGAGCCAGAAGACGACCCCGAGCCAGACACCGAAGGTGAAGACAGCGAAGAGGGTTATGCACTGCCCTCCTCTCCGGAGCCAAGCTACAGCTCGGTGGCTGCACACATCGAAGAAACGCTGCTGGGCCTGCTCAACGACCTGACCCTGTCAGAGCATTTCCGGCCGCAGGTCGAAGACATGCAGTTGCGCCTGAAACATGGCTTGAACTGGTACGAACTGCTACCGATCCTCGACGACCTGGCTGTGCTGATGCTGGCAATCAACAACGGTGGCCAGCAGGAATTCAGCAGCTATCTCAAGCAGCTCAACGAACGCCTCGAGTCTTTCCAGAGCCACTTGCAGGCTGCCAGTGAAGACCATGCCGAGAACCAGTCCAGCGCGCGGGATCTGAACGAACAGCTGCGCGAGCAGGTTGGCGGCTTGCAAAGCAGCGTGCAGGACGCGTCCGACCTGAACAGCCTCAAGCAAGTGCTCGACAATCGTTTTGAAGGCTTGCTGAGCTCCATGGATAACTACCAGCTCAAGCGCGACGAGCGCGAGCGGGAAGTGGCCTCACGCCTGCAAGGCCTGGCCTCACGTGTCGCAAGCATGGAGCAGGAAGCATTGGTGTTCAGGACCCATCTGGAAGAACAGCGCCAGAAAGCCTTGATCGACCCGCTGACCAGCCTGCCCAACCGCGCCGCCTGGGGTGAGCGCCTGGAGCAGGAAATGGCTGATTGGCAGCGGGAGAAGAACAGCCTGTTGGTGTGCATACTCGATCTGGATCACTTCAAGCGTATCAACGACGGTTACGGCCACCTGGCCGGCGATAAAGTGTTGAAAATTGTTGCCAACGTCTTCAAAAAGCGCCTGCGCCCTGCCGACTTTCTCGCAAGGTTTGGTGGCGAAGAGTTTGTCATGCTGCTGCCGGCGACGCTTCCCGGCACAGGGCTGACATTGCTCGACGAGCTGCGCACTGCGGTCGAGCTGTGCCCATTCCACTTCAAAGGCGAGCGAGTGACGATCACCGTCTCCATCGGCGTAACCGCATTGCGCACCGGTGAACGAAGCGATACCGCTATCAAGCGCGCCGACCAGGCTTTGTATAAAGCCAAGGAAAACGGGCGCAACCGGGTCGAGCAAGGCTGACTGAAACATTTTGACCTGAACGAATGCTTCAGTGCTGAAGCTATTTTCGGGCGCTTTGTTATGATGTTTCATTTCCTGCCGACGCTGCCGACCCCATGAAGCTGTATCTCTCTGCCTTTCTCCTGCTCGCCCTTACTGGCTGCTCCAGCGGCCCGAAGCTGGACACCAGCCATCCGTCAGTTAACTTCGACAACCGGGTTCAGTACGTCGTCATGCATTACACCTCAGCGTCGATGGAGCGGTCCCTGCAACTGTTGACCCATGGCGAGGTAAGCAGCCACTACCTGATTGGTGACGACAGCCAGGCGACCATCTACAAACTGGTCGACGAGAACGCTCGAGCCTGGCATGCCGGTGAAAGCGAGTGGGAAGGGCGCACCTGGCTCAACTCCAGCTCGATCGGCATCGAGATCGTCAACCCCGGCTTCAAGGACACACCGACAGGGCGCTTGTGGTATCCGTACACCGAAGCACAGATCCAGTCGATCACCGTGCTGCTCAAAGACATCGTCAAACGCAACAGGATCGACCCGAAACACGTCATCGGGCACAGCGACATCGCCCCGTTGCGCAAGCAAGACCCAGGTCCGTTATTCCCGTGGAAACGCCTCGCCGCCGAAGGGCTGGGCACCTGGCCCGACGAGCGACTGGTTGCCCAGCGCCAGGCAATGCTGGCAACCAACCTGCCGAGCGTCAGCTGGTTCCAGCAACAACTCGCACGCCTGGGCTACAGCACCCCACAAACCGGAGAGCTCGACACCGCCACACGCCAGGTCATCGCCGCCTTCCAGATGCATTACCGGCCTGCACGGTTTGACGGCGAACCGGACACACAGAGCGCGGCCATTTTGCAGGTGCTTAATCATTTGAAGTGATTGGGCGCCATACAATGCCACTTCGACGAGCAAAATAGGGCGTGTCGACGGTTTGATCGTTACAACTTCAGCACTCAAGATAAACAATATCTGCGATGGCTTAGCGGGATTGAATTTACGTACAATATTCTGTACAACAGTCCTATGCCCAAGCTGTGTGCTTGAAGATGCGCTCGGCGCCTGATTGACAGTCGAGCAGTTCCAATCCCTCACGGGAATTTACAAGAGCTCCTGGCTTGCAGCCTGGAAGGAATATTTTATGCAGGTTTTATCATTCAGCCAGGCTCGCGCCGGTTTAAAGCAAGCGATGGATGATGTGTGCCGGGACCATGAGCCAGCACTCATCACACGCCTGCGCGGCGATCATGTAGTCATGCTTTCCCTTGATGACTACAACTCGATGTCAGAAACCATGTACCTGCTAGGCACAGAGGCCAATGCGAAGCACCTGCGGCAATCCATTGCGCAGCACAAAGCCGGAAAGGCCTTCGTAAAGGAAATTTCACTGGATGTCACAGGGTCAGAAACAGAAGAATAAACAGGCAGCAAGGACCGCTGTCGGCGTGCATTTCACCCTATCGGGATGGGATGATTACACTCACTGGAAGGATGCCGATCAGGCAATTTCCCTGTCAATAGACAGCCTCATTAGCCACTGCCTGCGTACGCCGTTCAAAGGCACCGGTAAGCCGGAACCACTGACCGGCGATTTAACCGGGTACTGGTCCCGCCGCATCACCAAAGAGCATCGTCTTGTCTACTTCTATGAGGGCGGTGTACTGACAGTCATCGCGTGTCGCCATCATTACTAGCGCCAACTTTTTAAAGGACGCCTTGCGCTGCGAACTCCTCAGAATGCAGCACTGAGGCCACAGGGCTTGGTGGCTTAAGGCGTAAACTTCAAAGCGGCAGCGCCATATAGAACTGCGTGCCCTGCCCGGGCCTTGAGTAGACGCCCATACGCCCGCCGTGCAGCTGGACGATTTCCTTGCACAGCGCCAGGCCAAGGCCAGCGCCGCCTTTTTTGCGGCCGACCTGGACGAATGGCTCGAAGATTCGTCCTTGCTGCCCATAGGCGATGCCTTCGCCGTTGTCTTCGACACTGATGATCGCCCGCTCGCCGTGGCGCCTCGCCTGCAAGCGAATCAGGCCGTTGGGCGGTGTATGACGCAATGCGTTGTCGAGCAGGTTGTCCAGCACCCGCTCCAGCTGGGACTGGTCGGCATGCAGGCGCGGCATCGGTTCCTGGATGTCCAGCATCAGCACGATATCCTGCTCCTGCGCCTGCCCCTCGTATCGAGCCCTGGCTTCTTCCAGCAAGGTTTCAATGGAGCACGGTGCCAACTTGAGTTTTTGCAGGCCGTTCTGGTAGCGCGAGAAATTCAGCAGGTCATTGATGAGCTGCATCAAGCGCTGCATCTCTTCGGTAACGGTATTGAGCAGATCGGCTTCGCGAGATTCGGGGGCGAAGTGCAACCGCTCTTGCAGCAGGCCGAACGCCATGTGCATGCCAGTGACCGGCGTGCGCAGTTCATGTGAGGCGCGCAGGACGAATTCGCTGCGCACGCGTTCAAATGCCCGCTGCTCAGTGACGTCGTGCAGCACCATCACCGCGCCGAGGATATGGCCCTTGGTGTGACTGACCGGCGTCATGCTGTAGGTCAGCAGCCGCGACTCACCGTCGATGTCGATGGCCAGGTCTTCCGGGGCGCGCTCCAGGGTCCCGCCACGCAGGACCAGATGCAACTGCTCGTCCAGTTCGGGACGACTCAGCGCCTCCCCCAGGCTCTGCCCGAGGCGACTCTCGTCCCAGCCGAGCTGGCGCTGAGCAACAGGGTTCAAATGCTCCAGGTGGCCTTGGCGATCGATCATCAGCAGGCCGTCGTCAATGCTGTCGAGCACCGCCTGCAGGCGCTGCTGGCCGGCCAGCAGCTCATCGACATTGGTCGCCTGATGCTGACGCAAGGCCTCTGCCATGATGCCGAAGCGCCGGGTCAGCAGGTTCATCTCGGCGGCCGAGGAAATAGGCAGTGTGACCTCGTAATCACCTTCGCCAATGCGGTCGGCAGCCTTGGCCAGCGCTTCGATAGGTGCACCAAAGCGACGGGCAATACCGTGCGCGGTCACAAAGCCGATGCACAGCACCGCCAGCCCGACCAGCCCCAGAAGGCCCGCGATCCACAGCGCGCGATCGCGGGAATTGATCTCGGCGCTGCTGATGTTTTCCAGCGCCTTGCGGTGCACATTCAGCAAGCCGTTACGCAAACTGTCGAAGCTTTCACTCAACTGCGGATTGCCGCGTATGCCTCGCGGGTCGGTGCCGAATTGTTTCAACGCGTCGATGAATCGCCGGTAATCGACCCTGGTCCCCTCAAGCCCGTTGCGCACATCCTGCTGCGTGTCCTGTGCCGAAGCCTCCTCCAGCAACTCCTCGAACTGACGCTGAATCTTTTCCAGCTCGGGCGGGTTGCGGTTGGCCCCGGTCATCAACACCAGTTGGTCGCCCAGGTTCTGACGCAACTTCAAGCCCAGATCCAGAATGGCGAAGTTGTGCTGAATCAGTGACTCCTGCGTGCGCGCCATCTGCATGACGCTGACGAGCCCCAGCAGCAGTCCGAGCAAGGCGACTGTGATCAGCGCCGAAATGCTCAGAAAGAGGCGAGTGCGCAGTTTCATGGCCAGTTTCATTTGAGGTCATTCATAGGTTGTACTGTTTACGTTTGCGGTAAAGCGTCGAAGCATCGATACCCAGCGTCTTGGCGGCCTGATCCAGGGTTTCACTGGTCGCCAGCACGGCACCGATGTGCGCTTTTTCCAGCTCGTCCAGACTCAGAGCGGCACCGACGCGCGGCGCGTTGTTCGCCGGTTGCTCGGCCATGCCCAGATGGCTGACCTCTACCCGCTCCTGTGGGCAGATGATGCTGGCGCGCTCGATCACGTTGCGCAGCTCACGAATGTTGCCCGGCCAGCGGTAGTTGAGCAGCGCGGCGCGGGCTTCTTCGCTGAAACCCCGTGCCGGGCGGGCGTACTCTTTGACGAAGCGGGCCAGAAAGCGGTCTGCCAGGGTCAGAATGTCTTCGCTGCGCTCACGCAGGGCCGGCAAATGCAGGGTGATGACGTTCAGGCGGTACAGCAAGTCTTCGCGGAAGCGTCCGCTGCGCACCATGTCCTCCAGATTGAGGTTGGTGGCGGCAAGGATGCGCACGTCAGCCCTGCGGGTGACCGGGTCGCCGACGCGCTCGTATTCCTTGTCCTGAATAAAGCGCAGCAGCTTGGGCTGCAGCGTCAGCGGGAAGTCGCCGATCTCGTCGAGAAACAACGTACCGCCATCCGCCTGATTGACGCGCCCCAGCGTGCTTTCGCTGGCACCGGTGAAGGCCCCGCGGCTGTGACCGAACAATTCGCTTTCCATCAGCTCTGCGGTGAGCGACGGGCAGTTGATCGTGACGCAGGACTTCTTGGCGCGCTTGCTCCAGCCGTGAATCGCCCGGGCCAGTTCGCCCTTACCGGTGCCCGACTCACCCAGAATCAGGATGTTGGCATCGGTGACCGCGACCTGACGGGCGGTTTCCAGAATGGCCATCATTGAAGGGCTGTGGGAATCCAGTCCGTCCTTGGGCTTGCGAACTTCGCCTTCGAGCGCTTCGAGGCGTGCAGACAGCTGACGCACTTCAAGCTGCTTGGCAGTCGCCAGGCGCAATTGATCAGGGCTGCAGGGTTTGACCAGATAGTCGGCTGCACCGGCCTGAATCGCATCCACAGCAGTATCTACCGCCGAGTGGGCAGTCACGATCACCACGCGCATCCACGGCGCCTGAATGCGCATCTGCGCCAGCACATCGAGGCCGTTGTCTTCTCCCAGACGCAAATCGAGGAAGCACAGGTCGAACACCTGGCGTTGCATGAGCGTGTCGGCCTGCGCTGCGCTGTTGGCAGTGGCGACACTATAACCTTCGTCTTCCAGACAGTACCGGAAGGTGCGGAGGATGGCGGACTCATCGTCCACAAGCAGAATACGGCCCTGATTCTCAGTGGCTGCTTCCATTTTTCCTACGCTCCTTAATGAATTGTCTCAGTTAGTCTCGGAATCATCGGGCAAGTTGCATGGTCAATTCTGATTGATTATGCGGCATGCATGCTAGCTCTCTGATCATCTAATGATGAACAGCCTGATTAATCCGTGTTTATGTCGTTAAAACCGTCCATTCGGAGACGAAATCTCACCTCAAAAGGTAAACCCCTATGTTTTCGCTGAAAAAAATTGCTCTGGTCACCGCTGCTGCCGCAATGCTGGGCAGCGGTCCTGTTCTCGCCCAGCCTGATCTGCCTGCCCAGCTCGATGAAGCTCGCCAGGAGGGTTCGATCTGGACGGCCTTCGCGCTGAACAAGCATTTGAGCCCGTTCAAGATCGACGTGGATGTCGAGCAAGGCACTGCCATTCTCAAAGGCAAGGTCGAAAACGAGGTCGATCGTGAACTGGCAGAGCGCATAGCGCTGGATACCAAAGGCATTGAGAAGGTCGATAACCAGCTGGAAATCGACCCTGCCGTTGCCAGCGATCCCGGCACGCGAACCAACATGGCCCAGCGCTTCGAAGACGCAACGCTGGTGGCGACGGTGAAATCCAAGCTGCTGTGGAGCAGCGTGACCGAAGCGCTGACCATCGATGTGGACAGCAAAGATGGCGTCATTACCCTCAAGGGTCGCGCGCAGAGCCCCGAAGCCAAGGAGCTGGCGGGCAGCCTGGCCAGCAACACCGATGGTGTGGTCAGCGTCAACAACCTGATCAGCCTGAGCGCAGCTGACTCAATCGCCGCCAAGACTCAGCCGCAGTCAGTCATCCCGACGGAAGAAATGAGTGACGCCTGGATCACCAGCAAGGTCAAGGCGAGCCTGATCTATAGCCGTACGCTGGATGGGCTGAACATCAAAGTGGACACCAAGGCCGGGGTCGTCAGCCTCAACGGCGTCGTCGCCAACTTTGCGGAGAAGGAACTGGCCGTGGAAATCGCGCGAAATATTCGTGGCGTAAAAGGCGTAAATGGCGATGCCCTGAAGGTCATGGCGCGCAGCGCGGGCTGATCACAAGGACGTGACACGACATAGGCTTCGTGCAGAACGCACGATTACAAAGGTGTAATCGTGCAGCTTGCTGGTAGTGCGCTTCCACAAAACTTTATAAGCCATTGATTTTAAAAGAAATAATATCGATTAAAAAATTGGCATGCAGTCTGCAATAACCCATTCAACAAGGTCGATACATACCGACCCATCAAATTGAATGCCACTCAGGCCAAGGGGAGTATGCAGATGAACAGCCAGCGTATTGCACAATTGCGTATTTCGCCTCTGCACATCCAGCAAGGTCTTTTCCTGCTCCTCGCCCTACTCGTCACTCTGATTGCCATTCAGCAGTTCCAGCGTTGGAATCAAGCCAACGAGGCAACTCAAACCAGACAGCAATTCATCCACACCAGCAGCACGTCTTTTCGCGGAGTAAGCGCTCCAGCGGTCAAGGACCTGTCTTCCAGCCTTCGCCCTGTCGATGGTCTGGTTTCGGTGGATGAAGCCGCGCCGCAGCAAAAATGGGTTTTTTGACCCGACCTGAAAAAATGCAGCATTCACATTAAAAACCGGCATCAAAAAGGAGTATCACCATGTTGAGTTGGGCTATCACGTTTCTGATCATCGCCATTATCGCTGCAGTACTGGGCTTTGGCGGTATCGCTGGTACGGCTACTGGTATCGCCAAGATCCTGTTCGTCGTGTTCCTGGTGATGTTCGTTGTATCGTTCTTCTTCGGTCGTCGTGGTCGAGGCTGAACATGCACACGTCGTTTCGCACACTGGCTGCCGCCCTGTTGATGGGCGGCAGTGCCATGGTCATGGCAGCCAATGATGGACAGTCTCGGGTCAACGAGCTTTTAAGCTCTGCACCCGAGTACCGCACAACCTGGGCGAAAGTCGTCAGGAAGGAAGAGCGGTTGCCGGAATGGGTTCTGAACCTGTCCGGTGCTTCCGAGCAGCAAATGACGGCGACCTCCGAGGGCGGTGACAAGTATCTGGTCGGGCCGCTTTGCGAAACTGCCGATACGTGCAAGAGCAAGCGTCTGATCGTGGCGTTCAGCCTCGACAAGGAAGACGCTTACGCCATGTTGGTTGAAGTACCTGCAGGCCTGCCTGCGGATAAGTCGCCAACCCGTCACGCGACTTCTCGCTATTTGGGTAAGCCTGACGAGGGTATGCAAAAGCTCTTGAACGAAGAGCTTCGCAAGGACCCGAACTGGTATTGATTCAGTGCAAGGCGCCGGTCCGGTGGACTGGCGGCCTTGTAATATGTGCGGCCTGAGCAAGGTGCGCGCATGACCAAGGGGCCGGGATGCGTTGATCGAAAGGATCGGCGTGACCTAGGGGTACAGGGAGTACCTCCGCCAAGGGCCGGGTCAGGCAAGCTGCCGTGCAATTCACGAGGGTGTTCGAGCTATCCGAACCCTTGGATGTTCGTTGCACGGCGCTTTATATGTTCGTAAAACCTCCCTGCTTAAATCGCATCCCTTGGCAGCATCAAGCCAAGCGGCAGTCGCACGCGCGCCTCCAGACCGCCACCCGAACGATTTCTTAACTCCACATTACCGCCGTGCATCGCGGCGATACGCTTGACGATGGCCAGCCCAAGGCCGGTTCCCTTGCCGCTGCGTGCGCGATCGCCGCGGATGAACGGGTTGAAGATCGTGTCCAGTTCGGACGGATCAATGCCCGCTCCTCTGTCCAGGACACTCAGCACCACGTAGGGCGCGTTTCTGTCGCCTGAGACGTAAGCAGCCACTTCGATACCATTGCCCGCATGATGCCTGGCGTTGCCAATCAAATTGGTCAGCAGACGCTTCATCGACACCCTACGCAGCGGAAACGGCGGAATCGGCTCCAGGCACAGGCGGATGCTGTCTTCATCATTATTGAAGGGTGCAACCACATCGCGCACCAGATCGCCCAGGTCGACTTCTTCAATCTCCTCGTCACGGCCATCGCGGATAAACGCCAGAAACTGGTCGAGAATGGCGTCCATGTCCTCGATATCGCGAACCATGCCCTCGGAAAACTCGTTGTCGTTCATCAGTTCCAGCGAAAGACGCAGGCGCGTCAGTGGCGTACGCAGGTCGTGGGAGACGCCCGCCAGCATCAGCTCGCGCTCCTGCCCGGCCTGTTCGACGTCTTCGGCCATCTGGTTGAAGGCCCGGTAAACTTCGGTCATCTCGCTGGGCGTATCACTGACCGGCAAACGCACGCTGCGCCCCTGCCCCAGTTGCCGGGCGGCAAAGACCAGTCGCTTGAGCGGCTGATTGAGCTGACGCACGAAGATCCACGCCGACGCAGTGGACAACAGACCGATGGCCAGGAACCAGCCCAGCACGCTCCAGATTTTCTGGCCGCGTAACGGATGCGGGTAAAGCGGCACTTTCAGCCAGCCATCCCCCAGGCTCGGCGCGCGAACCCACAGCGCGGGCGGCGCATGCACGCGCAAACGCACTTCGGTGTCGGCACCCAGTTCGGCCTGCATCTGCCGCTGATAGATCTCGCTGTACGGCCAATGCTGCTCGCCTTCCGGCACGCCACCGCCCACCACC
This sequence comes from Pseudomonas avellanae BPIC 631, assembly GCF_000444135.1. GTDB lineage: Bacteria > Pseudomonadota > Gammaproteobacteria > Pseudomonadales > Pseudomonadaceae > Aquipseudomonas > Aquipseudomonas avellanae. Next base: position 53,346 of record NZ_ATDK01000055.1, read on the forward strand.
CGAATCAGACCGGCCGCCTCGGCAATCGCCTCGCGATCGTTTTCATCGGCAGCCCAATACGCACGCAAGGTCAGTGCGACACCGTGGCTGTACTGCCTGTCGACCAGCACGTCTTCGTTCATCAACAGGTAAACCAGCGTCAGGGCCTTGGAAAACAGCACGACGATGAGCACCAGCCAGAGCGTGCGGGAGAAAAAGCTTTGCGGGAACCAGAGCGGAGTCTTCATAACTGCAGCCATACACTTTGCAAGGCGAGCCAGGCTCGCAGGTTTGCCGAACGCGGGCGAGACCCGATGGACGAACGCAAAAAACCAGAACGTCGATAGCCTTGCGCAAGGTTATCGACGTAACTGGCGGGAGTGACGAATTTCGGTGCTGACAGCCGCGCTGTCAGCGGCTTCCGGCACCATCCGGAACGAATACATAACCTACGCCCCAGACTGTCTGGATATAACGCGGCTTGGAAGGATCCGGTTCGATCAGACGACGCAGACGGGAAATCTGTACGTCGATGGACCGCTCCAGCGCATCCCACTCGCGGCCACGGGCCAGGTTCATCAGTTTGTCCCGGGTCAGCGGCTCGCGAGCGTGCATGACCAGAGCCTTGAGGACCGCGAATTCACCCGTGGTCAGCATGTGTACTTCGTCGCCGCGTTTCAGTTCGCGGGTCGCCAGCGAGAGCACGTAGTCGCCGAAGCTGACCGACTCGTCTTCACTGCCGGGCGCGCCTGGCACAGGTGCTGCCTGACGACGCAGAACAGCCTTGACCCGCGCCATCAGCTCGTCCGGGTTGAAAGGCTTGGCCAGGTAGTCGTCAGCGCCCAGTTCGAGCCCCTTGATGCGGCTCAGCTCATCGCCCTTGGCGGTCAGCATGATGATGGGCACCTGATTGTTCGCGGCACGCAGACGACGGCAGGCTGAAAGGCCGTCTTCTCCGGGCAGCATCAAGTCCAGCACCACAAGGTTGAAAACCTCACGGGCCAGCAAGCGGTCCATTTGTTCCACGTTTGCCACGGCGCGGGCACGGTAGCCCTTGCTGGAGAAAAAACGTTCCAGGAGGCTGCTCAGCCCCGGATCGTCATCGACAATAAGGATTTTTTCGCCTTCAGCATTTTGTGCGGTGCTGCTCATCGGATGCTCCTCTGATCTCGGGGCGCATTATGGCGTAGCTGCGGTGATGCGCACCTTGTGCATTGTTAGCAGATTTTACTGGGGGCGACACTTGTGCATGCTTTTTCGCCGAAAAAAGAGCGTATTTGTCGGCCAATCCCCTAATTGCGCTTCGGCAGGTATAATGCGCCGCCCTCAAAGTCAGGCAACGCCGGGCTCATGGCGGTTCGCCAGCCCTGAAAATAAAAGCTGGCAGACGGACACCAGGCAAGGCAATTCGTACACAGCCCAGTTTTCTGCTCACAACTCCAGGTGGTTTTATGGACAGCATCAACAGCCGCATCGCCGAAGAACTCGGCGTACGCCCACAACAGGTCGCAGCGGCCGTAGCACTACTGGATGAAGGCTCGACCGTGCCCTTCATTTCCCGCTACCGCAAGGAAGTGACCGGCAGTCTCGATGACACGCAATTACGCCATCTGGAAGAACGTCTGCGCTACCTGCGCGAACTGGACGACCGGCGCGTCAGCATTCTTGCCAGCATCGAAGAGCAAGGCAAGCTGACCCCGGAACTGGCTCGCGACATCAAGCTGGCCGACACCAAGACCCGCCTTGAAGATTTGTACCTGCCTTATAAGCAGAAACGCCGTACCAAGGGCCAGATCGCCCTTGAAGCGGGCCTCGGCGAGCTGGCTGACGGCCTGTTCAACGACCCGAGCCTGACCCCGGACGCCGAAGCCGCCCGTTTTGTCGACGCCGAGAAAGGCGTGGCCGACGTGAAAGCTGCGCTGGAAGGCGCCAAGTACATTCTGATGGAGCGCTTCGCCGAAGACGCCTCGCTACTGGAAAAACTGCGCAGCTTCCTCAAGCAGGAAGCGGTGATCAGCGCGCGCGTGGTGCCGGGCAAGGAAGAGGAAGGCGCCAAGTTCCGTGACTACTTCGAACACGACGAGCCGCTCAAAAGCATGCCGTCGCACCGCGCGCTGGCGATTTTCCGTGGCCGCAACGAAGGTTTTCTCAGCTCTGCACTGAAAGTCGGTGAAGAACTGCCAGGTGCCATGCACCCGTGCGAACTGATGATCGGCGAGCGTTTCGGCATCCAGAACCAGAGCCGTGCGGCGGACAAATGGCTGGCCGAAGTGGTGCGCTGGACCTGGAAGGTCAAGCTGTACAGCCATCTCGAAACCGATCTGCTGGGTGAGTTGCGTGAAGGCGCCGAAACCGAAGCCATCAACGTTTTCGCCCACAACCTGCACGACCTGTTGCTCGCCGCCCCGGCTGGCCAGCGCGCCACGTTGGGCCTGGACCCAGGCCTGCGCACCGGCTGCAAGGTCGCGGTCGTGGATGCCACCGGCAAACTGCTCGACTACGCGACAGTTTATCCGCATGTGCCGAAAAATCAGTGGGATCAGACCATCGCCGTGCTGGCTGCCCTGTGCGCCAAGCACTCGGTCGATCTGATCGCTATCGGCAACGGCACCGCCAGCCGCGAAACCGACAAGCTGGCCGCCGACCTGATCAAAAAATACCCAGGCCTGAAAATGACCAAGGTTATGGTTTCCGAAGCAGGTGCATCGGTTTATTCCGCCTCGGAACTAGCGGCCAAGGAATTCCCGGACCTCGACGTATCGATCCGTGGCGCAGTGTCGATTGCCCGCCGCCTGCAGGACCCGCTGGCCGAACTGGTGAAAATCGATCCTAAATCCATTGGTGTCGGCCAGTACCAGCACGACGTGTCGCAGCTCAAACTGGCTCGCGGCCTGGATGCGGTGGTTGAAGACTGCGTGAACGCCGTGGGCGTGGACGTAAACACCGCTTCGGTGGCGCTGCTGGCACGGATTTCCGGCCTCAACACCACGCTGGCGCAGAATATCGTCGCGCATCGCGACGAAAACGGTGCGTTCAAGACTCGCGCAGCGCTGAAGAAAGTCAGCCGTCTGGGCGAAAAGACCTTTGAACAGGCCGCAGGCTTCCTGCGCGTCATGACCGGTGACAACCCGCTGGACTCGTCTGCCGTTCACCCGGAAGCCTATCCGCTGGTGCAACGCATTGCGGCTGAAACCGACCGCGACATCCGTTCGCTGATCGGCGACGCCAGCTTTCTCAAGCGTCTGGACCCGAAGAAGTTCACCGACGAGACCTTTGGTCTGCCGACCGTCACCGACATTTTGCAGGAACTCGAAAAACCGGGCCGCGACCCGCGTCCAGAGTTCAAGACCGCAGCATTTCAGGACGGCGTCGAGGACCTCAAGGACCTGCAACCGGGCATGATCCTCGAAGGCGTTGTCACCAACGTCACCAACTTCGGTGCGTTCGTCGATATCGGCGTGCATCAGGACGGCCTGGTGCACATCTCGGCGTTGTCCGAGAAGTTCATCAAGGACCCGCGTGAAGCGGTCAAGGCCGGTGATGTGGTGAAAGTGAAGGTCATGGAAGTCGACATCCCGCGCAAACGCGTCGGCCTGTCGATGCGCATGAGCGACACACCCGGCGAGAAAATCGACGGTGCTCGCGGCGCACGCCCTGGCTCCTCGCCTCGCCAGCAGAACAGCGCCCCGCGCAAGGAAGCCACTGCTCCGGCACCGGCCAACAACGCCATGGCCTCGCTGTTCGCCAACGCCAAGCAGTTGAAGAAGCGCTGATGGACATTCCCGAGGATCTGACCCAAAGCGCCTACTTCAAGATGCTCGGCTGCGAGCTGCGGCGTCTTGACGAGGGCGTGGCCGAAGTTGCGCTGCCGCTGGAGGCGCACCTGCGCAATCGCGGCAACGTGATGCACGGCGGGGCGATCTTCAGTCTGGTCGATATCAGCATGGGGCTGGCCTGTTCCAGCTCCCATGGTTTTGACCAGCGCAGCGTGACCATCGAGTGCAAGATCAACTACGTGCGTGGCGTGTCCGACGGCGAAGTCCTGTGCATCGCCAAAGTGCTGCATGCGGACCGCAGGACGCTGGTGGTCGAGGCGCAAGTTGTGCAGGGCGACAAACTCGTCGCCAAGGCTCAGGGCACGTTTGCGGTCATCTAAGCTCATTCAAAGGCTGATGAAAGCAATCATTGCGAACAGAACCTAGCCGTATCGACATCATTTGGGTTAATTTCGGCACCATTAGCGTGGTGCCGAGTCCATTTGGGTGGTACGACGAAGTGCAGTGATTGTGAACAGGCGTTACAGATTCCACCAGGCGACCACGCCAGTTCCTTTCTTCACCCTTGTAGACCGTCAAGTCCACCCCCATATCGGGGCGACCGATGCGTGAAGGATTACACCTTGAGCGAACTTTTAAACCGTCGTCTTGCTTTGCTCGGCGAGCGCAACAACCTCTCTTTGCTGGAGCAGTGCCTGCACGGTATCGAGCGTGAGTGCCTGCGTGTCACGCCACAGGCAGAGCTGGCCCGCACGCCCCATCCGCAAGCTCTGGGTGCCGCACTGACCAACGGCCTGGTCACGACCGATTATTCCGAATCGCTGCTGGAGTTCATTACCCCGGCGCTGAAGAACCCGGTCGATACCCTCGACAGCCTGGACAAGATCCATCGCTTTGCCTACAGCAAGCTGGACAACGAGCTGCTCTGGAGCCCGTCGATGCCTTGCCCGCTGCCGGACGAGGAGCACATACCGATTGCGTATTACGGCACGTCGAACATCGGCAAGCTGAAATACGTCTATCGCAAAGGGCTGGCGCTGCGTTATGGCAAAACCATGCAGTGCATTGCCGGTATCCACTACAATTTTTCGCTGCCGGAAGACGCCTGGGCGCTGCTCAAGCAGACCGAAGACTTTGCCGGCGACGCGCGCGACTACCAGTCGCATTCCTACATCGCGCTGATTCGTAACTTCCGCCGTTACAGCTGGCTGCTGATGTACCTGTTTGGCGCATCGCCCGCGCTGGACGCAGGTTTCCTGCGCGGTCGCGTGCACCAGCTGGACCATTTCGACGCCGACACGCTGTACCTGCCTTACGCCACCAGCCTGCGCATGAGCGATCTGGGTTACCAGAGCGATGCCCAGGCCGATCTGACGCCGTGCTACAACGACTTGGTCAGCTACACCGACAGCCTGCGCAAGGCCGTGGCCACGCCGTACAAGCCCTACGTCGATATCGGCACCCACGACCAGAACGGCGAGTGGGTCCAGCTCAACACCAATGTGTTGCAGATCGAGAACGAGTACTACTCCAACATCCGCCCCAAGCGCGTGACCTACAGCGGCGAACGCCCTATCCAGGCGCTGGTGGGCCGCGGGGTGCAGTATGTCGAAGTGCGCTGCCTGGACATCAATCCGTTTCTGCCGACCGGCATCAGCCTGGAACAGTCGCGCTTCATCGACGCATTCGTGCTGTATTGCGCACTTGAGGAAAGCCAGCAACTTGCTGGTCATGAGTGCTCCAATGCCAGCTCGAACTTCCTTGCGGTGGTCAAGGAAGGGCGTCGTCCGGGTCTGAACCTGCAACGCGATAACTCGCCTGTCGAGCTCAAGGCCTGGGCCACCGAGTTGCTGGAAAAAATCACGCCGATTGCCCAACTGCTCGATCAGGCTCAGGGCACCGATGAGCACAGCAAGTCGATTGCCGTGCAACAGGCCAAGATCGACGACACAGCCCTGACACCTTCTGCCCAGGTGCTGGCCAGCATGAGAGCGCATGGCGAAGGCTTCACGGCGTTCTCCCTGCGTCAAAGCCAGGTCCACGCCGAATACTTCCGCACCCATCCGCTGAGTGCCGCAGAGCAGGCGCATTTCGAAGACTTGGCCAAAACCTCGCTGGAGGAACAGGCCGAACTGGAAGCGACAGAAGAAGTGGTGGATTTCGACACGTTTGTCGGGTCGTATCAGGCGAGCATTCTGTCGATCAGTAACTGATCGACAGTGTGACGCAGAGCGTCACGAACGGCATTCCCACGCGGAGCGTGCGGAACGATAACCTCAACTATCGTGCGACGCTCCGCGTCA
>NZ_ATDK01000056.1 GCF_000444135.1 Pseudomonas avellanae BPIC 631
TGTTTTCGAAAAAATCAGCCACCAACTAACGGAAAATTCAAATCTTATCAATAGCTTAGCTTGCAGGTTATGGGTAACTTATTTCGAAAACAGTACACTAGTGAATATTCGTTGCTTAACCAACGATCAAGGCGCAGTGAATAGTGTGTCCGGAGCCTTCTCTCACAAAATCGGCGAGATTAGCCTGGCTACGCGCATGCCGAGCTGATGCAGGCGTCGGGTTTCATGGCTTTCCTGCAGGGAGATTTCACGCGCCGCGGCGAAGTCGGCGGTGAGCATGGCTTCGACCTTGCTGGAGAAGTCGCTGTCTACGGTCAACAACATCAGTTCAAAGTTGAGGCGGAATGAGCGGTTGTCGAGGTTGGCGCTGCCGATGGCGGTGATGTCGTTGTCGACCAGCACCACCTTCTGATGCAGGAAGCCCGGCTCGTAGCGAAACACCCGCACGCCAGCACGGACAGCATCGAAGGCGTACAGGCTGGAGGCGGCGTAGACCACGTAATGGTCTGGGCGCGAGGGCAGCAGCAGGCGCACGTCCACACCGCGCAGGACTGCCAGGGTCAGCGCCGCAGTCACGGCTTCGTCAGGGATGAAATAGGGGCTGGTGATCCATACGCGTTCTTCGGCAGCATGAATGGCTTCGACGAAAAACAGCGAGCAGGTTTCCTGTGCATCGGCCGGCCCGCTGGTCAGCAATTGGCAGAGCACGCCGTCCTCGGGAAACTCGTCGGGCAGGCTGAGCGGCGGCAGCTCGCGGGTTGCCCAGAACCAGTCTTCGGCGAACGATTCCTGCAAGCAGGCGACCACCGGGCCGATGACTTCCACGTGAGTATCGCGCCAAGGCGCCAGCGGCGGCTTCAGGCCCATGTATTCATCGCCGACGTTATGCCCGCCGATGTAACCTTTCAGGCCGTCGACCACCACGATCTTGCGATGGTTGCGGAAGTTGATCTGGAAGCGGTTGAGCCATCCACCGCGCGTAGCGAAGGCTTTTATCTGCACACCACCGTCGCGCAATTTATCGATGTAGGCGCCCGGCAATGCATGGCTGCCAATGCGGTCGTACAGCACAAAAATCGCCACGCCCTGGGCGGCTTTTTCCAGCAGCAGCGTTTGCAGCTGGCGGCCGAGGTTGTCGTCATGAATGATGAAGAACTGAATCAGGATCGTCTGCCTCGCTTCACGGATTGCCTGGAAAATCGCCCCGAACGTCTCTTCGCCATTGATCAGCAGCCTGACCTTGTTGTTGGCCAGCGCAGGCATATTCCCCAGCCTGGGCATCGCACGCAGCGCCGCATAGGCATCTGATCGGCGTGCTGCTACGGCTTCTTCTATCCAGGGCCGCCAGTTGAGGCTGCCGATCGCTGCGCGCATCTCCTTGTTGGCCTCACGGCGGGCCTTGATATACGCGTCGAACGAGCTGCGTCCGAATATCAGATAAGGCAGCAAGGTGAAGTAGGGGATGAACAGCAACGGCATCGCCCAGGCGATCGCGCCTTGGGAGGTGCGCACCGTCAGCAGCGCATGGATGGCGGCACCTGTGCCCAGCAGGTGAATGAAACCGAGGACATAACCGAAAAAGTACGGGTCGTGATAATCCATGTGGAACAATGCTCCTCGCTTTGCTCCCTAACAGACCACAGCTGAACAGGAATGTCGCTATTTTATTCCCGCTGCAACTGGGCGGCGCTTGTGTCGTCTAAGGCTTATGTTTCGGCTGGACTGTCGTTCCAGCCCTGTGTGTATCTGCAACTGCCCGATCAGGAATCTCGAAATGAACAAACGCATGTTGGCTTGGATGTTTTGTCTGGCTACCCCTTTGGCTCAAGCGCAGATGCTGCAACCCGGCTTGTGGGAACTGACGTCGAGCAATATGAAGGTGGACGGCCAGCAGCTACCGGATATGCAGTTGATGCTGGGGCAACTGCAAAACCTGCCGCCTGAGCAGCGCGCCATGATGGAACAGATGATGAAGAAGCAGGGCGTCTCGCTCGGTGGCAAGGGCGTGCGGGCGTGCCTGACTCAGGCGCAGGTGCAATCGGACGATATCCCGCTGACTGATCCGGCTTCCGGTTGCACGCAGAAGATTACCGCGCGCAATGGCAAGACCTGGAACTTCCAGTTCTCGTGCCCTAAAGCGCAAGGTACAGGGCAGGCCCAGTTCCTCAGTGATCGCGAATTCACCACCAAAGTGGTGGGCACCTTCAACGCTACGGGCCAGCAACAGAACGGCAGCATGGACACCCGCTCCGTATGGTTGGGCCCGCAGTGTGGCAACGTTGCTCCGCGTACCTGATTAAATTCATGGAGTTATGTTCCACGTGGAACATCGACTGAAAAGGCGATGATTTATTGTCGCCGATGGCTGGCAGTTGATGACGGAATCTTCATGAAGCGCTTCATCTTGCGTCTGTAACTGCATGTTATATTGTTACTATTGCGTGGATGAACCCTTCATGAGCAGGATGCTCGATTTGCTCTTTGAGACATTCCATGCACCGACGTCAAGTGTTGCTCAATATGCTGCTGGCCAGCGCCGCCCTGACGTTGCCGTTTGGCGTGTACGCTACGCAGATCAGTAACGCACGCCTCTGGCGGACCAACGACAAGCTGCGGCTGGTGCTCGACCTGAGCGGCCCGGTGCAATACAAAACCTTCTCGCTGACTTCGCCCGACCGTCTGATCATCGATGTCAGCGGTTCGCGGCTGACTGGCGATTTCAGTCAGCTGGCGCTGGATCGCACCGTTATCAAATCGATCCGTTCCGGTCATTACGGCACGGGCGATGACACGCGCATCGTGCTGGACCTGACTGCGCCGGTGCAGCTCAACAGCTTCTTGCTCGGCCCGGAAGGCGGGCAGGGTCACAGGCTGGTGCTGGACATGAGTTCCACGGCTCGTGCGCCGGTACAGATGGCCGAGCTGCCGCCGCCCGTGCCGGTTCCTATCCAGAGCAAAGCGCGCACCGGCCGCGACATCATGGTGGTGGTCGACGCCGGTCATGGCGGCAAGGACCCAGGTGCTGTCGGGTCGCGTGGCGAGCGCGAGAAAGATGTGGTGCTGTCGATCGCCCAGTTGCTGGCCAAACGCTTGAAGCGCGAGAAGGGTTTTGATGTGCGCTTGGTACGCAATGACGACTTCTTTGTGCCGCTGCGCAAGCGTGTCGAATTCGCGCATAAATCCAACGCCGACATGTTCATCTCCGTACACGCCGACGCTGCGCCTCGTCTCACGGCGTCCGGTGCTTCGGTGTTCGCGTTGTCCGAAGGCGGCGCCACGTCGGCAACTGCTCGCTTCATGGCGCAGCGGGAAAACGGCGCGGACCTGTTGGGCGCGACGTCGCTGCTCAACCTCAAGGACAAGGACCCGATGCTTGCCGGGGTGATTCTCGACATGTCGATGAACGCCACCATCGCCGCCAGCCTGCAACTGGGTCACACGATACTGGGCAGCCTGGAAGGCATCACCACGCTGCACCAGAAGCGTGTGGAACAAGCCGGATTCGCGGTGCTTAAATCGCCGGATGTGCCGTCGATTCTGGTTGAAACCGGGTTTATCTCCAACAGCCGCGACAGTCAGCGTCTGGTCACGGCGCGCCATCAACAGGCCGTTGCGGACGGGCTGTTCGATGGCCTGCAACGTTACTTCCAGCGCAACCCGCCTATGGATTCGCACCTGGCCTGGATGCAGGCGCAAAAGCAGGAACAGCAGGCCTGAACCCGTCAGCGGCAGCCATTCAGGCGGCTGCAGGTGATCTTGCTACGCGTACCGCTTGAGCTGGATACCCGCGTGATGGTGGTCCAGCCCACGCGCTGGACTGTGCCAACCCAGGCTTCGCCATTCGAGGCCAGCCCGGTAAAAAACGTCAGTTGACCATAGCGACTGTTGGTCTGCACCCAGCGACGTTTATCAATCTTCTCGTAACCTCTCAACCAGGTCGTCGAGCCTGCGGTGACCACACTGTAGCTGTTGCCCTGTGCGTCGCTGCATGACAGAACGGCCGCGCTGCGTGTGCAGGTCGCGAGGTCGGCTGGGGGCTTGCCGAATGCTGCCATTGCCTGCGCACTGAACAGCACCACTAGACCTATCGAAGCAATCAGACCTGTTGAAACCCGTTTCATGAAGATCCCTTCACCAAGGCCAGTAGCTATTATGTGTTGTTATACTATAACATCATGTGGTGATTAGAGCCGGCTGCCTGAGGGATTCGTTGCAGCCGATATGAACAAGGCCCAAGCCTTGCAGCTGCCCGGAGAATCCTGATGGCAAATCTTCTACCTGTTACCGTCCTTTCCGGTTTTCTCGGTGCCGGAAAAAGCACTTTACTCAATTACATACTGCGCAATCGTGAAAACTTGCGAGTCGCCGTGATCGTCAATGATATGAGCGAGATCAACATTGATGGCGGCGAAGTCCAGCGCGATGTCAGCCTGAACCGCGCCGAAGAAAAGCTGATCGAGATGAGCAACGGCTGCATTTGCTGCACCCTGCGGGAGGATTTGCTCGAAGAAGTCAGCCGCCTTGCCCAGGACGGTCGTTTTGATTACTTATTGATCGAATCCACGGGTATTTCCGAGCCGTTGCCGGTCGCCGAGACCTTCACCTTTCGTGACGAGGCAGGCAAGAGCCTGATGGACCTGGCGCGGCTGGATACCATGGTCACTGTGGTCGACGGGGTGAATTTCCTGCTTGATTACGAAGCGGCCGACGGCTTGTCCACACGCGGCGAAAGCCTCGGCGAAGATGACGACCGCTCGATCACTGACCTGTTGATCGAGCAGATCGAGTTCGCCGACGTCATCCTGCTCAGCAAGATTGACCTGATCAGCTCCAGCGAGCGTGAAGAGCTGATGGCCATTCTGAAACGCCTGAACCCTGATGCGCAGATCGTGCCGATGGTGATGGGTCAGGTGCCGCTGGCGACAATTCTCAACACCGGTCGTTTTGACTTTGAGCGTGCATCCCAGGCCCCTGGCTGGCTGAAGGAAATGCGCGGTGAACATGCGCCGGAAACCGAGGAATACGGCATCGCCTCGACGGCCTATCGTGCTCGTCGCCCCTTTCATCCGCAGCGCTTTTTCGATTTTATCAATCGCCCTTGGACCAACGGCAAACTGCTGCGCTCCAAGGGTTTCTTCTGGCTGGCCAGCAAGTACAAGGACGCGGGCAGCTGGTCGCAGGCGGGCGGGTTGATGCGTCACGGTTTTGCCGGACGCTGGTGGTGCTTCGTGACCCGCGACAGCTGGCCTCAGGACAAGGAAAGCGTCGCATCGATTCTGGAAAACTGGTCGAGCGAAACCGGCGACTGCCGTCAGGAGCTGGTCTTCATCGGGCAGAACATTGATTTCACGCTGCTCACGGCCGAACTGGACAACTGCCTGCTCACCGACGACGAGATGGCTGCAGGTGTCGAGCGCTGGCGCCAGCTGTCCGATCCCTTCGGCGAATGGTATGAAGAAGAGGTGGCTGCCTGATGCTCGCGTATCGTATGAAACACAAGCCTGTGGTCCGTCAGGCGCAGGACAGCACGCCCGACGTGCTGAGCCAGGTACTGGAAGACGGTGTAAATCTTGCGGTCTGGCAGCGTCGTTTGCCCGCGCACATCGAGGATTTCAGCACGTTGCTGTTGTCGATGGATCAGCCGCTTGCCGAGTCGATGACCCTGGAAGTGAAAGGCGGCGAAGTCGAGCCTGATTTGAGCACGCTGGCGCGTGGGTATGCCGATCTGCAGGGTTATCAAGGCTTCATCGCCGACGTGTCCTGGCTGGTGAGCGCTTATGCCTGCCTGCTTGGGGCCGAGTGTGTCGGCCTGCGCCTGCGGGTGCTCGACAAGGCCATGTGCCCGCGCTTTCATGTCGATCATGTGCCGGTGCGGTTGATTACCACCTATGGCGGCGTCGGCAGCCAGTGGCTGCACGAAGGTGTTATGGACCGTAAGCAACTGGGTCGTGCCGAAGCCGAGCCAGGCGATGCTGCCGATATTCAGCAAATCAACAGCGGTGACGTTGCATTGCTCAAGGGCGAGCGCTGGCACGGGAATGAAGGCGCGGGCCTGATCCATCGTTCGCCGCAATTGGTACGTAACGAGCGCAGGCTGATTCTGACCCTGGACTGGCTCGCATAGGGCGGATTACGGCGTGATCCACTGACCCTTGCTCTGGCCTTCGCAAAACGGCTTGAGGTACAGCGCGTCGCGGGCCACGCCGTAATAGTGGATGTTCTCGCGGTAGGGCATATTGGCCACCTGCGCATTGCGACAGACGCCGAATGCCCCGGCCGGGCACTGCGCCGAGTAGGTCGTCTCGGTTTTCTGCCCGGCCAACTGTGGCTGGCAAAAACTGTCGTGGAACAGGTTGGCCGGGATATTGATATTTTCCTGGCAGACCTTGACGTCCAGCCGCTCGGCCTGGCTATGCACCAGGCACGCCTCAGCCCACGCCGTACCTGAAAACACCGCCAGCAGCATCAGCGCCAGGCGAGCAGTCAGCTGTATCACTTGCATCGTTACCTTTCCTTGCTCTTCAATGACCTACGCACTCTTCAAAAGTGATCCCATGCTGCGGAACATCCCCACGCACGTTATCGGCGGCCCGCTGGGTGCCGGCAAGACCAGCCTGATCAAGCGCCTGCTGGCGCAGAAACCTGCCCATGAACGCTGGGCGGTGTTGATCAACGAGTTCGGGCAGATCGGTCTGGACGCCGCGCTGCTGACCACAACTGCCGATGGTATCGCACTTGGTGAAGTGGCTGGCGGCTGCCTGTGCTGCGTCAACGGCGTGCCGTTCCAGATTGGTCTGGGTCGATTGCTGCGCAAGGCCCGGCCTGACCGATTGCTGATCGAGCCTTCGGGGCTGGGTCATCCTGCGCAGCTCCTGGCCCAACTGCGCGAGGCGCCCTGGCGTGGCGTGCTCTCGGTTCAGCCCGGCGTGATGGTGCTGGACGCGGCTGCGATGGCGGCCGGTCAGCCATTACCTGCCACCCAGCAGGAAGCGCTGGCGGAGGCGGGGCTGGTGGTAATGAACAAGTCCGAGCAACTGGATGAAGCGGCGCGTCAGGCCCTGGCAGAACAGATGAAGCCATGCGCGTTGCTGTGGACCCGGCACGCAGATTTGCCACTGAATCGTTTGCCGGGGTTCGTTGACTGCACGGCTGTGGATAAGCAGGTTGTGGATAACCTGACATTGCCCAACAGCATCGGACAGTTGCCTGCCCTGTGGGCTGACCCGAACGTGCCCATCTGCCTGAGCCAGGCCAGTGCCGAAGGCTGGAGTGTGGGCTGGCGCTGGCATCCCTCGCAGCAATTTGATCTGCAGCGCGTGCTGCATTGGCTGGAAGGCATGGCGTGGCGACGGGCGAAGATGGTTATCCACAGTGAGGGCGGCTGGTATTCCGGCAATGTGCTGGAGGGTGCACCACTGGCATGGCAAATCAGCGAATGGCGACAGGATTCGCGCCTGGAACTGATCTTCTCGACGCCGCAGGATGTGGACACGTTGCAGGCGCAGATGGCGGGTTGCCTGGCCTAAGCGCTTCCACAACGATTTGCATTACCCAGCCGCTACTGCTTCCACTTCTGATGCGATTGACGCCATTCGCTCATTTGAATAATTTCAGCGCTGGGTGGTGGCGTTTTGATTTCGAAGGGGTAGGGTGCCAGTTCGATTTGCGCGGTGTGTGCGCCGAACAGGGTGATCGTGCCCGGATGACGTTGCTCGCCAGTCACGGTGAATTCAAATGCGTACACCCGAGCCAGGCGCTTGCGACCCTGAGTGTCGAGGGCGAAGGTCAGGCGGCGCAGGGCGACCGCGTCGTCCAGCAGCTGGAGCTCGAGCCGTGCGCAGTGCTGTTTGACGCGTGCCAGCGCTTTTTCACGCAGACCATGGGCGTGCCACCACCAGGCCGCGGCGCTCGCGAACAGCATCAGCACGAAAATGTTTCCCAGGGTCAGCATGACGGAGTGCTCCAACGTAGGAGTGACCAGCTTAACTGTCCTGAGTGATTTACAGCCATACTGCGCAACTTATATTTCTCATTATTGCATTTGCATCGTGTTCAGGATTCTACCCGCCATGAAACGTACGCCCCACTTGCTCGCTATTCAGTCCCATGTGGTGTTCGGCCACGCCGGCAACAGCGCAGCGGTGTTCCCGATGCAGCGTATCGGAGTCAATGTCTGGCCGCTCAACACGGTGCAGTTCTCCAACCACACGCAATACAAGCAATGGACAGGCGAGGTCCTGGCCCCGCAGCAAATCCCCGCGCTGATCGACGGCATTGCCGCCATTGGCGAGCTGGGCAACTGTGATGCGGTGTTGTCCGGCTACTTGGGCAGCGCGGCGCAGGGGCGGGCGATTCTGAGTGGTGTGGCGCGCATCAAGGCCGCCAATCCCAAGGCGCTGTATCTGTGCGACCCGGTGATGGGCCATCCTGAAAAAGGCTGCATCGTGCCGCCGGAAGTCAGCGATTTTCTGCTGGACGAAGCCGCAGCCGTGGCTGACTTCATGTGCCCCAATCAGCTGGAACTGGACAGCTTCTCGGGCCGCAAGCCCGAATCGCTGCCCGATTGTCTGGCGATGGCACGTGCGCTGTTGGCGCGAGGCCCCAAGGCCATCGTGGTCAAGCACCTTGATTACCCCGGCAAGGCCGCCGATGGCTTTGAAATGCTGTTGGTGACCGCCGAGGCCAGTTGGCACCTGCGCCGTCCGCTGCTGGCGTTTCCGCGCCAGCCGGTCGGCGTGGGTGATCTGACGTCCGGGTTGTTTCTGTCGCGAATTCTGCTGGGCGACGATCTGGTCGCCGCGTTCGAGTTCACCGCAGCGGCAGTCCATGAAGTGCTTCTGGAAACCCAGGCGTGTGGCAGTTACGAGCTGGAACTGGTCCGCGCCCAGGATCGCATCGCGCATCCACGGGTGAAGTTCGAAGCCGTGCGGTTATAACTTCAGTCGTTCAAGAGACTCAGGCGTCCTTGCCTGAGTCGGCGCATTACAAGGCTTCTTCCTTGATGTCCTGATAACGCTTCTCCAGTTCCTGGCGGATCTGGCGGCGTTGTTGCGCCTGAATGAAACGGCGCTTGCCTTCCGGGGTTTCCGGCTCCAGAGGCGGGACGGCAGCCGGTTTGCGATTGTCGTCCACGGCAACCATGGTGAAGAAACAACTGTTGGAGTGACGTACCGAGCGCTCGCGGATATTTTCAGTGACGACTTTGATACCGACTTCCATCGACGTGTTGCCGGTGTAATTGACCGATGCCAGGAAGGTCACCAGCTCGCCGACGTGCACCGGCTCGCGAAAAATCACCTGATCCACCGACAGCGTCACCACATAGCGGCCGGCATAGCGGCTTGCGCAGGCGTAGGCCACTTCGTCCAGGTACTTGAGCAAGGTACCGCCGTGCACATTGCCAGAAAAGTTGGCCATGTCCGGGGTCATCAATACAGTCATCGACAGCTGGGCGTTTCCGGGTTCCATAGCGTACTCACACGGTCAAGGTGTTCAAAGGACGCCTATGCTGGCGCTCAATAGGGCTTGTGACAGTTATCGGGACGCTGGCCAGCAGGCGGCCGTCACGCGTCATAACTATCTGTTTCCATATATTGCACCGGCTTTATGTCCAAGGGGGCGGTGTTAACCTGCAAAAACCCGTGGATCGGGTTTTTTCTTACGTTTTAATCGGATTTCGATGACGAACCGGGTGGCTAACGCCTTACAGGGTGTAGCGATGTCGGCTGCGGACGTCATCATCAAAAGGAGCTTTGCCGCCATGCATGCCATCAATTTCATTCAAGACCTGGCAGTGATCATGCTGGTGGCGGGCGTGGTGACCATTCTTTTTCATCGCCTTCGCCAGCCCGTGGTGCTCGGTTACATCGTTGCCGGCTTCATCATCGGCCCGCACACGCCACCGGTCAGCCTGATCCACGACGAGGACACCATCAAGATCCTGGCCGAGCTGGGGGTGATCTTCCTGATGTTCTGCCTGGGGCTGGAGTTCAGCCTGCGCAAACTGTTCAAGGTCGGGGCCACGGCGTTCATCGCAGCCTTCCTCGAAATTGCCCTGATGATCTGGATTGGTTACGAGATTGGCCAGTTCTTCGGCTGGAAAACCATGGACTCGCTGTTTCTCGGCGCGATCCTGGCGATCTCCTCGACCACCATCATCGTCAAGGCGCTCAACGACCTGAAGATGAAGAATCAGCATTTTGCCCAGTTGATCTTCGGCGTGCTGATCGTCGAAGACATTCTCGGCATTGGCATTATCGCGTTGCTGTCCGGCATTGCGGTCAGTGGTTCGGTCAGTTCAGGCGAGGTGTTCTCCACGGTCGGCAAGCTGTCGCTGTTCATGATTGTGGCGCTGGTCGTCGGCATTCTGCTGGTGCCGCGATTGCTGTCCTACGTCGCCAGGTTCGAAAGTAACGAGATGCTGCTGATCACCGTTCTGGGCTTGTGCTTCGGCTTCTGCCTGCTAGTGGTCAAGCTGGAATACAGCATGGTGCTGGGCGCGTTCCTGATTGGTGCGATCATGGCCGAGTCGCGAGAGCTGCTGAAGATCGAACGGTTGATCGAGCCGATCCGGGACATGTTCAGTGCGATCTTCTTTGTCGCCATCGGCTTGATGATCGATCCGAAAATCCTCCTGGAATATGCCTGGCCGATTGCAGTCATCACCGTCGCGGTGGTGTTGGGCAAGATGATTTCCTGCGGCCTTGGCGCGTTTATCGCAGGCAATGACGGCCGTACCTCACTGCGTGTGGGCATGGGGCTGTCACAGATTGGCGAGTTTTCCTTCATCATCGCGGCGCTGGGCATGACCCTGCAGGTCACCAGCGATTTCCTGTACCCGGTGGCCGTCGCTGTATCGGCAATCACCACGTTGCTGACGCCCTACCTTATTCGCGGCGCGGATCCGTTGTCGCTCAAACTGGCGGCAATAATGCCCCGGCGCGTGGCGCGGGTGTTTGGCATGTACGGTGAATGGCTGCGCAGCATCCAGCCGCAAGGGCAGGGCGCTGTGCTGGCCGGGATGATCAGGCGAATTCTGCTGCAGGTCGGCGTCAATCTGGCGCTGGTGATGGCGATCTTTTTCAGCGGTGGCTACTTCGCTGAACGTCTTGGCGGGTATATGGACGAGTGGGTGGCAGATGTCAGCCACCAGAAAGCCTGGATCTGCGGCGCTGCATTGCTGTTGTCGCTGCCGTTTCTGATCGCGGCATACCGCAAGCTCAAGGCGCTGTCGATGTTGCTCGCAGAGATGGGCGTCAAGCCCGAGATGGCTGGCCGACATACCGAGCGCGTGCGCAAGGTCGTGGCAGAGGTGATTCCGTTGTTGTCGCTGGTGGTGATCTTCGTGATGCTGGCGGCGCTGTCGGCCAGTATTCTGCCGGCCAACGAATTGCTGCTGGTCGTTGCCCTGGTGGCTGCGCTGGTCGCCGCTTTGCTGTGGCGCTGGCTGATCCGCGTGCATACGCGGATGCAGATCGCGCTGCTGGAGACGCTTGGGAACAATCAGGAATCATCCGGGCATTGAGCCCGGTGATTCTTCACCCGCTGCGCTGCAAGGGGGTGTCTCAGCTTTCCTGCCAGACATCCCGAGCCCAGTGCCAGACCGACTCCCAGCTTTCTTCGGTGACTAGTTCTTCCTCGGCGGACCACAGCAATACAGTGCCGTCTTCCTCGACGCAGTAGTAGTCGTCACCGTCCTGACAGATTGGGATCAGCTCGCGTGGCACGCCCAGATCCCAGGCCGTGGCGGCCACGTCAGGCAGGTAAGTGTGCGACTGCGGGTCGGTCACTGTAACCGGCTCAAGGCTGCCATACACCACGTCGCTGACCATCAGGAGAAACTCCTTGAAGACGAACGGGATGTTGATGAACAGCTGTTCCTCGATCTCGACCAATTGGTCCTCGTCTGGCAGCTCAAGCGGAACCGGGACCGGTTCATTCGCTTCACGCAATTGTTCGATGACTTCTTCCACGACACGGATCCTCTCACTTGATGGCGCGGGTTATACAGTAGCGTAAAGCCTTTCTCAAAATAACTATCCGAACGGATAAACAAAAACCCCGGACATGTCCGGGGTTCTGAACGCGAGAACGGGTTCTGGTTCAACCGTTCTGGCGAATTCCTGCCACCAGCCAGGGCTGGTTATCGCCTTGCGGGCGTTCCATGTTCCAGCTTTCGCTGAACACTTCGCCCTGGTCAAAGCGCGAGGTTTTGGACACGCCGGAGAAGGTCAGGGTAGCGATGGTCTTGTCGGCACGATCATCCACACCGTCCAGCTGGACATTGAGGTTCTCGATGTAAGTCGACTGGAAGCCGTCGCCCAGGTCCGCACGTTCCTT
The DNA here is from genome assembly GCF_000444135.1 of Pseudomonas avellanae BPIC 631. Taxonomy (GTDB): domain Bacteria; phylum Pseudomonadota; class Gammaproteobacteria; order Pseudomonadales; family Pseudomonadaceae; genus Aquipseudomonas; species Aquipseudomonas avellanae. The sequence goes on from NZ_ATDK01000056.1 coordinate 12,340, forward strand.
TTTCAGAAACTGCAGCATTTGCGGGGTGACGAACTCGGCGATCTTGTCCATCTCGTTGGCGTCCCAGTGTTGCTGTAGCGACTGGAAGTGACCACGAGCGGCGTCCAGAAAGCGCTCTTCGTTGAACCAGGCCGGTGCGTTGATGACTGGCGCGGCGGAAGCAGGCGACGAACTGCCGAAAATCGGGTTCTGTGCCGGCTGGCTGGTTTCACGCTGGTACGGCGGCGCACCGGCAGCGGCCATTTTCGGCTGTTGCTGCTGACGACGACGCGCAATGAAGCGGAAGATCAGGAAGGCGATAAGGCCCATGATCAGGATGTCGAACAGTTGCAGGCCGTTGAAGCCGTCACCCATGAACATCGACGCGAGCAGGCCACCGGCAGCGATGCCGGCCAATGGGCCCAGCCAGCGGGAGGCACCGCTTGGCGCAGCAGCAGGGCGGCCAGCCGCGTTAGGCGCAGCTGCCGGAGTGGCAGGGGCGGTCTGGCGAGCCTGATGCGTAGGCGCCGAGCCCATGCTCTTGCCGCCACCGAAGCGCGCGGCGTTCACATCCAGGCTCATGGTGAGCCCGATGCACAGCGCCATCGCGATGCTTAGAAAACGTTGCATAAGGGTATTCCCGTTTTGTGATTGCACGCGCGCCATGTTGCACAGCAGATGCCTGCATGACCAGCGCGTTAGTGTTTCGGACTTTTACACAGACAGCGTAGGACTTTTCAGCACGCTTCGTAAGGCAGTGACTAATTCTGTGTAGGAGCGGACCGGGCGACGCTTCGCAGTCCATCGCGGACAAGTCCGCTCCACGCCCTCCGGGCAGAAGCCCAATCTGCCCGATGATGTAGCACAACCGTGCGACGCTTCGCTTGTGTGGGAGCGGACTTGTCCGCGAAGACGGTGTTTCAGTCGATGCATTTTCGGAGATTATAACTACCTTTTCGTGAACAATCGAAGCGTCGCCCGGTCCGCTCCCACGGCCTCCGGCCAGAATCAAAAGCGGACTTGTGTATAACGCTGAGCGCAGAGCGTGGGAACGATAGTCAGGGGCGTATGGACGATGATTGACCGGCCTACCCTACAACGCCACCAGCTTCGCATAGCCCATCATCAGCCACTTGCTGCCCTCGGCGAAGTTGACCTGCACGCGTGCCTGGGCACCAGCGCCTTCGAAATTGAGGATCACGCCTTCGCCGAACACCGCATGCTGCACGCGCTGGCCCATGGCGAACTCGGTTTCCGGAATGCCGGTGCCGTTGAACAGGCTGCCGCTGTTGAACTTCGGAGTGCCACCGAACGGACGGCTGACGCTGTTGGACAGACGGACCTCCTGAATCAGCGCCGGCGGGATCTCGCGCACGAAACGCGAAACCTTGTTGTAGGTTTCGCTGCCGTACAGGCGGCGTGTCTCGGCGTAGGTCATCACCAGTTGTTTCATGGCGCGGGTGATGCCGACATAGGCCAGACGCCGCTCTTCTTCCAGACGGCCCGGTTCTTCAAGGCTCATCTTGTGCGGAAACAGCCCTTCTTCCATGCCCACCAGGAACACATGCGGGAACTCCAGACCCTTGGCGCTGTGCAGCGTCATTAACTGAATGCTGTCTTCGTGTTCCTGCGCCTGAGTATCGCCAGCCTCCAGCGAAGCATGGCCGAGGAAGGCGGCCAGCGGGGTCAGTTCTTCATCGCTCTCGTGGTTCTCGAAAGCACGAGCGGCGCTGACCAGTTCCTCAAGGTTTTCTACCCGGGCCTGGCCTTTCTCGCCTTTTTCCTGCTCGTGGTAGGTAATCAGCCCGGACTGCTCGATGACTGTCTGGGTCATCAGGTGCAACGGCATTTCCATGACTTTGGCCGACAGGTTCTCGATCAGCTCGATGAACCCGCCCAGCGCGCCGGCAGCGCGACCGGTGAGGCCCTTGTTGGCGACCAGCAGGCGCATGGCTTCCCACATCGAGACGTCGGCATGCCGCGCATGCTCACGAATCGCTTCGACGGTCTTCTCGCCGATGCCGCGTGCCGGAACGTTGATCACCCGCTCCAGCGCTGCATCGTTGCCACGGCCTTCCAGCAGGCGCATATAGGCCATCGCGTTCTTGATCTCGGCGCGCTCGAAAAAACGCTGTCCGCCATAGATGCGGTACGGAATGCGCTCGCGCAGCAGGGCTTCTTCCAACACCCGTGACTGGGCGTTGGAGCGGTACAGAATGGCAATGTCGCTGCGCGAGATGCCGGTTTTCAGGGCGCTCTCGATGGTCTCGACCACGTAACGCGCTTCATCGTGTTCGTTGAAGGCGGCATACAGATTGATCAGCTCGCCATCGCCGACATCGGTCCACAACTCCTTGCCCAGCCGCCCGCTGTTGTTGATGATCAAGCCATTGGCAGCCTTCAGGATGCTCGCTGTGGAGCGGTAGTTCTGCTCCAGGCGGATCACTTCTGTGTCCGGGAAGTCATCGGAGTACTGATGGATGTTTTCGATCTTCGCGCCACGCCAGCCGTAGATGGACTGATCGTCGTCGCCGACCACCATCAGGCTGTCGCCGCCCTGGGCCAGCAGGCGCAGCCATGCGTATTGCACGGCGTTGGTGTCCTGGAACTCGTCCACCAGCACATGGCGGAAGCGCCGCTGGTAGTGCGCCAGCAGGCCGGGGTTGTCACGCCACAGGTCCAGCGCGCGCAGCAGCAACTCGGAGAAGTCGATGACACCCGCTCGCTGGCAGGCAGCCTCGTAGGCCTCGTAAACGCTTTTCATGGTGGTCAGGAAAAGATCGCCGCTGGCCTGAATATGTTTCGGGCGCAGGCCTTCGTCTTTCTGGCCATTGATGAACCATTGAGCCTGACGCGCAGGCCAGCGTTGCTCGTCCAGCCCCAGCTCGCGCATCACGCGCTTGACCAAGCGTTGCTGGTCATCGCTGTCGAGAATCTGGAAGGTCTGTACCAGACCGGCTTCCTGCCAGTGCGCCCGCAACAAGCGGTGCGCCAAGCCGTGGAAAGTGCCCACCCACATGCCTGCAGGGCTGATGCCCATGAGCTGCTCGATGCGGTGGCGCATCTCGGCAGCCGCCTTGTTGGTGAACGTCACCGACAGGACCGAATGCGGGGAGGCTTGCTCGACCTGCATCAGCCAGGCGATGCGATGCACCAGCACTCGGGTTTTGCCGGAGCCAGCACCGGCCAGGACCAACTGACGACCCAATGAGGCGGCTACGGCCTGACGTTGGGCATCGTTGAGGGAATTAAGAAGAACAGAGAGATCATCGCGCATCAGCGCATTCTAGGGTGCCACGCGATGACGGGCAAACCATGCTTTGCGTCAGGCATCAAAAATGAGCAGGCTTTGATGACCGGTCGTCGCCTGCAGCATGGCTTCAATGAGGGCCGTCTATCGTTGCCCGATGAGCCTGCGCGGGTCTGGCCAGAGACTCGACGTAATGTAGGATTATTCCCACATATTTTTGCGAATCGTCCTTTTCAAGTCCGTGCAAGACGTTCCAGCGTCGTTTAACTGGGCGGTTTGCAGGTCATGTAGTATAACTACAAGAAAGCTACAACCCAGCCCATCTTCCCTTTGTTGAGTCTGCCACTTGAATCTGCTGCAACACATCGCTCAGTCACGTCACCTGCTGCGCAAATCGGAGCTCAAGGTAGCCGACCATGTGCTGCTTGACCCTGCGGCTGTGATGCACAGTTCCATGGCCGATCTGGCGCACAGCGTCGGCATCAGCGAGCCGACCATCGTGCGTTTCTGCCGCGCCATTGGTTGCACCGGGTTTCAGGACCTCAAGCTCAAGCTGGCGCAAAGTCTGGCGGCGGGTGCCAGTTTCGGGCAATTCGCGATTCACGAAGATGATTCGGTCGCTGATTACAGCCTGAAGATTTTCGACACCACTCTGCACACGCTTATGGAAGTGCGCGAGAACCTCGATCCTCATTCCTTGCAGCAAGCGGTCACGGCCATGGCCGGGGCCAATCGGGTCGAGTTTTATGGGTTTGGTGCATCTGGCGCGGTGGCTGCCGATGCGCAACACAAGTTCTTTCGACTGTTGCTGACCGCCGCTGCGTATTCCGACCCGCACATGCAGGCCATGTCGGCGGTCACGCTCAAGCCGACCGATGTGGCAGTGTGCATTTCCCAGTCGGGGCGCTCCAAGGACTTGTTGATCACCGCCAATCTGGTCCGCGAAAGCGGCGCGACGCTGATAACGCTGTGCCCGAGCCAGACGCCACTGGCCGAGCTGTCTTCAGTCAATCTGGCAATCGACGTGCACGAAGACACCGAAATCTACACGCCGCTGACCTCGCGCATCGCGCATCTGGTCGTCATCGATGTGCTGGCAATGGGCGTCGCGATGGCGCGCGGTCCGAGCCTGGTCAACCACCTCAAGAGCGTCAAGCGCAGCCTGCGCGGCTTGCGTCTGTCGCCGAAGTCGATCAAGGCCCACGAAGACTGATCACCGCTGACAGAGCAGAATTCATCGATCTGTCACCTGCGTGCCGCCTGACTGTCACTGTCGCGCTCCATTCTGGTGCTCCCACAAAACGTATTGGGAGACAGGATATGGCTCGGCATTACGATGATTTACCCAACAGCACCGTGAAAACCCGCCGTCAGCAGGAAGATCAGCGTCGCATGGAGTTTCGTCGGGCAATCGAGAGCTACAGCGAAGCGCGGCAGCTCAATCAGGAGCTTTGTGATTACATGGAAGGTGTGAAAAACGCAGTCTGGCAGACCGTTACACCGCCCGCGGTCGACCGTCGAAACGCTCGACAAGCTGGCTGATCTGCGCACGTTCGGTGCGGATGAACGCAAGGAAGGCGTGTGCCACCGGTGACAGGCGTTTGTCTTTGGCTTGAACCACGCACCAGCTCCGGTACAGCGGCAGCTCCGCCACGGGCAACTCTACAAGAGTGCCGGTGGCGAGTTCCTGGCAGACCGCATGCCGCGTCAGCATCGCCAGGCCCAGCCCGGCAACCACGCACTCCCGTTGTGCTTCGCTGGACGACACCTCCAGGGTCTGGGTGAAGTGCACGCGTTTCTCTTTGAAGTACTCCTCGCAGGCCCGGCGTGTGCCCGAACCCGTTTCGCGGGTCAGCAGCGGCCACGGCTCCAGGTCTTTCAGGCTCAACGTCTCGCGGCTGCTCAACGGATGATCCGGCGGGGCCACGGCCACAATCGGGTTGTTGAGAAAGGGCAGAAACTCAAGGCCCATGTCCAGCGGCACTGCCGACATCACCACCAGATCGTCGCGGTTATCCGATAATCGCCTGATGATCTGTGCACGATTGACCACCATCAGGCTCAGGCTGACTTCCGGATGCTGGCGTTTGAATGCAGCGAACAGGTGAGGTATGAAATATTTGCAGCTCGACTCGACCGCCAGCCTCAACTGACCTTGCAGTGAGCCCTGCATGTCGGAGAGCTGCATATCCAGGCTTTCCAGGCGCCCGAAAATGTCCCGGCTGGCCAGTTGCAGCGCTTCGGCAGCTTCTGTCATGTAGAGCTTTTTGCCGACGTACTCGAACAGCGGCTGGCCGATCAGCTCTTCAAGCTGGCGAATCTGCAGGCTGACGGCGGGCTGCGTAAGAGACATTTCTTCCGCAGCGCGGCTGTATGAGCGCAGGTCGCACACTTCGTTGAAAATGCGCAGCTGACGCAATGTCATACGCATCAATGACTTACGCATGTATAAAACCTTCAGGGGGCGGCTGAGCGCTCAACTATAAGCTTTTACTTATGCACCTCCCAACTTTTACTCATTTTTGTTAATCCCTGATCAGGATTAGGGTGTCTCTGCGGCATTCAGTCACATGCCTGGTTACAAAAAACGGCTGTAAAGCGCAACGCAGACGTATCGACCGGTTTGACCGGGTTTGTCCTTAGGGCCGAGGAAACATCAGTGATAACAAAAATTCTGATCGCCAACCGCGGAGAGATTGCCGTTCGGATCGTGCGCGCTTGCGCGGAGATGGGCATTCGTTCGGTAGCGATATTCTCCGATGCGGACCGGCACGCCTTGCACGTCAAGCGGGCCGACGAAGCCTACAGCATTGGTGCCGAACCACTGGCCGGTTACCTGAACCCGCGCAAGCTGGTGAATCTGGCGGTGGAGACCGGGTGTGATGCATTGCACCCCGGTTATGGTTTTTTGTCGGAAAACGCTGAACTGGCTGACATCTGTGCTGAACGAGGCATCAAATTCATCGGCCCGTCGGCAGAGGTGATTCGTCGCATGGGCGACAAGACCGAAGCGCGGCGCAGCATGATCAAAGCCGGTGTGCCGGTAACGCCGGGCACTGAAGGCAATGTGGCAGATATCGAAGAAGCGCTGTTCGAAGGCGAGCGCATCGGTTATCCGGTGATGCTCAAGGCCACTTCCGGTGGTGGGGGGCGCGGTATCCGCCGTTGCAACAGCCGCGAAGAGCTGGAGCAGGCTTTCCCCAGGGTGATTTCCGAGGCGACCAAAGCCTTTGGCTCGGCAGAAGTCTTTCTGGAAAAGTGCATCGTCAACCCCAAGCACATCGAGGCGCAGATTCTCGGCGACAGCTTCGGCAACGTGGTGCATCTGTTTGAGCGGGACTGTTCCATTCAGCGCCGTAACCAGAAGCTGATCGAGATCGCCCCCAGCCCGCAACTGACCCCGGAGCAGCGCGCCTACATCGGCGATCTGTCGGTGCGTGCGGCCAAGGCCGTCGGTTATGAGAACGCGGGCACCGTGGAGTTTCTGCTCGCCGAGGGCGAGGTGTACTTCATGGAGATGAACACCCGTGTGCAGGTCGAGCACACCATCACCGAAGAAATCACCGGCATCGACATTGTTCGCGAGCAGATCCGCATCGCGTCCGGCTTGCCGTTGTCGGTCAAACAGGAAGACATCATCCACCGTGGGTTTGCCCTGCAGTTTCGAATCAACGCAGAAGACCCGAAGAACAACTTCCTGCCCAGCTTCGGCAAGATCACCCGTTATTACGCCCCCGGCGGACCTGGCGTGCGCACCGATACGGCGATTTACACCGGCTACACGATTCCGCCGTACTACGACTCGATGTGCCTGAAGTTGATCGTCTGGGCGCTGAGCTGGGAGGAGGCGATGGACCGCGGCCTGCGCGCGCTGGATGACATGCGCCTGCAAGGGGCGAAGACCACGGCTGCTTATTACCAGGAAATTCTGCGAAACCCGGAGTTTCGCAGCGGTGAGTTCAATACCAGTTTTGTCGAAAGCCACCCTGAGCTGACCAATTACTCGATCAAGCGCAAACCCGAAGAGCTGGCCCTGGCCATCGCTGCCGCCATTGCCGCACATGCCGGTCTGTAAGGAATATTGAGATGTCCAAGAAGATCTTTGTAACCGACACCATTCTGCGTGACGCTCACCAATCGCTGCTGGCGACCCGCATGCGCACCGAAGACATGCTGCCGATCTGCGACAAGCTCGACAAGGTCGGCTACTGGTCGCTGGAAATGTGGGGCGGCGCGACGTTTGACGCCTGCGTGCGCTTTCTCAAGGAAGACCCTTGGGAGCGTCTGCGTCAGTTGCGTGCGGCTTTGCCCAATACCCGTCTGCAAATGCTCCTGCGTGGCCAGAACCTGCTGGGCTATCGGCATTACAGCGATGACGTGGTCAAGGCGTTCGTGGCCAAGGCGGCGGTGAATGGCATCGACGTATTCCGTATTTTCGATGCCATGAACGACGTGCGTAACCTGCGCGTTGCCATCGAAGCGGTGAAGGCCGCAGGCAAGCATGCACAGGGCACCATCGCCTACACCACCAGCCCGGTGCACACCATCGAAGCGTTCGTCGCGCAGGCCCGGCAAATGGAGGCGATGGGCTGCGACTCGGTGGCGATCAAGGACATGGCCGGTCTGTTGACGCCGTATGCCACCGGCGAGCTGGTCAGTGCGCTGAAGGCCGAGCAGTCGTTACCGGTGTTCATTCACTCCCATGACACGGCGGGCCTGGCTGCGATGTGTCAGCTCAAGGCCATTGAAAGCGGCGCGGACCATATCGACACCGCTATCTCCAGCTTCGCCTGGGGCACCAGTCATCCGGGCACCGAGTCGATGGTGGCGGCGCTCAAGGGCAGCGAGTTCGACACCGGGCTGGACCTGGAGCTGTTGCAGGAAATCGGTCTGTATTTCTACGCAGTGCGTAAGAAATATCATCAGTTCGAGAGCGAATTCACAGCAGTCGATACCCGCGTGCAGGTCAATCAGGTGCCCGGCGGGATGATTTCCAACCTCGCCAACCAGCTCAAGGAGCAGGGCGCGCTCAATCGCATGAGCGAAGTACTCGCGGAAATCCCGCGCGTGCGCAAAGACCTGGGTTATCCACCGCTGGTCACACCGACGTCGCAGATCGTTGGTACTCAGGCGTTTTTCAACGTGCTGGCTGGCGAGCGCTACAAGACCATCACCAATGAGGTGAAGCTTTACCTGCAAGGCGGGTACGGCAAAGCGCCGGGGCAAGTAGATGAAAAACTGCGTCGGCAGGCGATTGGCAGCGAAGACCTGATCGATGTTCGTCCGGCCGACCTGCTCAAGCCGGAGATGACCAAGCTGCGTGCCGACATTGGTGCATTGGCCAAATCCGAAGAGGACGTGCTGACCTTTGCCATGTTTCCGGACATTGGCCGCAAGTTTCTTGAAGAGCGCGCCGCTGGCACCCTGACGCCGGAGGTGTTGCTGCCTATTCCCGAAGCCGGAAGCGTGGCCAAGGCGGGCGGCGAAGGTGTGCCGACCGAATTTGTTATCGATGTACATGGCGAGACCTACCGGGTCGACATCACCGGCGTGGGCGTCAAGGCCGAGGGCAAACGCCACTTCTACCTGACCATCGACGGCATGCCGGAAGAAGTGGTGTTCGAGCCGCTCAACGAATTTGTCGGCGGCGGCGCGAGCAAACGCCAGCAGGCCAGTGCGCTAGGCCACGTCAGCACCACCATGCCGGGCAACATCGTCGATGTGCTGGTCAAGGAAGGCGATATGGTGAAGGCCGGTCAGGCCGTGCTGATTACTGAAGCGATGAAGATGGAAACCGAAGTTCAGGCCTCCATTGCCGGCAAGGTCGTGGCGATCCACGTTGCCAAAGGCGACCGCGTCAATCCGGGCGAGATACTGGTCGAGATCGAAGGCTGATCAGGCGTTCACAACATTCAACTGTTTACCTCGGGGAAGCACTGGTGGCTTCCCTTTTTTTATTCTGCAGGCGGAACGCCTTACTTATGAATCTCAGCACGATAGTCAGGGCTATCGTTCCCTACGCTCCAGCGTGGGAATGCAGCTCTCGACGCTCTGCGTCGCAAAGAGGACGCGGAGCGTCCCGAACGGCATGACGACGCGGAGCGTCGCACGATAGTTGAGATCGGCGTACCGGCAGATCGCGGACAAGCGAAGCGTCGCCCGGTCCGCTCACACACAAGCTAAGCGTCGTTCCTTCATCGAAACGCTTCAAGCCCTTTGATCTGCTGCCCGTCCGCGAAGTTATCCACCGCCAGCCAGTGCTCGAATGCCTTTTGCCGTTCAGGCCATTCGCTGTCGAGCATCGAGTACCACGCGGTGTCTCGGCTCAGGCCTTTCACGACCATGTGTTGGCGAAAGGTGCCTTCATAGCTGAAACCGAATCGCTCGGCAGCGCGTTTGGAGCGGGCGTTGTTGGCGTTGCATTTCCATTCCACGCGTCGATTGCCCAGCGCAAAGGCTTCTCTGGCCAGCAGGTAAACGGCTTCGGTGCCTTTGGGGGGGCGTTGCATGGCGGCGCTGAACGTGACGTGGCCTATTTCGATTCGGCCATGTGCTGCAAAGATCGACATCAGGCTGATCACGCCTTCGGCCTTGCCGGTCTTTTGATCGATCACGGTGTAGAACCAAGGATCGGATGCCGCCTGATGCCCGGTCAGCCAGGCGTCAAAGTCGATGCGTTCGATGAAAGGACCGTAAGGCAGATAATCCCACAACTTGAGGTCCGCATCCGGGCCTTGGAGCACGGCCCACAAGTCATCGCCATGACGTGACGTATCGAGCTTCTCCAAACGAATAAACCGGCCGGCAAGCGTTTTATCAGTGGGCAGCGCTGCGGCTTGCCAATCCAGCATGATGTCCGACATGAATCACTTCCTGTTTCAGAGTGCTTTACGAAATTGGATGTACCCGCCGCGATCAGCAATCCGCTTATACAACTGGATGGCAGTGGCGTTGGTTTCATGGGTCAGCCAGTGCACCTTGTCGCAGCCATCGGCCTTGGCCGTGGCGTAGACAAACTCGATCAGTCGCCGGCCAACGCCCGTCCCGCGTTGCCCGGGAGTGACGATCAGGTCTTGCAGGTAACAGGCGTTGTTAATGCTCCAGTTGGACCGATGATAGATGAAGTTCACCATGCCCACCGCTTTGCCATCCAGCCAGGCCAGCGCCGAATGAGTCGGCTCGCTGGGGTCGAGAAAGCGTTGCCAGGTGATCTCGCTCACGCCTTCGGGCAGTTCGGTTTTGTAAAAACTCAGATAGGCCTGCCATAACGGCAGCCAGGCCTGATGATCGTCGGCAGCGACGGGGCGAATCCGGACGTCGGTCATGAAGGTCTCCATCCGCTCATCAAACGAGCGATTTGTTGGTCATTTGCATTGTGGCTTGCACCAAGAGCGTCGCGTACACCGGCCATATCCTCAGCGCTGCGGTTCTGGCTGAGTTTGCGTTTACCTTGCAGGCGCTGAACGGGAATGGAAAACCCGACAATGGCGCCGAGCATCTTTGCAAGGTAGTCCGCGGGCGCATCGTTGATCGACCACGGTTGGGCGCGACTGGACTCGTGCCGATTGGTGAGGTCGTCAAGCAGTTGATGCAGCCGGTCGGGGTCGGTAAAGCACTCGGCCTGACCATAGGCGTGCACGGCCAGATAATTCCAGGTGGGCACGACCCTGCCGTGTTCCGCTTTACTCGGGTAGAACGACGGGCTCACGTAGGCATCTTCACCCGGGAAAATAACCAGTGCCTCGACGTCGGCATGCAGTTGCTGCCATTGCGGGTTGGCCTTGGCCATGTGCCCGTAGAGCGTGCCATACGGACCTTCATCGCGGCGTAACAGCAGCGGCAGGTGGGTCGCCTGCAAGCCATCGTCGCCTTGGGTGACGAGAATGGCCAGGCGAGTCTGGTCCATGTGCCCCTGAAGGTTGTCTGTATCGTTTTCCCTGAAGGCATTGGGTATGTACATAACTATTTTCCTCGGCCGATGAGGGAATCCTAGGCAAGCTATTGGTCTCTTGTAAGATCCATTTTCTATAGATTTCACAGGGCCAATCGAATGTCAGTAGACCGCGTTGCGTTTCCACCCACGCTTATCGGTATCGAACTGGACCCACGCCAAGGCCTTAGCAAGCAGCTGTATGAAATTCTGCGTCGGCAAATCCTCGACGGACGCCTGAGCAGCGGCATGCGCCTGCCGGCCAGTCGAGACTTGGCAAAATCGTTGGCGATTTCTCGCAACAGCGTGATGCGCACCTTCGATCAGCTATACGCCGAAGGTTTCATTGAAGGGCGCATTGGCGATGGTACTTATGTCGCCCAACTGGCCAAACGTAACGCTGCGCTTCAGCGCAATGCTCCCGGAAAACTATCCACCAACTTACCCACAGGTTTTCACACAGGGTTATGCACAGGTTTGTCCACATTTTCAGCTGGGAAGCCGTCGGATCTGCCGGATCAAGTTATCCACAACCCAGCGCTGCAACTGCTTGAAAAGCACCGACTGAACGAGCCCCCGGATGACCGGCCCAAGGCCTTTCGCGTTGGCGTTCCCGCATTTGATCTTTTCCCGTTCGCCTTGTGGGGCAAGCTGTATGCGTCTTTTTGGTGCAAGCCAAATCTCGATCAACTGGGCTATGGCGCCGCAGCCGGAGAGTGGCGGTTGCGGGAACTGGTTGCGGCGTATCTTCGTTCCTCGCGAGGGCTGGGCTGTACCGCTGAACAAATTGTGATCACCAGTGGCGCGCAGCACGCAATCAGCCTTTGTGCACAGCTACTGGTGACGCCAGGCGGGGGCGTTGCCGTGGAAAATCCGGGCTATCGCGCGGCGGGTCATGCGTTCGCACTGGCGGGCGCGCGTTTGCAAGGTATAGCGGTGGACAGCGAGGGCATGCGTTGCGCCGACCTTGAGCGAACAGACTGTCGGCTGGCGTACGTTACGCCTTCGCATCAATACCCTACAGGCGTGGTCATGAGCCTGGCCCGGCGTCTGGAATTGCTGGCCTGGGCCGAGAAAAACCAGAGCTGGATCGTCGAAGACGATTACGACGGCGAGTACCGCTACAGCGGATCGCCCTTGGCACCCTTGGCTGCGCTCGATCAGAGCGGGCGAGTGCTTTACGTCGGGACGTTCGGCAAGATTGCCTTCCCGGCGCTGCGCCTCGGCTATCTGGTGCTGCCCGAGCATCTGGTGCGTCCATTCAGCCAGCGCAAGGCGGTGGAAATGCGCCATACCGAGATCGGCGTGCAGGCGGTCATGGCGCAATTTATTGCCCAAGGGCATTTTCAGCGACACATCCGCCGCATGCGCCGCGCGGCCCTGATTCGTCGTGATGCGCTGCTGGCCGGCTGGCCTGACGATATTCCCGGCTGCACGGCAATGCCCAAAGTTGTGGCGGGCCTGCACGTAATGGTCAAGGTCGACAGCGTTGCGCGCGAGCAGGCGCTGATTGCCAAAGCCAGAGGCGTTGGCGTGGAGATGAGCCCATTGAGTGGATACTGGCTGCCCGATTCCGACGAGCCTGTGGATAACCGCGCCGGTCTGGTGCTGGGCTTTGCCGCTGTGCCTGAGCCCGCTATCGCGGATGCGCTGAACAGGCTGCGCACGGTCTGGTCGGAGTAGGTCGGCAGTACCCGTATACTCTGCACTTTCTGCAACTTGTCATTGAGATACCCATGAACAACTCTCTTCTCGCAACACCCGGACGCAAGTTCGGCGCGCCGCTGGCTGCGCTGTTCCTGCTGCTGATGGGTGCCCAGTTTCTGCTGCTCAGTGTCGGCACTCGCCAGGTGATGCTGTGGATCGTCGGTGCCGCGCTGGGCGTGACGCTGTATCACGCGGCATTCGGCTTCACCTCGGCCTGGCGGGTGTTTATCCGTGAGCGGCGCGGGGCGGGCCTACGCGCACAAATGGTCATGCTGGCAGTGGCCGTGGTGCTGTTTTTCCCGGCATTGGGTGCGGGCACGCTGTTTGGCCAGCCTGTCACTGGGCTGGTTGCACCGGTAGGCGTTTCAGTCGTGGTGGGTGCGTTTATTTTCGGTATCGGCATGCAACTGGGCGGCGGTTGTGCGTCCGGTACGCTGTTCACCGCAGGTGGCGGCAACGCGCGGATGCTGGTGACGCTGCTGTTTTTCATCCTCGGTTCGTTGATCGCTACCCATCATGTGGACTGGTGGTTTGCGCTGCCTGCGTTCCCGGCGGTTTCGGTGGTCAAGACCTTCGGCGTGCTGCCTGCGCTGATCGTGAACCTTGCGCTGTTTGCCTTGATTGCGTTGGTGACCGTGAAGCTCGAAAAGCGTCGTCATGGCCAGCTTGAAGCGCCGGTGACCACTGAGCATCGCGGTTTGTCTCGCGTGTTGCGTGGGCCGTGGATTCTGGTCTGGGGCGCTGTGGCATTGGCGCTTCTGAATTACGCGACACTGGCGTTGGCGGGCCGCCCCTGGGGGATCACCTCGGCGTTCGCGTTGTGGGGCGCCAAGGCTGCCAGTGGTCTAGGCGTGGACGTCGGCAGTTGGGTGTTCTGGCAAAGCGCCGCGAATGCCAAGGCGCTGGCGGCCCCGGTGTGGGAAGACATCACCAGCGTGATGGACATCGGCATCATGCTCGGTGCCTTGCTGGCAGCAGGGCTGGCCGGTCGCTTTGCACCGAGCCTGGACATCCCTACGCGTTCGCTGGTGGCGGCGGTCATCGGCGGGTTGCTGCTGGGTTATGGCTCGCGTCTGGCTTATGGCTGCAATATCGGCGCGTATTTCAGCGGGATCGCTTCGGGCAGCCTGCACGGCTGGCTGTGGCTGGTCGCAGCCTATGCCGGTAACGTCATCGGCGTCCGGTTGCGGCCGATTTTCTTCACGGGTGAACGCCCGCAAGTGGCGCTGACTGGCTGTTAAGAACGCCCCAAGCCCCGAGATAAAGCGGGCCGTGTGCGAACCATCTACTGAATTGGCATTCAAAGGCCATGCAATAGCGGTCCGAATGCGCGCTCGCTTATTTATCGTGGGGTAGTCCTTTGCAGCAAACGATCATGTCAAAAGTCCGTTTTCTCGGCAAAACCATTGGTTACGTCGGTTGGTCGCTGTTCTGGCTGCTGATCTGGGACGTGATCGTCACCGTCGATTTCATGCTGTTCCTTGATCGCAAGATCAGCCTGCCGTCCTTGCCGCTGACCCTGCTCGGTTCGGCGCTGGTGGTGCTGACCAGCTTTCGCAATTCAAGTGCTTACAATCGCTGGTGGGAAGCGCGCACCTTGTGGGGCGCGATGGTCAACAGCTCACGCAGCTTCGCCCGTCAGGTTCTGACGCTGGTCGAAGACGACGACGGCATCAATCCGGTCAAGGCCATTTTGTTGCGTCGCCACGTGGCCTACGTGAAGTGCCTGTCCGCGCACTTGAAGGGCGTTGAGCCGGGCGACGAGATTCAGATGCTGATCCCCCGCGAGGAATTTGAACGCCGTCGCGATACCAACAACTTCCCCAACGACCTGCTCAACACCTCGGCTGCACTGTTGGCCAAGGAATATCAGGCAGGGCGTCTGGACAGTATTCGACTGGCGCGTCTGGAGTCGACCATGGTCGATCTCTCCAACTGCCAGGGCGGCATGGAACGGATCGCCAACACGCCTCTGCCTTATCCGTATGTGGCCTTCCCGAGGCTGTTCATCACGCTGTTCTGCCTGATCGTGCCGATTGGTCTGGTGGAAACCCTGGGCTGGTTCACGCCGCTGGCCTCCACCGTGGTGGGCTTCATGCTGCTGGCCATCGAGAAGATCGGCACCGACCTGCAGAGCCCGTTCCGTGCCAGTGAGCATGTGATTCAGATGAATGCGTTGTGCGAAAACATCGAGCGCAATCTGGATTCGATGCTCAGGGGCGCCCAGGAGGAAAGCAAGGCGTCGTAAGAGGGGGAGGTGCTCCGCATGTGCGGAGCGCCTCGGCTACAGCAGAAAAGTTACCGCGGCTTAACGCAACTCGCCACACAGGTCCAGCTCGACCAGACGCCGAACTTCTTCGGTGGTCAGGCCGGCACCGAGCAGCGCATGCAACTTGCCAAGCGCTGCTTCACGGGTCATGCCACCACCAGAAAGCACACCTGCACCGCGCAGACGGCTTCCTGCCTCATACACATCCAGCTCGACACCACCTTCATGGCACTGAGTGATCGCGACCACGCAGACACCCAGCGCGCGAGCGTTCTCCAGGCTGGCCAGAAACTGCGCATCATCACTGGGCCCTGTGCCGCTGCCGAAGCATTCGAGTACCAGGCCCTGGATACCGCTGTTAACCAGTCCGTCCAGCTGGGCTGCGCCGACGCCTGGAAACAACGGCAATACAGCGACCCTGGCTTGCGCCTTGGTTCGCCGGTAATCCAGTGCATCAGGCAGCGAAACCACCGCATGACCGCCGCGCGAGCGTTGCAGTGGCGCGAGCGGTTGACGACCGAAGCTGCGAATTTTTGCGCAGCGCACAGGCGTCATCAGTTGCCCGTGGAAATACAGCTGAACGCCCGACACCAGGCCGGAACCCAGCGCGAGCAGGGCACCGTTGACGTTTTCCCAGGCATCGCTGTCCTGCACACCGGCAGGCAGCATGGAACCGGTGAACACCACTGGCGCGCTGAATCCCAATAGCTGGAAGCACATGGCGGCGGCGCTGTACGCCAGGGTGTCGGTGCCGTGCAGCACCAGCACCGCGTCGCAGCCCTCGACATCCACCGCCTCGATCACCGCCTCACGCAGGCGCAGCCAGTAGGCGGGGGTCATGTTGGCGCTGTCGATCAGGGGCGACATCTCGCGAAAGCGCCACTGCGGCACCCGCAGCTCGGGGTGGTCGGCCAGTTGCCCGGCCATCCGCGCTTCAAACCCCGAGGCGGGGGCCAGGCCATTGGCGCTGGCCTGCATGCCGATGGTGCCGCCGGTGTAAAGAACCATGACTCGCTGAGCGGGTTGATGTGCATCATGATTCATGGGTCTTCTCCGGCGTAATGTCGCGTGGGTTATCGGGCTTCAGGCGCAGGCTTGCCTGCCGGTTCGGCATCGTGTGTCGACTGACGGCTCGGGTTGGCCGGCCAGGCGCTACGGTCCAGGTCCAGATCAGGGAACTGGCTGGAGTCGAACACTGGCGTCTTGATGCCTGCCCGACGCTGCGCATCGTAGTCGTTGAGGATACGCTTGACGACTTTGAACAGCATCGCCAGTGCGATCAGGTTGACGAACGCCAGCATGGTCATGGTGATGTCGGCGAAGGCCAATACATCTTTCAGGTCGACGACAGCGCCCCACATGATCAGCACCAGCACCGCGATACGGTAGATGATGATGGTCTGGATCTTCTCGCCGAACAGGAACCGCAGGCTGTTTTCGCCCAGGTAGTAGTTGTAGAGAATCGAGGTGAAGACGAACAACGCCAGCGCCACGCTGATGAAGATTCGGCCCCAGTCACCGACCACGGCGGCCAGCGAGTTTTGCGCCAGCACGATACCGTTGCCGTCGTAACCGATGTCGTAGATACCCGACAGCAGGATCAGCAGGATCAGCAGGGCGGTGCAGGTGCAGATGACGAAGGTGTCGAGGAACACGCTGAACGCCTGAACCACGCCCTGTGCCACCGGGTGTTCTACATGCGCTACAGCCGCCACGTTGGGCGCACTGCCCAGACCGGCTTCGTTGGCAAACACGCCACGCTTGACGCCCATCACGATCGCGCTGCCGATCAGGCCACCGAATACCGGGTCAAGGCCGAAGGCGCTTCTGACGATGGTCATCAGCATGCCGGGCACGTGGTCGATCTGCAGAACGATGACGTAGATGGTGACCGCGATGTAGATCAGGGTCTTGACCGGGACCAGCAGGTCGGAAATCGCTGCGATACGTTTGATGCCACCGACGAACGCCAGACCCAGCAACACAACCAGACAGATGCCGGTGGTTTTGGTGTCGACGTTGAACGCGCTTTTCAGCGAGTCGGTCACAGCGTGGGATTGCAGGCCGTTGAAGGCAAAGCCGAAGGTCACCAGCAGCAGTACGGCCATGACCATACCCAGCCAGCGTTTGCCCAGACCGTGCTGGATGTAATACGCCGGACCGCCGCGGAACTGACCTTCGGAATCCTTGCGCTTGTAGAGCTGGGCGAGTGAACACTCGATGAAGCTGCTGGACATGCCGACCAGTGCGGTGATCCACATCCAGAACACGGCACCCGGGCCACCCAGCGTCACGGCAATGCCGACGCCTGCAATGTTGCCTGCACCAACGCGGCCCGCAAGGCTGAGCATCAGGGCCTGAAACGAACTCAGCTGACCGGCGCTGCTGCGCAGGCTGTCGCGGAAAACCGAGAACATGTGGAAGAAGTGTCGAAACTGGACGAAACGCGAGCGGATCGTGAAGTAACTACCCAGGCCAACGATAAGTACGATCAGTACCTTACCGGAGAGAAAGTCGTTAATCATTTCCAACATTTTTGTTATTCCTCGCTACTTTTGAGGGGGCGCACTATACCGGTGCAAAGTTTTTACGTCTGTAGTCGCTTTCTTGTGAGGCTGATTCTTCATTCGCGACGATGAATGAATGCTCCTGCGGATCGCTCCTTGGAAGCAGGTTGCCGCAGGCTCTGGGTCAAGCATCCGAGCCCTTTGCAGCAGGCAAAAAAAAGGGTCTGGAGAATCACTCCCAGACCCTCAAAAAATTGAGGGGTGTCTAGGCCCTCAATCTGGTGAGCGTGTTGCGCAGGACATTCCTGTCAGGCCTTCAAGGGGGCCAGACGTGGAGCGATCATGTTTTCCGGCCGCAGAATGTCGTCGAGCATGGCGTCGTCGAGCAGACCTTCTTCACGGACCAGCTCCAGTACGCCACGGCCGGTTTCCAGCGCGATACGGGCGATACGGGTGGAGTTTTCATAACCGATGTACGGGTTCAGTGCGGTGACCAGGCCGATCGAGTGCTCGACCAGTTCGCGGCAGCGCTGTTCGTTGGCGGTGATGCCGACGATGCAGTGTTCGCGCAGCATGTCCATGGCGCGCTGCAGCAAGCGGATCGAGTCGAAGATCTTGTAGGCGATCAGCGGCTCCATCACGTTGAGCTGCAACTGGCCGCCTTCGGCTGCCATGGTCAGCGACAGGTCGTTGCCGATGATCTCGAAGGCCACCTGATTGACCGCTTCCGGGATCACCGGGTTGACCTTGCCAGGCATGATCGAGCTGCCTGGCTGGCGCGCCCAGGTTGATTTCGTTGATTCCGGTACGCGGGCCGCTGGACAGCAGGCGCAGGTCGTTGCAGATCTTCGACAGCTTGACCGCAGTGCGTTTGAGCATGCCGGAGAACAGCACGAACGCGCCCATGTCGGAGGTCGCTTCGATCAGGTCGGCTGCCGGAACCAGCGGCTGGCCGCTGATCAGCGCCAGACGGTCGACGGCGAGTTTCTGGTAGCCAGGGTCGGCATTGATACCGGTACCGATGGCGGTGCCGCCCAGGTTTACTTCGGTCAACAGCTCGGGTGCGAGGCTGCGCAGACGATTGAGATCTTCTGTCAGGGTGGTGGCAAAGGCGCGGAATTCCTGACCAAGGGTCATTGGAACGGCGTCCTGCAGCTGGGTGCGACCCATCTTCAGCACATGGTTGAATTCTTCGCCCTTGGCGGCGAATGCCTGAATCAGGCTGGCAAGGCTGGCGAGCAGAGCGTCATGACCCAGCAGCAGACCCAGACGGATCGCGGTCGGGTAGGCGTCGTTGGTAGACTGCGCCATGTTCACGTCGTTGTTGGGGTGCAGGTGTTTGTATTCGCCCTTCTCGAAACCCATGGTTTCCAGTGCGATGTTGGCGATGACTTCGTTGGCATTCATGTTGGTCGAAGTGCCAGCGCCGCCTTGAATCATGTCGACCACGAACTGGTCATGGAAGTCGCCGCGGATCAGCCGGGCGCACGCCTCGCTGATCGCCGAATGCTTGGTATCGTTGAGGTGCCCGAGCTGGTGGTTTGCATCAGCTGCCGCCTGCTTGACCATGGCCAGCGCTACTACCAGTTTCGGGTAGTGCGAAAGCGGCACGCCGGAGAGGTGAAAGTTGTTCACCGCTCGCAGGGTTTGAATACCGTAGTACGCATTGGCAGGTACTTCGAGAACACCCAGCAGGTCTTTTTCGATGCGCGATGATGCAGGCGAGGACATGATAAAAAGAATCTCGGAAAGGCACGGACAATGCCGGAACGCCACGAATAGTGGGCTCGTCGTCTGTGCTTGACCAATGCTGTTAAACGCTGGGCTATGCAATAACGGCATAATGCAGGTGTGACCTGGATTCCGCTTGGTGCGTAAAGAGGGCAAAATGTCGCACCCGGCCTGTGCCGTGTCTGCTGATCAATAACGATTGTTCATGTATCTGCGCCGAGTTGTCGTTCGTCCCACAGGCGTCGTTAAAAAAGGATGCCTGTCGAGGCCTTCATCCATTGTCCGGGAGGACCTGATGAATCTGGAAAGCAAATGGCTGGAGGATTTCAGTGCCCTGGCGGCCACGCGCAGCTTTTCCCAGGCTGCCGAGCGTCGTTTCGTCACCCAGCCGGCGTTCAGCCGACGCATCCGCAGTCTTGAGGCCGCGCTGGGGCTGGTCCTGGTTAACCGTTCACGCACACCTGTGGAACTGACCGCCGCCGGGCAGTTGTTTCTGGTGACGGCGCGCACTGTGGTCGAACAACTGGGCGAGGTGGTGCGGCATCTGCATCACCTGGAAGGCGGGCAGGGCGAGGTCATGCAGGTTGCCGCCGCGCATTCGCTGGCACTGGGCTTTTTCCCTCGCTGGATTGCCCAACTGCGCAACGAAGGCCTGAACATCGCGACCCGTCTGGTGGCCACCAACGTCGGTGACGCGGTGCATGCGTTGCGTGAAGGCGGCTGCGATTTGATGCTGGCGTTCTACGACCCTGATGCTGCGTTGCAGATGGATGCTGAAATCTTCCCGTCGCTGCACCTGGGTCATACCGAGATGCTGCCGGTCTGCGCCGCCGATGCCGAGGGCCAGCCGTTGTTCGACATGGAAGGTGAGGCCAGCGTGCCGTTGCTTGCCTACAGTGCAGGTGCGTTTCTCGGGCGTTCAGTGAATTTGTTGCTGCGTCAGCGCAACCTGCGCTTCACAACGGTTTACGAGACGGCGATGGCCGACAGCCTGAAGAGTATGGCGCTTGAAGGCCTGGGCATCGCCTGGGTGCCGCAGTTGAGTGTGCGCGCCGAACTGGCGCGCGGTGAATTGGTGGTGTGTGGCGGGCCGCAATGGCACGTTCCGCTGGAAATTCGTCTGTACCGCTGCGCGCTGGTGCGCAAGGCCAATGTGCGTCTGCTGTGGCGCAAGCTTGAAAGCGCGGCGCCACCAGAGTCATCGTAAGGCGGGGCGCTCTTGGCAAGCGGCCCGCGCTTCATTCAGGGGAACTCACTCAGGTTCGAGGCGATTTTTTGCTTGTTTTTGTCGCTGTAGAAGTAGCAGTTGGCACGTACGGCTTGGCGGGTCGCTACCAGATTGGTTTCGCACCACCAGCCACCTTTGTAAATGACCTCTGCCAGTTCGTGAGTGCCGCCCAGCATATGACCAAGCTCATGTGCAGGTGCTGTAAACGTTTCCAGTGATGCGATGCCCGTATGCCCATTCCGGGTAGCAAAGCCAAGCGTGCTGGCGGTCAGCTTGTCCTGGGTCAGCAAAAGGTACTTGCTGGTGCCATTCTGCGGCAGGTTTTGATCGATCAAATACTGATTGATTTCGCTCCTCCACGCTGCGTAATTCTGGTCGTTGTTTTCGTTCTTGTACTGAAAGTCCGTCACGTCTGGAACGTTGCGAACGAACTGTAAATGGACGCGACGACCCGTGAAGCTTTCCAGGTCCTTGATCAGCCAGACAAAGTAGTCCTCGGCAAGACGCTCGTTGCTGGTTTCCTTTACATCGTCATGGATGAGCAGAAAGAAAAACAGCGGACGCTTAGAGGTGTCATGCGCCAGTGCGGCCTGGCACAGCGTGAATGTAGCGATTAACAGCAGGGATCTTGCGATTGTCTTGAACATGTTTTTACTCGTCCGTGAGTATTTGATAGGGGTGCATGACCCGAAACAGGCCATAACCCTAATTAATAGCAATCTCGGCGTCGGGTAAATCAGCATTGGCATCTGTTGATGTAGTCCTTCCCTGTCCTAAAGTGCGGGACATATGCAGGTCTTTCATGAGGCCGCCCGCCCCGGTGGCCGTCGCTCACAAAAACCTTGAGCGGTTGGTCGCCGAGGGGGCTGTCATCCTGGCGCTTTGCGCTATACTGCGCGGCCTTTGGCCGGCTAAGTCGGTCACTATTCGTACAGCAAGCCACGCCGGTTCCCTGCGTGGCTTGTTGTTTTAAGACGCGCCTGCGGGCGCCCGATGAGAGGCACGACGATGAGCGCACTGGTTGGCGTGATCATGGGCTCCAAGTCCGATTGGTCCACCCTTAGCCACACCGCCGACATGCTGGAAAAGCTCGGCATTCCTTTTGAAGTCAAAGTGGTGTCAGCTCACCGCACGCCTGACCTGCTGTTCCAGTACGCCGACGAAGCCGAAGGCCGTGGTATTGAAGTGATCATCGCCGGTGCCGGTGGTGCCGCTCACTTGCCGGGTATGTGCGCTGCCAAGACTCACCTGCCTGTATTGGGCGTTCCGGTGCAGTCCTCCATGCTCTCGGGTGTCGACTCCCTACTGTCGATCGTGCAGATGCCGGCCGGCATTCCGGTAGCGACGCTGGCCATCGGCAAGGCAGGTGCGATCAACGCAGCGCTGCTTTCGGCAAGCATTCTCGGCGCCAAGCATCCGCAATTTCACGCAGCGCTGAAGAAATTTCGCACTGAGCAGACAGACAGCGTCCTGGACAATCCAGACCCACGCCACGCCTGAGGTTTTTCCATGAAGATCGGTGTAATCGGTGGCGGCCAGCTCGGTCGCATGTTGGCATTGGCAGGGACGCCGCTGGGCATGAACTTCGCCTTTCTCGATCCCGCGCCGGATGCTTGCGCCGCCGCGTTGGGTGAGCATTTGCGTGCCGATTACGGCGACCTGGATCATCTGCGTCAGTTGGCTGATGAAGTCGATCTGGTAACGTTCGAATTTGAAAGCGTTCCGGCTGAAACCGTCGCGTTCCTGTCGCAGTTCGTGCCGGTCTACCCGAGTGCCGAAGCGTTGCGCATCGCGCGTGACCGCTGGTTTGAAAAAAGCATGTTCAAGGATCTAGGCATTCCGACGCCGGCGTTTGCCGACATCCAGTCGCAAGCCGACCTGGATGCCGCTGTGGCCAGCATTGGTCTGCCCGCCGTTCTGAAAACCCGCACCCTGGGTTATGACGGCAAGGGCCAGAAGGTCCTGCGTTCGGCAGCCGATGTGCTCGGTACGTTCGCCGAACTGGGCAGCGTGCCTTGCCTTCTGGAAGGCTTCGTGCCGTTCACCGGGGAAGTGTCCTTGATTGCCGTGCGTGCGCGTGACGGCGAAACCCGTTTTTACCCGCTGGTGCACAACACTCATGACAGCGGCATCCTGCGCTTGTCCATTGCCAGCACCGATCACCCTTTGCAGGCACTGGCAGAAGATTATGCCGGGCGTGTGTTGAAGCAACTGGATTACGTCGGCGTGCTGGCATTCGAGTTCTTCGAGGTCGACGGTGGCCTGAAAGCCAACGAGATTGCACCGCGCGTGCACAACTCCGGCCACTGGACCACCGAAGGCGCCGAGTGCAGCCAGTTCGAAAACCACCTGCGGGCGGTTGCCGGTCTGCCACTGGGCTCGACGGCCAAGGTCGGCGAGAGCGCCATGCTCAACTTTATCGGCGAAGTGCCGGCAGTGGACAAGGTCATGGCTGTCGAGGACTGTCACCTGCATCACTACGGTAAAGCGTTCAAGGCTGGCCGTAAGGTGGGCCACGCCACCGTTCGCAGCGCCGACCGCGCCACGCTGGATCGCCAGGTGAAGCGGGTCGAAGCGCTGATCAAGCCGTAACGCTTGCGCCAATGCTCTGCGTCATACGCAAGTCTCAGGCGTAGGCGCAGACCGGGCGACGCTTCGCTTGTCCGCGAAGAGGGTGGTACATCTACATCCGCAAAAAACTTGTCGCTCCCGCCATAGCCTTCGCGGACAAGTCCGCACAAGCGAAGCGTCGCCCGGTCCGCTTCTACGCCCTCCGGGCAGATGCTTGCTTTATGGGCACCTCATGACCTGTGCATAACGCTGAGCGCAGAAGCATGCGGAGCGAGCGTTTTAACTGCCGTGTCACTCTTTTGCGTTCAGCTTCATGCAGGTTCAGCCCTGCCATTCATGAAGAATTCTCCACCTCGACTCAAACTCGCCATTTTGCCGGAACCATTCCCTGCTACTGTTCTCAGATAGCAGTAAGTCGGGGCTGCTATTGCCCAGGCATGTTCACTTAATACAGAGGGAAATGGCATGGGTATCATTGGAACCATCTTTATCGGCCTGATCGTTGGTCTGTTGGCTCGCTTTCTGAAGCCGGGCGATGACAGCATGGGCTGGATCATGACCATTGTGCTGGGTATCGCCGGTTCGCTCGCGGCAACCTATGGTGGCCAGGCACTGGGTATCTATCACGCAGGCGAGGGTGCAGGTTTCCTCGGTGCACTGGTCGGTGCAATCATCCTGCTGGTTATCTACGGCATGATCAAAAAGAAATAACGTTTCATGTTCAGCCCTCTGTTCTGTACGGCGCAGAGGGCTAGAATGCGCGGCAACTCTTCTCCCTTTTGCCGAGCTTTATCATGCGTCGCTTTCTGTTGATGACCCTTTTGCTGCTGTCCGGGCTTGCACACGCCCAGTTGCCGGAAACCGACTGGCTTGAGCTGATGCCCAAGTCCGATCAAAAAGCCCTTGATGCCATGCCCGAGATTGACCACAACTCTCCGGAAGCCATGGGTACGTTCGACAGCAAAGGTGGCTTGAAGCAGAGCAAGGGTTTGCCGGCGGTGATGTATTCCACCAAGACTGTCCCTGCCATGAACGGCAAGACCATTCGTTTAGGTGGTTATCCCGTACCCCTCGAAACCGACGCCAAGGGTCATAGCACGCTGTTCTTCATCGTGCCTTACCCCGGCGCCTGTATCCACGTGCCGCCACCGCCGCCCAACCAACTGGTGCTGGTGCGCTACCCCAAGGGTCTGAAGCTGGACGACATCTACACACCGCTGTGGGTAGAAGGCACACTCAAGATCGAGAAAGTCAGTAACGATCTGGCCGATGCCGCTTACGCAATGGATGCATCAAAGGTCCGCGTGGTGGTCGAGTCGGACCTTTGATGGTTGATCGTTAATCAGACTGTGATCAAAGCGCCTCACCCCAGATACTCACACCCAGCACATGCATCTGGTCAGGCACCAGCGTGACCACGTCGTCCAGCACGTTGGCGGTTTCGACGCAGACCATGCGCTGCCAGCCGTCGGCTGCCATGTCGGTGAATTTGCCGGTTTTCTCGATCCACGGGTTCCACAGGATGGCTGATTTCGAGCCAGTGCTGCGGATGTGGATGCGTCGTTGCCACTCGGGGTCGACGATGCTGAGCACACCTGGCGTGTTCTGGTAGATACGATCGGTTTCGCCGGTGAACGTCAGGTCGCCGGTCTGTTCGCGTTCTTCCCAGTTTGCCAGGGTTTCGATGTAGCGCAGCCCGTCGAGTCCTTCGACGCTGACCTGACGAACATCGCTGACGGCAAAGTAGGTGTGCAGCGCCTGACTGAAGGTGACCGGTTCTGCGCCGCAGTTATAGCTGACCAGACTGACGTTCAGTGCGTGGTCCAGGCGAATGCTCAGTTTCAGGGCGACGTTGTGCGGCCAGCCTGGCAAGTGGCCTTCGGCTTCGGGGAGGACAAACTCCACCAGCAGTGCATCGCCATCTGCGCCAATACCGAGCAGTTGCCAGTCCAGCGCGCGGACTTCGCCGTGGGCCTTGGCGGGTTCGCTGCTGTCGCGCATGGCCTGCACGCTCTGAGGGTTGCGCTCCAGATTGCCGAACCACGGCCAGCAGATGGGCATGCCCGCACGGATCGCTTTGCCTTTCTTGAACGGCGCTTCTTCGTTCAGCCATACCAGTGGCGGTTGCCCGGCCACCTGATAGCTGAGTATGTGCGCGCCTTGCTGGGCGACCAGCAGCTCTGCTTCGCCGTGGCGAATGCGCCAGCAGTTCAGCTCATCGTACTGGACGGATTCGACGAGGGGTTCAACCGGGGATGTTGGCATGCAAGGTTCTCACTCAATGACCGTGACGAAAATAGACCGCTTCACGAAGAATGAGTTTACCGCGCAGCCAAACCTGGGCCGAGCAACAATTTACCGTCGTGCAGGAACCGAGCGTGTCCGGCCGCTGGAATCTATGGCCACGAACACGAATGCGGCCTCTGTTACCTTGCGCCACTCGCTGGTAACCGGGTCATCGCTCCACACTTCGACCATCATCTTGATCGAGGTGCGCCCCACTTCCAGGGTGCGCGTATAAAAGGAAAGCTGCTCGCCGACTGCGACCGGCACCAGAAACGCCATGCGATCGATAGCCACGGTCGCCACGCGACCGCCGGCCACCTTGCTGGCCATCGCGGTACCGGCCAGGTCCATCTGAGACACCAGCCAGCCGCCGAAGATGTCGCCAAAGCCGTTGGTTTCACGGGGAAGAGCAGTGATTTGCAGCGCAAGGTCACCTTGCGGAGTTGGATCTTCTTGTTCGAGCTCGATCATGCCTAGGGTGCCTCTGACCCATGACTCTCATTATTGTGTGCCGCGGTTAACAGGGGCCATTCAAAACCATGCGCATGAACGTTAGGGGTTCAGCACTGGTGTGGCCTAAGGGAAACTCTGCGAAACCCGCTGATTCAGACGTTTTCGCACAACTTCCCACTGCTGTTGACGGCTTGCGAGTATATCGGGCGTTGCGTCTTAGAACGACCGTCGGGTTTTCATTTTGTATTGATGCAGTTCTTGACATGTGTTTTTTGAAAGCAATTTGCTATCTTGCTGGACCTCTACAGGTAACAAGACTGCCTGTACACGCAATTTTGGTGCCTATCTGCGCCGTTGCTCCCGACTATCGCTTCTGCACGGCACCCCGCAGCAGCCAGCGTTGCTGTCGCTTGCCCCTTCGAAGAACAAGTAAAGAGAAGCCTTGTCATGTCATCTGTTCCCTCAAGTTCCACGCAGCCTGCGCGGCCGTTGACTCGCAGCGATTACAAAACCCTCTCGCTGTCCGCTCTGGGTGGTGCCCTGGAGTTCTACGATTTCATCATCTTCGTGTTTTTCGCGGCGGTGGTTGGAAAGCTGTTCTTCCCGGTCGATATGCCTGACTGGCTGCGCATGATGCAGACCTTTGGCATTTTCGCCGCCGGTTATCTGGCAAGGCCGCTGGGCGGCATTATCATGGCGCACTTCGGCGATTTGCTGGGGCGCAAGAAAATGTTCACCCTGAGCATCTTCATGATGGCCGTGCCGACGCTGATCATGGGCCTGTTGCCCACTTATGCGCAGATCGGCATGTGGGCACCCATTCTGCTGCTGGTGATGCGGGTCATTCAGGGCGCGGCCATTGGCGGCGAAGTGCCGGGGGCCTGGGTGTTCGTGTCCGAGCATGTACCTGCACGTCGCGTCGGTTATGCATGCGGCACACTGACGGCGGGCCTGACTGCCGGTATTTTGCTGGGCTCGCTGGTTGCCACGGCGATCAACAGCATTTACACACCGGTTGAAGTGTCGGACTACGCCTGGCGGATTCCTTTCCTGCTGGGCGGCGTGTTCGGCCTGATGTCGGTGTACCTGCGTCGCCTGCTGCACGAGACCCCGGTGTTCGCCGAACTGCAACAGCGCAAGGCGCTGGCAGAAGAAGTGCCACTCAAGGCGGTGTTGCGCGATCATCGCGGGGCCGTTGCGCTGTCGATGCTGATGACCTGGTTGCTGTCGGCCGGCATCATTGTCGTGATCCTGATGACGCCTACCATCCTGCAGACTATCTACGGCTTCCCGGCGGCCACGGCGTTGAAGGCCAACAGCCTGGCAATCGTGTTCCTCAGCCTGGGCTGCATCGCTGCCGGCGCGCTGGCGGATCGCTTCGGTGCAGGCTGGGTATTTCTGCTGGGCAGTGCCGGTTTGCTGGTCAGTTCCTGGACGTTCTATCACGTCCTCGGCAGCCATCCGGAGGTGCTGTTCCCGCTCTATGCAATCACCGGGCTGTTCGTCGGCACCATCGGCGCGGTGCCTTACGTCATGGTCAAAGCCTTCCCGCCTGTGGTGCGCTTTTCCGGGCTGTCGTTCTCCTACAACCTGGCGTACGCCATTTTCGGTGGTCTGACGCCGATGGTGGTGACGTTAATGCTCAAGAGCAGCCCGATGGGGCCGTCCTGGTATGTCGCGATTCTCTGCGGCCTGGGCATGGCAATCGGTGTGTTCCTGCTGACCAGGAAGCGTTGATCAGCGTCGCCTGAAAACCGGCTTGTTGATCCCTACCGCTAAAAGGCTGTCGCCCCCGTTCAGGGGCGATGGCCTTTTCATCTTATTGTCATAATCAATTCATAGAGTGTTCACAAGACTGGCCGACGAGGCTTGTGAATACCTACATACCCTGCCCGGAGCGCAAGGAATGACACTCAAGCGTTTGATGACTGCACTGACGTTCGTTGCCGCTGGAGTGGCAGCAACCCACACGTTCGCGGCCGTCGACCCTGCCATCAAGGCCTACACCAAGACCTCCGGTGTGTCGGGCAATCTCTCCAGTGTCGGTTCCGATACCCTGGCAAATCTCATGACCTTGTGGGCGGAGGCGTACAAGAAAGAATACCCGAGCGTGAACATCCAGATTCAGGCAGCGGGTTCTTCCACTGCCCCGCCGGCATTGACCGAAGGCACCGCCAACCTGGGGCCGATGAGCCGCAGGATGAAAGACGGCGAACTGTCGGCGTTCGAGCAAAAGCACGGTTACAAACCGACGGCGATTCCGGTCGCGGTCGATGCGCTGGCGGTGTTCGTGCACAAGGACAACCCGATCAAGGGCCTGACCCTGCAGCAAGTGGACGCGATTTTCTCGGTAACCCGGCTGTGCGGCGCCAAGGCTGATGCAAAAACCTGGGGTGATGTGGGCGTGACGGGCGATCTGGCGGGCAAGCCGATCCAGCTGTTCGGTCGCAACTCGGTCTCAGGCACTTACGGTTACTTCAAGGAAGAAGCCCTGTGCAAAGGCGACTTCAAGGCCAACGTCAATGAGCAGCCGGGTTCGGCATCCGTGGTCAGCGCCATCAGCAACTCGCTGAACGGTATTGGTTACTCGGGCATTGGTTATAAAACGTCCAATGTCAGGACCGTGCCGCTGGCGAAGAAAGAGGGGGGCGAGTTTGTCGAAGACAACGAAGCCAACACGTTGAACGGCACCTATCCGCTGTCGCGCTTTCTCTACGTTTACGTGAACAAGGCACCCAACCAGCCTCTGGCACCGCTGGAAGCAGAATTCGTCAAACTGGTGCTGTCCAGGCAGGGCCAGGAAGTGGTGATGAAAGACGGTTACATTCCGCTGCCCGCGCGCGTGGTGGAAAAGACCCTGACTGATCTCGGCCTGCAAAGCGCAAGCGGGCTGGCGGTCAAGTAGCCGCGAGGCGCAATGGACTGGCCTGCACACAAATTTCACCGTCCGCCGCCGGCTTCACGGGCAGCGGGCTTTTTTGCGTCACCTTGCTGTAATGTTTTTGTCATACAAGGCGTCTACGGTGTGTGCGCATGAATGAGCTGTTCAAATCCTCGATGAATCAGAGTTCGCCTCCGGAGCGGATCGACTTCAACACGCCTGCCATGCAGCGCAAGCGTCGTGTCCGCGCGCTCAAGGATCGGCTCACTCACTGGTACGTCGCCATTGGTGGCCTCGCCGTGCTGGCCGCCATCACGCTGATCTTCTTCTATCTGGCCTATGTCGTTGCGCCGCTGTTCAAAGGCGCGAGCCTGACCTCTGCACCGGCGCTTGATGCGCCGTGGATGCAGGGCGCCGGCGAGCCGTTGATGATCTCGATCGAAGAGCAGAACCTGATCGGCATGCGTGTTTCCGACAAGGGCGAAGTGATCTTTTTCAATGTTCAGAGCGGCGCGGAGCTGCACCGGGTGGCCTTGCCGCTCCCTGCGGGTGTGTCCGTCGCTTCCATCGGCAAGGATCAGCCCGGCGCGCCGCTTATAGCACTGGGCCTTTCCAATGGTCAGGTGCTGATTTTCAGGCATACCTACCTGACCACGTATCCGGACAACCAGAAAACCATCACCCCGAGCGTGGCCTGGCCCTACGGTGAAACACCGCTGGTGCTGGATGAAGCCGGGCGGGCGGTCGAACATGTGACGGTCAGCGCGGACGGCGATAGCCTGAAAGTGGCGGGTTCGACCGGCACCCAACTGCACGTCATGTCGCTCGAACAGAAAGAAAACATGATGACCGGCGAGATGACGCGTGAGCAGACGCGCATCGAACTGCCGCAGATGTCCGCCGAGGTCAAAGCCATCTACATCGACCCTCGCCAGCAATGGATGTACGTCATCAATGGCCGGGCGCAGGCGGATGTGTTCAGCCTGCGTGATCGCAGCCTCAATGGGCGTTACAAGCTGCTGGAGGACGGCAACGCCGAAATCACCGCCAGCGCTCAGTTGGTCGGCGGTATTTCGCTGATCATCGGCAACTCCAAAGGCAGCATGTCTCAGTGGTTCATGGCCCGTGACACTGATGGCGAACAGCGCTTCATGCGGATTCGCGACTTCAAGATGGGCAAGGCGCCGATCCGTCAGATCAGGGCCGAGCAGCGTCGCAAGGGTTTTATCGCACTTGATGAGTCGGGCCGGCTGGGGGTGTTTCACAGCACGGCGCACCGCACATTGCTGGTCGAAAAGGTTGCAGATGGCCCCGGCATCCTGACGCTGTCGCCGCGCGCCAATCAGGTGTTGATCGAAAGTGGCGGCAAGTTGTTGCCCCTCACGCTGGATAACCCGCACCCGGAAGTGTCCTGGAGTTCGCTGTGGGGCAAGGTCTGGTACGAGAACTACGACGAGCCCAAGTACGT
Source organism: Pseudomonas avellanae BPIC 631 (assembly GCF_000444135.1). Taxonomy (GTDB): domain Bacteria; phylum Pseudomonadota; class Gammaproteobacteria; order Pseudomonadales; family Pseudomonadaceae; genus Aquipseudomonas; species Aquipseudomonas avellanae. Next base: position 42,600 of record NZ_ATDK01000056.1, read on the forward strand.
CTGGCAATCCACGGCGTCCAATTCTGACTTCGAGCCAAAGCTGAGCCTCGCACCGCTGACCTACGGCACGCTCAAGGCGGCGTTCTACGCCATGCTGCTGGCCGCGCCGCTGGCCGTTGCTGCAGCTATTTACACCGCCTACTTCATGGCACCGGGCATGCGCCGCAAGGTCAAGCCGGTGATCGAGTTGATGGAGGCCATGCCGACGGTGATTCTCGGCTTCTTTGCCGGACTGTTTCTTGCGCCGTACCTGGAAGCGCACCTGCCTGGCATCTTCAGCCTGTTGCTGCTCACGCCGATCGGTATTCTGCTGGCCGGCTTTTTCTGGACCCGTCTGCCTGATTCGATTCGCCTGCGCGTGCCCGATGGCTGGGAAGGCGCGATTCTGATCCCTGTCGTGCTGTTGGTAGGCTGGTTTTCCCTGAGCATGAGCCCTCACCTGGAAAACTGGTTTTTCGGTGGCGACATGAGCACGTGGATCCGCGACGAACTGGGTATTACCTACGATCAGCGCAACGCGCTGGTGGTCGGTATTGCGATGGGCTTTGCGGTGATCCCCAATATTTATTCGATTGCCGAAGACGCCGTGTTCAGCGTGCCACGCAGCCTGACCCTCGGCTCGCTGGCACTGGGCGCAACACCGTGGCAGACCCTGACGCGGGTCGTCATTCTGACCGCCAGCCCGGGCATTTTTTCAGCGTTGATGATCGGTATGGGCCGGGCGGTGGGTGAAACCATGATTGTGCTGATGGCCACCGGCAACACGCCGATTATGGACATGAACCTGTTTGAAGGCATGCGCACCCTGGCGGCCAACGTTGCGGTGGAAATGCCCGAGTCGGAAGTCGGTGGCAGTCATTATCGGGTGCTGTTTCTGGCGGCGCTGGTGCTGCTGATCTTCACCTTTGTGATGAACACTCTCGCAGAGCTGATTCGTCAGCGTCTGCGCAAGCAATATTCGTTGCTGTAGGAAGGTAGACGTTGTTGAAACGGAACTCACTCAAAAGCTGGTTCAAAAGCGGCGCGCCTGGCGTCTGGATGAGTGCGGGCGCCGTTTCCATCGCGGTGATCATGACCATCGGGCTGCTGGCGGTGATCGCCGTGCGGGGGCTGGGGCACTTTTGGCCTGCTGACCTGGTGGTCGCGCAGTACGCGGTGCCCAATCAGCCGGCGCATGTTCTGGTCGGTGAATTGGTCGAGCAAGAGCAGGTGCCGCGTGCGCGCCTGAAAAGCGCTGGTCTGCCGGTGCCCGATCAAGGGCCGGAGTTCATGACCCGTGAGCTGTTCAAGGTTGGCAACCGTGACCTGAACCCCAGTGATTTCACCTGGGTAGTCGGCGAGTGGCTGAGCGGGCAAAGCAGCCCCGCAGAGCTGATGACGCTGGAGCGCCGCGAGTGGGGCAATTTCTACGGCTATCTGGTCAACGTCAAGGAAGGTGGCAGGGTCGTGGCCGAAGGCGAAGCGGCCTGGCCAACCCTGCAGGAACGCATCAAACGCATCGAAACGCTCGCTGACGAGCTCTACAGCCTGGAAAAGAAAGACATCGGTGCGATCAATCATGGCATTGAGCGCTTGCGTCTGCAGGCCCGCAAGTTGGAGCTGGCCGGCAAGCTGGATGCCGCTGCGCAAGCCGACATGGCAGCGGAGCGTGCTGAACTGGACGCGCGCTACAAGGTTATCGAGGGCCGTCTTGAAAAGCTGCATCAGGCCTTTGACCGTGACAGCCTGACGGCCCGCGATGCCGACGGCAAAGAAATCGAGATCAGCCTGGGCAAAGTGGTGCATGCCTACCAGCCCAACGCGATGGGCACGTTCACCAAGCTGGGCTTCTATTTCCAGAAACTGTGGGAGTTCCTCAGCGACGACCCCCGTGAAGCCAACGCCGAGGGCGGTATCTTCCCGGCCATCTTCGGCACGGTGATGATGACGCTGATCATGGCTGTGATCGTGACGCCGTTCGGTGTGCTGGCGGCGGTTTACCTGCGTGAGTACGCGCGTCAGGGCCTGGTGACGCGCCTGATCCGCATCGCCGTGAACAACCTGGCCGGTGTACCGGCGATTGTGTACGGCGTGTTCGGCCTCGGATTTTTCGTTTACGTGCTGGGCGGCTCGGTGGATCGTCTGTTCTTTCCCGAAGCGCTGCCAGCCCCGACGTTCGGCACGCCTGGCCTGTTATGGGCCTCGCTGACGCTGGCGCTGCTGGCGGTTCCGGTGGTGATCGTGGCCACCGAGGAAGGGCTGGCGCGCATTCCGTTGACCCTGCGCGAGGGCTCGCTGGCACTGGGTGCCACCAAGGCCGAAACGCTGTGGAAGATTGTGCTGCCAATGGCCAGCCCGGCGATGATGACCGGCCTGATTCTGGCGGTCGCCCGCGCAGCCGGTGAGGTGGCGCCGTTGATGCTGGTGGGTGTGGTCAAACTGGCCCCGTCATTACCCGTGGATGGCAACTATCCTTACCTGCACCTTGATCAGAAAATCATGCACCTGGGTTTCCATATTTACGACGTAGGGTTCCAGAGCCCCAATGTCGAGGCGGCACGACCGCTGGTTTATGCCACCGCGCTGTTGCTGGTGCTGGTCATCGCCTTGCTCAACCTGTCGGCGGTCAGCATTCGTAATCATTTGCGGGAAAAGTACAAGGCGCTCGACAATTGATCCTTGCGACGCCTGCGGGCAAGCAGGGCAGTTCGATGCAACGAATGGTTCGCACAGGAGCAATCCATGCAGCATGAAAGACCGACTCACGGCATGAACATGCCGGCCCTGCGACGTCGCAAGCAAGTCCTGGACCTGGCCGATGAGACGGTGGCCATCGAAGTGCCGGGGCTGAGTCTGTTCTATGGCGACAAGCAGGCGCTGTTCGACATCGCCCTGAATATCCCTAAACAGAAGGTGACTTCGTTCATTGGTCCGTCCGGCTGCGGCAAGTCGACGTTGCTGCGCAGTTTCAATCGCATGAACGATCTGGTCGATGGCTGCCGCGTCGAAGGCGCCATCAACCTGTACGGGCACAACATCTACACCAAGGGTGAGGAAGTCGCTGAATTGCGTCGGCGCGTCGGCATGGTGTTCCAGAAGCCGAACCCGTTTCCCAAGACGATCTATGAAAACGTGGTCTATGGGCTGCGCATTCAGGGGATCAACAAAAAACGCGTACTCGATGAAGCTGTCGAGTGGGCTTTGAAGGCTGCGGCGCTGTGGGATGAAGTCAAGGACCGGCTGCATGAGTCGGCCCTGGGTTTGTCCGGTGGTCAGCAACAGCGTCTGGTGATTGCCCGAACGATCGCCGTGGAGCCGGAAGTCCTGCTGCTCGACGAACCCTGTTCGGCACTCGATCCGATTTCGACCCTTAAAGTCGAAGAACTGATCTACGAACTGAAATCCAAATACACCATTGTGATCGTTACCCACAACATGCAGCAGGCGGCTCGGGTGTCGGATTACACCGCGTTTATGTACATGGGCAAACTCGTCGAGTTCGGTGACACGGATACGTTGTTCACCAACCCGGCAAAAAAGCAGACTGAAGACTACATCACCGGTCGTTACGGCTAGGACGTGCTTCGTCAGCCCTGAACCACCGCTGCGTTTTCGCAATTAACCGGACGTTCCAAGGACACCCAGCATGATCCACAAAGACAGCCATACGCATCACATTTCCCAACAGTTCAACGCTGAACTCGAAGACGTTCGCAGCCATTTGCTCGAAATGGGTGGCCTGGTCGAGAAACAGGTCAACGATTCGGTCACGGCATTGATCGAGGCCGACTCCGGTCTCGCCCAGCGTGTTCGTGAGGTTGACGACCGGATCAATCAGATGGAGCGCAGCATCGACGAAGAGTGCCTGCGCATTCTGGCTCGTCGTCAGCCTGCGGCGTCCGATCTGCGCCTGATCATCAGCATTTCCAAGTCGGTGATCGACCTGGAGCGCATTGGTGATGAAGCTACCAAGATCGCCCGCCGTGCCATCAAGCTCTGCGATGAGGGCGAGGCACCGCGCGGTTACGTCGAGGTGCGGCATATCGGCGATCAGGTGCGCAACATGGTGCGCGACGCGCTGGACTCGTTCGCGCGCTTCGACGCTGAGCTGGCCCTGTCGGTCGCGCAGTACGACAAGATCATCGACCGCGAGTACAAGACCGCCCTACGAGAGCTGGCGACCTACATGATGGAAGACCCACGCTCGATCTCCCGGGTACTGGACGTCATCTGGGTGCTGCGCTCGCTGGAGCGCATCGGCGACCACGCACGCAACATCTCCGAGCTGGTGATCTATCTGGTGCGCGGGACCGACGTGCGGCACATGGGCCTCAAGCGCATGAAGGAAGAAGTGCAGGGTATCTCGAGCGAAACCGCTAATGTTCCGGGCAACGCTGACGATAAGTAAGATTGCCTGCGAGAAAAACGCCCGGCACGCGCTGGGCGTTTTTCGTTGTGCAGCGCAATATTTCCGTCGCCTGCGGATTAAATGTCGCGGCGTAGTCAATCAATATGGCAGTTGGCTATCGGTCAACGCTATGCTTGCCGAAACAAAGGGCGTGTTGGCATACCGCAGTTCGCCTCCAGGTGAACACGCCCGCAGGAGCGTCGATGAGTAAGGTCAGTGTATTGGTGGTGGATGACGCGACTTTCATTCGCGACTTGGTCAAGAAAGGGCTGCGCAATTATTTTCCCGGGATTCATACCGAGGACGCGGTCAACGGTCGCAAGGCTCAGGCATTGCTGAGCAAAGAGTCGTTCGATCTGATTCTGTGCGACTGGGAAATGCCCGAGATGTCCGGCCTTGAGCTGTTGACATGGTGCCGCGAGCAAGACAATTACCTGAAAACCGTTCCGTTCATCATGGTGACCAGCCGTGGCGACAAGGAAAACGTCGTGCAGGCGATTCAGGCCGGTGTCACCGACTTTGTCGGCAAGCCATTCACCAACGAGCAGTTGCTGAGCAAGGTCAAGAAAGCGCTGGCCAAGGTCGGCAAGCTGGATGCCGTGATGTCCACGGCCCCGGCGCGCATGAACTCGCCGCTCAACGACTCGCTCAGTGCGCTGACGGGTGGCAAGGCTGAGGTGGTTCGCCCCACGTCTGCTGCAGCGCCTGCCAGTATCCCCAAAGCACCGCCAGTCGCAGCAGTCCGTTCGGCAGAGCCTACCGGTCGTGGTCAGGGTCAGTTGCGCCTGCCCAACGGTACTCAGCCGTGCGTGATCAAGGCCCTGAGCCTGAAAGACGCCACGCTTGTGGTGCGCGTCAGCGAAAAGCTGCCGCAGGTACTCGAGAGCGCCGTACTGGACCTTGAGCAGGGCGAAAGCAACGAAGTCGCACGTCTGAACGGCTACCTGCACTCGGTGGCTGCGTTCGAGCAGAAGCCTGACAGCGAATGGCTGCAAGTGACCTTCCGCTTTGTCGATCAGGATGCACAGAAGCTGGATTACCTGTCGCGTCTGATCGCGCGCGGCACGGCGCAGAAGCACTTCGTTCCGGGGGCCTGATACCGATGCTCCGTGGTCGGGACGCCTTCCTCGACGCTGCGCTTCATAGCGCAGCCTACGACCTGCGGCGGCTTTTCCTGCGTCATCCAGACAGCTCGTCGTCTATCGGTGCCGGGCAATAGTCTATTTAGTTTTTCCAGTCGCATGAAAATGCAAATCACCACTGGAAATCCACTCGATGACTTCAACTCCGCTCGAATCAAACGTCCATACGGCTGTTGCACCTCCTGCACCCTCCGCCAATCAGCGCTCTGGCCTGAGCATTTTCTGCCAGGCTCTCGTCGGGCTGACGCCCGTTGGCGAGTACCACGACAAGGCGCTTGCGAATTCGCTCAACCAGCAACTGGCTGCACCTGAGCGCCAGATTGCAATTGCGCGCCGGTTGGCAGCGATCCCGGGCAGCCACTGGCCCGACAGTAACCTGCACGTCGACCCCTCGACCGCCATGGCACTTGCCAGCCGGGCCGACTACCTGCGCAGTATGGCGATCCATGTTGTTAATCCCGACGGCGCACGCTGGCTGAATACGGCTATTGAGGATGCGACTGCCGCGCCGGGCATGCGCGCGCTTTCTCTGGCAATCAGCCTTGGTGCCGAGCACTCGAGATTATCGTTCGAGTCGCTGATTGCGCTCGCAGCCATAGTGCTGATGCCGGTGCTGCATGCGAGCGTGGCGCTGGACGAGTCGTTGCCCAATGCCAAGAGCCTTGATGCAAAGGTTCCGCGCCTGGACACCTGGAGCACTGTTCGCGATGTGGGGTATCTGCTGCAGCGTTCGGGTATGGCGCTGCTGTGCGAGCCTGAGTCGCAAGGCAGCGTTCTGCGCTTGAGCCCTTACGCCACCTGGCATGCGCTATGCCAGACCGCACAGTTCAAATCTGTCTTCAAGCCGCTGCTGAGTTACATGGATTGGTTCGGTGGACGAGCGGGCGAACATACGTCGCCGCTCGTTACCCAGGCGCTTGCCGGCCGGGTGATCGCCAATCACGTTGCAGCGACAGTGCGCATGGACGGCGAGCCACTTGAAAAGGCTCTGCGGCGCAAATGGGTCTGTGAGCACAGCCATGTGCAGATTCATGACAAGGTGCGCAAGCTGGTTCGCGCTCACTTTCCTCAAGCCCTGCCGAGCACTCTCGACATAATGTTTCACCTGTTTTTGCGTGAAGCGATGCCCGAGCTTCTGGTCGAGGGCGTGCCCGACCACCTTCAATATGGACGTTCTTTGCAGAGCGTCGCCTTCATTCATGGCGTTGCGCTGGTTGAAGCGTTGTCGCCGGGCCTGTCACAGATCACGCCATACGACACGCTGATCAAGGTCAGCGCGGATCTGGCTCAATCGAGCGATGTCGATATTCATGCGCTGTGGGCGAAAACGCTGATTATTCCGGCGCTGCGTTACGCCACTGCGCACGGCGCCATTCAATGGGCGGCCAACGATGATGTCCATCACGCCAGCGCCGCGCAGATCAGTCAGGCGCTTGCTTATCTGGATGCTCAGCAGAGCCTTCATGCTCAGGAACTGATCAGCTTGCTGGGAATAAAACCAGCGGACCGAAAAGGCCTGGCGCAGCAGATGCTGAAAGCGGCAGGTGTTGATCATTGGCTTTGGGTGCAGAGCATTCATATCGATAATTGGCCAATATTGCAGGCGCATGGGTTCACAGTCGCGTCGTCTTACTCCATTTACCGCCTGCTGGCAGCCGGGCGACCGCAGGCGTCAGTGGTCGAGCTGGTGATGATGGGTGAGGTGTACATTCAGGGACAGCCCACGGTCCCGGAAGCCTACGCCACTGCATTCGATGCATTTCAGCGCGCACTGGTCAGTGCCGAGGCCAGCATCATCCGGCGCCAATTGTCAGAAATGCAGGTGATTGACCAAAAGACCCTGCTTGATTCCACCTGCGAGCTGAGCAGGGTCCGATTCGGCGCTCAGGAAGGGACGCAGGGGCTTTTCATCCGGTGCCAGGCGGGCGATCACCGCAGCGATTTTGAGGGCCACTCGGTGGGCGAACGCTTTTTTGAGTTGATCCCGGCAGCGGGCGTCGCCGGAGAAGTTCGTCAGGCGTTCAGGTACGCGGTAGAGGGCGTTACGTGGTCCGGCACTATTCCGATCACAGAAGCGCTCAGCCGCAAGGAGGCTCACCAGCGACGCATTGAAAAAGCCAGAGTTACCCCGCTATGGCCAATGGACAGCGACGCTTACCTGCTTGGGGCCGTATCACGTTCTTCGGCAGCCGTTCACCAGCCGCAGCAAGGGACGCTGATTCCCTCTGCACTGCTGGTCTACTCTGCTGATAACGATCAGCAAAGCGGCCTGGACATCCTGGCGAGCAAGGCGGCGGAGCATTTGCTCGGCGATTTTCTCGAGCGCAGTAAAGCTGAGCACCTGCACGAGACTCAATGGGAGCAGGTCTGGGCGAAGGAACGTGAATACGCCGATATCGCTGCACGTCTGATCATTCCGTTTTACGGCTGTATCAAGGACCTTGCATCCGGTGATCGGTCGGGCGGTGCGATAGTTGGCTGTGTAATGGATGTTGCCTTCGTGTTGCTTCCTTTGGGGCAGTTTGTCAGTTCAACCGCGCGCATCGTTCTGCGAGCGGGCGAAATGAGCGTCGAGTCAGTTGCCAGACTCACCGGCAAGGCGGTCGGCAAGTTGATCGCCGGGCTGGCGAAGTCCAGTGCTGTATTCGCCTTGCGCGATATGGGCAGGCTGGGACTGAAAATGGGTGTCCGAGGCTGGGCCGCATTGTTGGAAGACGTGCCGTCGCTGAGCAGTGTGTTTTCATCGCAGGCTGTGCTTGACGCCACTTTCGGCCTGGACAAGGGAATGTATCGGATCGCCGAAGACGTGCAGTTGCCGATAACTGCCGAGCCTGCGGGCAAGACCGTAATGGTCGATGGCAGAGCCGACGTGGTGGTACGCGACGTAGGCACTCTGGAACAACCGGATTTCAGGCTGTCTGATCCACGGTCAGGCGCGGCATTTGGTAAAAAGCTGACGCAGGTTGCACAGGGCGAACGAATGGAGTTCTCGGTTTTTTCAGCGCAGGAGCGCATAAGCCCTGAAAACTACCCGCCCATCGCGCCGGTAACGGAGGTCGAGTACGGCACCGCCTGCGAGGTACGCATTGTAGAACGCTGCAATGTACGGGCTATCGAGCGGGAAGGGGGTGTATTCGATATTCTTGTCGATGATCAGATCTACCACCTTGATGCCAACGCGCCTGACGCAGCATTGCGCAAGCTCGCTGTTGAAAAGTTATCCCTGCGCTCAGCGTCATTGCAGGAAACAGAGAGACTCTGCCGGGTTCGGCGCAACCTGATAGAAATCCCCTGCACTAATGGTATAAAGCTGGCAACACCCGCGCCGGAGCCGATAATCGATGGCTCGACGTCCCCGAAACGTACTGGTAGATACCCGAGCAATGCCATGGATGCCCGTGAGTTCGGGCTGGACAGGTTGTCTCTGGGGGCCGACTCTGCGGCGAGTAGCATTGATGTATTCGTCAACGAAGGCAAGTTCTGTAAATGGGCCGATTCCGTTGAGCCAGTAGCCTCTACATCGACTGCCGTGAAACAGGCCATCCCGCTTTCCGAGGCCGAACGGGCGCTGCTTGCGTTGCCTGAAACACCGGTTTATCTGCCCGAGCTTCGCGGCGCGCTGGCAAGGGCAGGGCTACTTGGCCTGCCGGAAAACTTCCCGATGGATGATGCGCTGTGGATATACGCGCATATACCTGTCATCAATATCGGCCCCATTGCTTCAGACATCGCGGATGCTCGAGCCCTTCGCGGTATCCGATTGAAAATAGACGGGGAGAACTGGATTTTCCTCGAGCCAGACACCGGGCTGTTCTACAAGGCGCCCATTTCTGTAGATGAGGCGCCCGACCTGAGGTTTTCTCGCGTTACCGAGGCGGTTGAAATCAATGAATACATCCGGGTATCCGAGCAGTATCGGTTGGTTCGCGAGTTTCCAGGGGCCGAGCAGGACCAGGAAAATATCGCCCGTCTGCTGTTTGATTTGCTGGATGATTCCGCGCGGGCTGACTGGAATGTGTCCTGGGGAGATCCTGTCACTGGTTATGACGACTACGTGCGGTGGTGCGCTGCCAATCAAAAACGCAATGCCCTTCTGAGGTTTGCCGCTAACATCATGTCTGGCGAAGAGATTCAGAAAAAATTCGTGACGCTGGCCAGAAACAGTATTCCAGACTTCAAGAAGATTACTCTGAGAAGCTTGCCGGATCAGCAGCACATCGTGGAAGTGCTTAATCAACTGCTGCCGACGCAGGGGTCTCCCGTCAAATGGGAGAAGCTGAGCCTGGAAAGCATCGTGACGCCCAAGGCACCCAAACGCATAATGAAACAAATCCGCGGGGCAAACCTTTCATTCTTGCAGGCCTGTACCGAGTCCGGTGACCGGATCGTGTACTACGCGCTGTCTGGTGGTAACAAAGCCAAAGATCTGAAGCTGCAAATAGATGTCACTGAAAGCAGCGAGCGAGTCATCGATGGCGTGATTTACCGGGATGCACGGGCTCGTATGGCTGGGCGTCAGCCGGATCCGGGGTTTACCAGCCTGCCGGTCATCAGGGACGTAGATCATTTGGTTGTCAGATCATTCGGACGTTATCTTGATTCGGAACGTTTGATTGCGACTGTCTTGAAGGAAGACATGGCGTCCACCAAACTGACGCATATCAAGGTGTTCACTGTGTTGGACACTTGCCGCTCCTGTGGCGGATTCGTTTTACCGCGTTTGAAGCTAGACTTCCCTGATGCGCAATTTTCGGTGACTTACCTGAAACCTTATCAAGCTGTCTGACTGTATTCACCTCGCGCAGGGTTTAACGGCACTGCGCGTCTTATGTCTGGCGCGGCTTGTCTGGCGTGTTATTCATGTCCGATTGATACCGCTGAGTCCTCTTCTGCCTGCAAGGCTGCTAGGCTTGGCACCCAGCACCCTTGAACCTGATCGCCTCCGATGCTTGAACGCCTGCTTGTCCTGTTTGCCCTGACGTTGACTGTGCAGTCGGCGGGGGCGGTCACGATCTACAAATTCACCGATGCCCAGGGCGTGGTGTCTTTCTCGGACCGGCCAACGCCGGGTGCATCGGTCATGGTATTCCGGGACCGGATGGTCGAACGTATCGATCAGCAGGTGCACCTGAGTGTGCGGCGGGAAAAGGGCGTGCACAGCCTGTATGTGCGTAACGACCTTTATGCCCCGGTCGAGGTTGAACTCAAGCTTTCCAGCGTCACCAACGTGTTGGGTGTGGCAGGGGCTTCCTCGACATTGCGCCGCACGATCCCGCCACGCAGTAACGAACGGGTGGTGGTCTTGAGCCCCAAGGTTGCGAGCAAGCCGATGAATTACGCGTCGATGCTCACGTCCACGCTGGGCGATCCCAAGGGCTCGGTACACGCTTACAAATACCCTTTGCCGTGGATCGGTGGGCCGTTTCGTCTGACCCAGGGGCCCAATGGCAGGTACAGCCACTTCGGTGTCAAAGGGCGCTACGCGATGGACATCGCCATGCCCGAAGGCACGCCGATCATCGCAGCGCGTGGCGGTACGGTAGTGAAAGTCGAAAACAGTCAGTCAGGCAGAGGCTCGAATGCGTCAGGCAACTTTGTGCGGATTCTGCACGAGGACGGCACGATGGGCGTCTACCTGCATTTGATGCAAGGCTCTGTGACGGTCAGGGAAGGTCAGCGGGTCAGTGTCGGTACTGGGCTGGCGCGTTCCGGCAACACCGGCAACAGCACCGGCCCGCACCTGCACTTTGTCGTGCAACGCAATTCGGGCAATGAACTGGTCTCCATCCCCTACGAATTCGCTACACCGGTACAGAGCCTGCCCAACTTCGCGGTGGGCGGGAATTGAACGGAGGCCATTTATCGCTCCTCCACGCCGCGCTCATCGTTATACGCAAGTCCTGGAACGTCCGGAAAAGGGTTTCCAGGCTTCTGCCCAAAGCCTTCGGCCAGAATCAAAAACAGACGTATGTATAACGATGAGCGCTCCGTGTGATAGCGCCGTTCTGGATGCTCCGCGTCCTATCCCAATAGGCACTGCAAACGGCAGATCAATCCAGCTTCAGCACTTTAGCCAAAACGATTTTCGGGCCTTTCATCTTTTTGATGATGATGCGCAGGCCCTCGACTTCCATCTGCTCTTCTTCTTCCGGCACGCGCTTTAGGGTTTCGTAGATCAGACCTGCCAGGGTTTCCGCTTCTATGTGATCCAGGTCGATGCCCAGCAGGCGCTCGATCTTGAACAGTGGGGTATCGCCACGCACCAGCAGTTTGCCCGGCTGGTAAGCGAGAATGCCGCGCTCTACCTTGCGGTGTTCGTCCTGAATATCGCCGACCAGCACTTCGAGCACGTCTTCCATGGTCAGGTAGCCGACGATCTTGCCGTCGGCTTCTTCGACCACAGCGAAGTGCGCGCCGCCCTTGCGGAACTGCTCCAGCAATTGCGACAGCGGCATGTGCCGCGACACGCGCTCCAGCGGGCGGGTCAGTTCAGCCAGGTTGAAGGATTCGGGAATATGATCCAGCGCGGCCAGCTCCAGCAGCAGGTCCTTGATGTGCAATAACCCGACGAACTCGCCACGTTCGGCGTCGTACAGCGGATAACGGCTGAATTTGTGGCGACGAAACAAGGCCAGAATTTCCTTGAGCGGCGCGTTGAAATCCAGCGAGACCATGTCTTCTCGGGAGTTGGCCCAATCGACTACTTCCAGCTCGCCCATTTCGACAGCAGAAGCCAGCACCCGCATCCCCTGATCGCTGGGGTCCTGACCACGGCTGGAGTGCAGAATCAGTTTCAGCTCATCGCGGCTGTAGCTGTGCTCATGGTGCGGGCCAGGCTCGCCCTGGCCTGCGATGCGCAGAATGGCGTTGGCGCTGGCGTTGAGCAGGTAGATGGCCGGGTACATCAGCCAGTAGAAGAAGTACAACGGCGCCGCCGTCCACAGCGACAGCAGCTCCGGCTTGCGGATCGCCCAGGACTTGGGGGCCAGCTCGCCGATGACGATGTGCAGGTAGGAAATGATGAAGAAGGCGGTAAAGAACGACACGCCCTTGATCAGTTCCGGGGTGTCGACACCCATTGCGGCGAGCAGTGGCTCCAGCAGGTGCGCAAACGCCGGTTCACCCACCCAGCCCAGGCCGAGGGAGGCGAGGGTGATACCCAGTTGGCAGGCCGAGAGGTAGGCGTCCAGCTGGCCGTGGACTTTACGCAGGATGTGCCCGCGCCAGCCGTTCTTGTCGGCGATGGCCTCGACCTTGGTCGAGCGCAGTTTGACCATGGCGAACTCCGCCGCAACGAAGAAACCGTTGAGCAGGACCAGGAACAGAGCAAAGAGAATCATGCCGAAGTCGGCAAAGAGTGAAGACAGGTTAAAACTAGGAGAAGGGTCCATGATGGGGTTTTGCAGGGTCCGTATTAACAGAAAGAGGGCGATTTCGCGCCAGAGAAGACGCTATGAACCCGGCAATGTAGCGGCTGAAAGCTCGATTGCCTAGTAGTCTGAATCGTCGTTCAAGGGTTTGGACAATTGGTCGTCGGCAAAGTGGCAAGTAAAAACGCTGCCCTTGCCCGGAACGCTATTGATCTCAAGGTGGCCGCGATGGCGCAGTAACACGTGTTTGACGATCGCCAGGCCCAGCCCCGTGCCACCGGTATTGGACGCCCGGCTGGTGTCGACCCGGTAAAAGCGTTCGGTCAGGCGTGGCAGATGTTTGGTCTCGATACCGATGCCCGAGTCCTGCACGCTCAGGTGCGCGCCCCGTTCGTCGTGCCACCAGCGTATGCGGATAACGCCTTCGGCCAGTGTGTACTTGACCGCGTTGAAAATCAGGTTGGAAAACGCGCTGCGCAGCTCGCTTTCGCTGCCTTTGAGGAGCATGTCGCTTTCAAGGCTGATATGGATCTGTTGATTCTTGCTGCCCGACAGCGCATTGGCGTCGGCGGTGATGGTCTTGAGCAGGGTCGTGACCACGACCGGATTACTGTCCGACGGGTAATCCGTGGCTTCGAGCTTGGCCAGCAACAGCAGGTCGTTGAGCAGGGTCTGCATGCGCCCGCCTTGTTGATGCATCTGTTGCAGTGCCCGCACCCAGCGTGGGTTTACCTCTTCCACGTTGTCGAGCAGTGTTTCCAGGTAGCCGAAGATCACGGTCAGCGGCGTGCGTAATTCATGGGACACGTTGGCGACGAAGTCTTTGCGCATCTGCTCCAGCAGATGAATACGCGTGACATCGCGTACCAGCATCAGATGTTCGTTGTTGCCATAACGGGTTATCAGCAGCTGAATGCGCATGCGGTCGTTGGTGGGCGAGGAGATCTCCAGCGGCTCGCTGTAGTCGCCCAGCGCAAAGTATTCCTTGAAGCGTGGATGGCGCACCAGATTGGTCACCGGCTGGCCACTGTCCTGCGGCGTCTTGAGGCCCAGCAAGGTTTCGGCGGCGCGGTTCCACCACTCCAGGTTGCCTTCGCTGTCGAGCATGATCACCGCATCGCGCAGGGCTGCGGTGGATTCCTGCACGCGATCAATGACGGCCTGCAAACGGCCACGAACCCGCTGGTCACGGCGTTGCAGGTGGTAGATGCTGTCGAACACTTCGCCCCACAGGCCGTAACCGTCTGGAGGTGGCTCGTCGGCCTTGTGGCTGCTCAGCCAGTCATGCAGGCGCAGCAATTGTTTGAGGGTCCAGGCCAGGTACAGGCCCAGACCGGTGGCCAGGCTCCAGCCATAGTGTCCGCTGATCAGGCCCACCAACAGGCAGGCGGTGACCAGCAGCAACATGTGGCGTATCAGGGTGCCGTGCCAATTTTGATTCAATTAAGGGTAAATCCTTTTCTGGACCGCACCGGTCGCTGCCCTGCATCGACGAAACGGCTGTCAGCTCTTCGTGGAAAAGCGATAGCCGGTGCCGCGCACGGTTTGTACCAGATTTTCATACGCATCACCCAAGGCCTTGCGCAGGCGACGGATGTGAACATCGACGGTGCGCTCTTCGACGTACACATTACCGCCCCAGACCTGATCCAGCAGTTGGCCACGTGTGTAGGCGCGCTCCTGATGGGTCATGAAAAATTGCAGCAGGCGGTATTCGGTCGGGCCCATTTCTGCCGGTTTGCCATCGATGGTGACGCGGTGGCTGATCGGGTCGAGCAGCAAGCCGCCGACTTCGATAGGGGACTCTCCGTCAGTCGGCCCGGCCCGACGCAGCACGGCCTTGAGGCGGGCAACCAGTTCGCGGGGCGAAAACGGCTTGGTGATGTAATCGTCAGCGCCCACTTCCAGGCCCTGGATCTTGTTGTCCTCTTCGCCCTTGGCGGTGAGCATGATGATCGGGATATCCCCGGTCAGCTCATCACGTTTGAGACGTCGGGCCAGTTCGATGCCGGATGTGCCAGGCAGCATCCAGTCGAGCAGAATCAGGTCAGGTTTGCGGTCGACGATGATCGCATGGGCCTGCTGAGAGTTTTCGGCTTCAATACAGTCGTATCCAGCCATTTCCAACGCTACGGCGATCATTTCACGAATAGGCGCTTCGTCGTCAACGATCAGGATGCTCCTGCCAGCCATGCTCGAACCTCTTGTCATTTAACTGTCTTGGGGCGCATTAGATAACGGAATTATTGCAGTCGTGTGACAGGTCTGGATGAGGCTAGCATGCGCACAGGATATGGGGCCGGGCAGGCGCCCTGATCACGCCTTTATTTCAATTGCCCGGGTGTGCATGGAGGCTGTGCTCAGCGCAGGGCGTAATCGGCGACGATGCCGAGGAATATCGCAAGGCCCGCCCAATGATTGTGCAGAAAGGCCTTGAAGCAGGCATCGCGCTCGCGCAGGCGTGTGCTCCAGAATTCCCAGGCGAAGCAGGCGGCCGCGATCAGCAAACCCGTGTAGAAAAAGGCACCCAGCTCAAAGCGCGAACCGGCCAGCGCCAGACAGCCCAGCGCCAGACCTTGCAGGGTCAGAATGATCACGCGGTCGGCATCGCCAAACAGCACTGCGGTGGATTTCACACCGATTTTCAGGTCATCGTCGCGATCGACCATTGCGTAGTAAGTGTCGTAGCCCACTGTCCAGAGCAGGTTGGCGATGTACAACAGCCAGGCTGCGGCAGGCAGTTCGCCGGTTTCAGCGGTGAATGCCATCGGCATTCCCCACGAGAACGCGGCACCCAGCACCACTTGCGGGTAATAGGTGTAGCGCTTCATGAAAGGATAGCAGGCAGCCAGCGCCAGCCCGCCAAAAGACAGCCAGATCGTCGTGCTGTTGGTGAACAGCACCAGCACAAAACTCAGGCTGACCAGCACGGCAAACAGCACCAACGCTTCACGCGAGCTGACTTTGCCGCTGACCAGCGGGCGTTGTTCGGTACGCTTTACGTGACCATCGACCTTGCGGTCGGCGAAGTCATTGATCACGCAGCCCGCTGCGCGCATCAGGAATACGCCTGCCACGAAGATGAACACCGTGTTCAGCGACGGCGAGCCCTTGCCTGCGATCCAGACCGCCCACAGGGTTGGCCACAGCAACAGATAAATACCGATCGGCTTGTCGATACGTGTCAGCTGGACAAAATCCCAGGCGCGTGGGCTTAGGCGATTGAGGGATTTGAGCAGGGACAGGTACATCAGGCGTGGTCCTCGTTATGAATCGCATTCCACAGGGCGGGCAGAAAAACTTCGGCAACCAGCACGCTCAACGCACCGCGACTGAACTGCGAGCGGCGTGCCCAGAGCCCGTAAACTGCATCGGCATCAGGCAGCCAGCGTTGCGGGTAATGACACACCTGGAGGGTGCCGCGGTCGAACGCCGGGTCGCTGAACAGCAATGCGCCCAGCGAGCGGGTACCCAGTTCGTCCATGTGCAAACCGCCGTGTTGCAGCGCGTCCCGTGCGGCGACGCTGCGGGCGAACACCCAGTTTTCGCCATTACCGCGCAAGTACACCTCGCGCACCCAGCCTTCGCTGGCTGCTGGCAAACTCAGGGCAGCGCATTCGTCGTCGCGCAACGCTTGCCAGCCTTCAAACAGGGGGACGATATCGAAGCCGCCGTCAGACAAGCGGTCCAGTCGGCGTGTAAGGGAGTCCTGATTGAACAGCCAATCGTGAAATACGGTCTCGGGCGTGCCAGTCAGTTGCTCGCGCTCAAGCCAGTCAGGCGTAACGAATACGGGGGAATGCTGGGTCACAATAAGTCAGTTTCGACGGCCAACGAGGCAGCGAGCTTATCACGATTGCCTGGCTTGCCCGCCGACTGACAGAGCAGCAAGTCATAGAATCAGGCTTGCATCCGGGCCTTGCGATCAGTACAACGCCCGTTCAGGTGGCAATAGACCGCCGCACTACACTTAGCCTGATAACCAAGAGAATCAAAACATGAAGAAGTGGCAATGCATTGTCTGTGGCCTGATCTACAACGAAGCCGATGGTTGGCCGGATGACGGAATTGCCGCCGGCACACTCTGGCAGGACGTGCCTGAAGACTGGCTGTGCCCGGATTGCGGCGTCGGCAAGATGGACTTTGAAATGATCGAAATCGCCTGATCGTTCTTCGGTAACACTGAGCAGAAAAACATTGAGCAGGAAAAAACAATGAGTGCACCCGTCGTCATCGTCGGCACCGGCCTTGCGGGCTACAACCTCGCTCGGGAGTTTCGCAAGCTGGACGCAGACACACCGCTGCTATTGATCACGGCCGATGATGGCCGCTCCTATTCCAAACCAATGCTGTCCACCGGCTTTTGCAAGAACAAGGAAGCCGATGGCCTGAGCATGGCCGAGCCGGGTGCAATGGCCGATCAGCTCAAGGCCGAAATCCGCACGCACACGCGTGTCAGCGGCATTGATCCCGGCCATAAACGCCTGTGGATCGGTGAAGAGGCGGTGTATTACCGTGATCTGGTGCTGGCCTGGGGTGCTGAAACCATACGCGTGCCGGTGGAAGGCGATGCCAGCGATGCGGTGTTCCCGATCAATGACCTGCAGGACTACGCGCGCTTTCGGGCGGCGGCTGCGGGCAAGCGCCGCGTATTGATTCTGGGGGCAGGCCTGATTGGCTGCGAGTTTGCCAACGACCTGATGCTGGGCGGTTACGAAGTGGACCTGGTTGCGCCCTGCGAGCAGGTCATGCCGACCCTGTTGCCGCCTGCTGCTGCGGCGGCCGTCAAGGCCGGGCTTGAAAGCCTGGGGGCACGTTTCCACCTCGGCCCGCTGCTGACACGTTTGCAACGCGCAGATGATGGCCTGCAAGCGCATTTGTCGGACGGGCAGGTGATTGATTGCGATGTGGTGGTTTCGGCCATTGGCCTGCGGCCGCGCATCGATCTAGCCGCCGCTGCTGGCCTGGAAACGGGGCGCGGCATTCTGGTGGACCGTCATTTGCAAACTTCCCACGCCACTATCTACGCGCTGGGCGATTGTGCTGAGGTCGACGGTCTCAACCTGTTGTATGTCATGCCATTGATGAGCTGTGCACGCGCCCTGGCCCAGACGCTGGCCGGAACACCGACGGCCGTGAAGTATGGCCCCATGCCGATCACTGTAAAGACGCCGGCGTGTCCGCTGGTGGTTTCCCCTCCGCCGCGCGGTACTGACGGCCAGTGGAGCATCGAAGGGCAGGGGGCTGATATCAAGGCGCTGTGTCACGACGCCGATGGCAATCTGCTAGGTTATGCACTGACCGGCACCGCTGTTATGGAAAAACTCGCACTGAACAAGGTTTTACCTGCGTTATTGGCATAATTTCGCGTCAGTTTGTCGGATATACCACGGATTTTTGCCAAGAAACCATGCCCGCGCACTGGCGCGGGCCACGCCAGCATGCCATCCTCGGTCTGTCTGCCGCTACGTAGAGCCGTCGCGGCGCCTTGTTGTCGCTTTTCACGAGCGGCGCGGGACATAAAAACAAAAAACCGTTAAAGAGGCTTCATATGCGTAAACCAGATGTTGCAGCCGCTATTGCTGAAAAAGCGGATCTCACCAAAGAACAGTCCAACCGCGTTCTCAATGCCATTCTCGAAGAAATCACTGGCGCACTGCACCGCAAGGATAGTGTCACGCTGGTAGGCTTTGGCACGTTTCTGCAACGCCATCGCGGCGCCCGGACTGGCAAGAACCCACAGACCGGGGAGCCGGTAAAAATCAAGGCAAGCAACACCGTAGCCTTCAAACCGGGGAAAGCCCTGAAAGACAGCGTCAACCCTTGATACCTGGTCGCGCGCCTCGGCGGGAGGCGCGTTACTGAAACGCGGGCACACCACTCAGTTGGCGTGCCCGTTTTTGCATCTGGCGTGTCGTACGGTTCATGCGCGAGCGCCTGTTGTGAGAATAATCCTACTGAATTTTGTACAGCTGCCTTCCTGAACCCTGGCATTTGCCTGACATTTTCCTGTTTCGCATTCCCCTAGGGTCTGTTCCCGTTTCGACGTAACCTATTGATCCCTATGAGAACAGGCCCGTATTGTTGGAGTTCTCACACAACACCAATACGAGCCTGCAATGCC
>NZ_ATDK01000057.1 GCF_000444135.1 Pseudomonas avellanae BPIC 631
TACAGATGCCCTATCGAAATGATGACGGAAATGATGTCCAAGCATCATGAGAGTCCATCCCTAACTCAATAGCCGGGTGTTGCACTCAGCCTCTGAAACCGCCCTTCTTCTTAGAGGGCGGCGGTCATCGACGCTCACCAAGGGTTTGCTATCTGGATCGTTGGATTTTCAATTCTGGCGTCGGGTCGCCTCACGATGTGCTGGCTCCTGACAAGAATCGGGAGCACAGCATCACGCTTCAATGGCGGGCCTGGAACATGAAGTCCATGGGTTACTTATGTAGGGTCAGTATTGATCTGACTTTGAAAACCCGACATGGTGGCGAAGTTTGCCATCCTGGAACTGATCCTTCCACGGCAATATGTCCGCACCCGCCGCTTTCAGTGCGGCAAGATTATCCCGCACGGCTTTAGTGGCGCCGTCTCTTTCTTCAAATTTGTCGCCTCCCAGCCAGTTGGCATTGCCCACTTCGCCAATCTGAGGTTTATAGCCTGCATTTTGAAGTGCCTCGATCTCACTGCCCAAGCGGGCAGAGGCGTTTACATCACTGGCATATTCATGAATGCTGCCAATCAGGCCAGGGTTGCCTTTACCGTTGGCGGCTTTTAATTGATCGGCGTATTTCACCAGGCCGCTCTCGGGGCCTGCGGTCAAACCACCTCCCCAGTTACTGTCTTCAACAACGATGCTTCCCTTATAGTCGGCACTGCGTGCCGATTTGATCAACGTACTTTCCATGTCAGCCCAGTCCTGGGTGGCTGATGTACCACCTTCATTGAAGGTGTCCAGTACGAAGCTGGAGTGACCGCCGAATGTTTTGACCACATTGCTGATATCGGTCGAGGCCTCCTTCAACTTGTCGCCCTTCAATACGCTTCCGCCACCACCGTTCGCATTGTCACGAAATGTAAACTGAACTTTTACGCCAACGGATGGCTGCCAGTGAGGCCCAATCTTGAAGAGGCGAAGATAACGCGAAGATGACGGCTGCATTACAAATCTGAAAGAAGCGCGTGTCACGCCAGTCGCGGGATTTAGATCGGAAAAAGAAAGTCAGATCAATATGCCAGTTGGATATTGTATTTTAAAGATATATAAAAAAGCGCCCCGAAGGACGCTTTAATGTTCGCCTCAAACCAAGATTCCGGAAAACTACCAAAGGCGAAAAGGGCAGCTGCTTGTTGCAGGCCAAAAGGGGTTAGCCTTCGGATTTAGCGGAAGTCTCAGACCTGGAGTTTTCGTCCGAGTTTACATACTGCTCGTTCTGCCGGGTGCTCTGAGCCTCCCGGAAACGCTGCTCCTGCGCCATGCGCATCTTGTCGGCAGCCGTGCTGGCGAATTCGTTACCGTCGTCGGCAAAGGCACTTGTAAAGGACAGGGCGGCTACTGCAAAGACCATCGATTTAATCAGTTTCATCGTCATTTTCTCTTCTCTATTTAATGTTTGGATCCTGTTTACGCTGTACGTTTTTCAGGAATGAGCCAAGTTTATGATCGGGTAACTAACAGGAAGGTGAGCGCAGCATGACAAATTCGTCATAAAGGAAAAAGTGTATAAAAAACAGGTAATCTCCAAACTCACAAGCCGTAATGGTCGGCACTCTTCACGTTAAGCGTGGAGCGTTAATTCAGTCAATATTCAAACAACGGAGTCACCCAACATGCGTACCGCCCGATCCTTACTGCTCGCTCTGGCCATTCTTTCTCCCCTGAGCGCTTTCGCTTACACCACAGACGAAGGCAAGGCAGAAACCTTGATCAAAGATCACCAGGCCGCCGTGCAGAAGTACGCCACCACCCATAAAAAGGCGATGCCTGCGATCGAAGAATACAAGTACGGTATGAAGCTGGACGTTGCCAAAGTGATCCGCAAGTCGCCGGACCTGAAGACCTGCAGCGTCATGCCTAAGCTGATGACTTACCAGAACTCCAAGGGCGACCTGAAGACTGTTCAGTACCAAGTGCTCAGTGGTTGCCGTAACAGCCAGTGATTCCAGACCTGCCAGGAGGCGCCGCCTCGCTTCACCCCAACCGTCAGCCCGGACAGTCGTCCGGGCTGATTTTTTGTGCGTGAGAATCGTGAGCGTCATCCCTTTTTCAAGGCTTTTTGCAACGCGCGCACGTTGAGAGATTGACCTACTTCACTTCGCTGCTGACTGTCCTTGAGCGGGGCAGCGACGGCAACCCTCACCCAAACACCCGAATCGGCGACCCCGCATGCCAGGCCTGAATATCTTCAATCATCTGCCCGTAAAAAGTCCGGTAGTTGTTCTCTGTGACATAGCCGATATGGGGCGTTGCCAGAACGTTGTCCAGCGTGCGGAACGGGTGATCGGCGGGCAGCGGTTCGATGTCGAACACGTCCAGTGCGGCGCCGGCGATGTGGCGTTGTTGCAGGGCTTTTATGAGCGCAGCCTGATCGATGATCGGGCCGCGGGACGAGTTGATCAGATAAGCGCTGGGTTTCATCCAGCCCAGCGCTTCTGTGTCAACCAGCCCTCGGCTGCGGTCGCTGAGCACCAGGTGCACTGACAGCACGTCGGCTTGCTCGAACAGTTGCTGTTTGCTGACGTAGGTGACGCCCGATTCGGCGGCGGCTTCAGCGGTCAGGTTTTGGCTCCAGGCGATAACGTTCATGCCGAACGCCTGCCCGTAACGGGCGATCCATTTGCCGATGCTGCCCAGGCCGAGAATGCCCAGGGTCTTGCCATGCAGGTCGCTGCCCAGCCCGACCTGCCAGTTGCCTGCGCGCAGTGAGTTGGCCTCGGCCACCAGGTTGCGGGTGATGCCCATGATCAGCGCCCAGGTCAGTTCCGGTGCTGCGTTTTTGTAGCTTTCAGTGCCGCACACAACAATGCCCTGACGCTTGGCAGCCGCTGTATCGATGGCCGCGTTGCGCATGCCGCCCGTCACCAGCAAACGCAGGTTTGGCAACTGGCTGAGCAGCGCGTCATCGAACAATGTTCGCTCGCGCATCACGCAGAGTACGTCGAAGCCCTGCAGGCGCTGGACCATGGCCGTGGTGTCGGCGGGGTAGTCGTGCAGAAAGCTGATATCACCTACCGAGTCGAGGGCCGACCAGTCGACCACGCCGCTGGCGACGTTCTGCCAGTCATCGAGCACTGCGATTTTCAATGGGGTCATGGTCTGCGGTCCTCTTGATGGGCGGGCTGAAAAGGCTAGTTGAACAGGCTGGCGGCAATGTTGATCGAAAAACCCAGAATGGCGGTGTTGAAGACAAAGCAGATCAACGACTGGCCCAGCACGACCTTGCGCATTTCACGGGTTGCTACGCCCACGTCGGAGGTCTGTACCGCCACGCTGAGGGTGAATGAGAAGTACAGAAAGTCCCAGTAGTCCGGATGTTTTTCGCCGCCGACGAAGGCCAGTGCCGGTTCCTTGCCGTTCCAGGTGTAGAACATGCGTGCGTAATGCAGGCTGAAGATCACTCCGATCATTAACCATGAGCCGATGACGGTCAGGCCGGTGAAGGCGTGATGGAGCATTTTGGCGTCGCTGGACAGGCCCTTGCTGCCAGCGACCTCGAAAATGATGGCGGCCAGGCTGGCCAGTGCTGCGACGCACACCGTGACAAGGATGACGCCGGCGTTCTCATCTTCCATCAGTGCGACTCGCCGGACATCGTCGGCATTGCTGCGCAGTGTGCGGACGAAGATCAGAATCAGATAAAGCCACACGCCTATGTCCCAGCCCGTCAGCAGGCTTTGCGTGAGTGTTGCGTGGGGGATGAGCCAGGCCCAGGCAATGCCTGCGGTCAGGCCAACCAGGGCTGCGAGAGTCAGGCGAGGGCGGGTGTGGGCAAGATGGCGCATGCGGTCTAGTCGTTACTGGGTGTTGCGAGACAGTAGCATGCCAATTCCGCATGCCAAGCCGGATTTGAAAAAAACGGCGCGCAAGGGGGTTGCGCGCCGTGTGCCAGCATTGTGGCCAGTCAATTAATGAGTGAACGTCAGGCTCAGCGCACCAGGCAAGGCTGCTTGTTGTTGAATTTCCAGTCCGGGATCAGAAACTGCATCGCTGCGGCGTCGTTACGCGCGCCCAGCCCCATGCCTTTATAGAGTTCGTGAGCCTTGGCCAGCTGGTCCGTGTCCAGTTCGACCCCCAGTCCCGGTTTTTTCGGTACGGCGACCTTGCCACCGATGATTTGCAGCGGGGCCTTGGTCAGGCGCTGACCGTCCTGCCAGATCCAGTGGGTATCGATCGCCGTAATGTTGCCCGGCGCTGCGGCGGCAACGTGGGTGAACATCGCCAGCGAAATATCGAAGTGGTTGTTGGAATGCGAGCCCCAGGTCAGGCCCCACTCATTGCACATCTGTGCCACGCGCACCGAACCCTGCATCGTCCAGAAGTGCGGGTCGGCCAGCGGAATGTCCACCGATTGCAACTGAATGGCATGGCCCATTTCACGCCAGTCGGTGGCGATCATGTTGGTGGCAGTCTTCAAGCCGGTAGCGCGGCGGAATTCAGCCATGACTTCGCGTCCGGAGAAGCCGTTTTCCGCACCGCACGGGTCTTCGGCATACGCCAGCACGTGATGCTGATCGCGGCACAGGCGGATGGCTTCCTTGAGCGACCAGGCACCGTTGGGGTCCAGCGTGATGCGCGCCTCGGGAAAGCGCTCGGCCAGTGCGGTGACGGCTTCGATCTCCTCGTCGCCGCTCAACACGCCGCCCTTGAGTTTGAAGTCCTGAAAGCCGTAACGCTGCTGCGCGGCTTCGGCCAGACGCACCACGGCTTGCGGGGTCAGCGCTTCTTCATGGCGGACGCGGAACCAGTCGTTGTCGGCCTCGGGTTCGCTGCGGTAGGCCAGGTCGGTCTTGCGCTGGTCGCCGACGTAAAACAGGTAGCCGAGCATCTCGACCTGATCGCGTTGCTGACCTTCACCGAGCAAGGCGGCAACCGGCACGTCCAGGTGCTGGCCGAGCAGATCAAGCAGCGCAGCCTCCAGTGCGGTTACTGCGTGAATGGCGATGCGCAGGTCGAAGGTTTGCAGGCCTCGGCCGCCCGAATCGCGATCGGCGAAGGCTTTGCGTGCCTCATTGAGGATCTTCTGGTACGTGCCGATGCTGCTGCCGACCACCAGTGAGCGTGCGTCTTCGAGGGTCTGACGAATCAGCTCGCCGCCAGGCACTTCGCCGACGCCGACATGCCCGGCGTTGTCTTTGAGGATGACGATGTTACGCGTGAAATAAGGGCCGTGCGCGCCGCTGAGATTGAGCAGCATGTCGTCGTGGCCGGCCACCGGCACAACCTGCATGTCGGTGATCACAGGGGCCTTGCTGGTGATGCTGGAGTGCTGAATATTCATGACTGATCCTGTAAAAAGTGTGGCCTGTAAAGGAATGGCTGCACAGGTGAATCAATGGGTGGCCTGGGGCTGGATAGCGGCCACCGGCGTCGCGCCCGCCTTGGGGGTGTTGCGCGCGGCGAAGACGGTGATTGCCGCGATGATCGATGTTGCGGTCAGGCCATACAGCCCGCCCTGGATCGAGCCGGTGTGCTCTTCCAGCAAGCCGAAGGTGGTTGGCGCAACAAAGCCGCCGAGGTTGCCCACCGAGTTGATCAGCGCAATGACCGCAGCGGCGATACGTGCATCCAGATACGCCTGCGGAATAGGCCAGAACAGCGACGAAGCGGACTTGAAACCCAGCGCCGCAAAGCAGATGGCAACGAAGGCGAAGATCGGGCTGCCGGTGGTGGACATGAACATCCCGGCAGAGGCAATCAGCAGGGCAATCGCTACCCAGGCCTGCTGGCGCTTCCATTTGGCGGACAGTGTGGCGAAGACATACATGCCGATGATCGACAGCAGCCACGGAATCGAGTTGAACATGCCGACTTCAAAGTCAGTCATGTTGCCCATCTTCCTGATGATGCTCGGTAGCCAGAAGGTCGCTGCGTAGATGGTCAGCTGAATGAAGAAATAGATCAGACAGAACAGGATGATCTGGCTGTCCTTGAGCAGTTTGCCGATGGAGGCCTTGACCGGTGTCGCCGCTTCGCGGGCAGCCTGTTCGGCATCGATGGCGTTGACCAGCGCGTCCTGTTCTTCGCGGGTCAGCCATTTGGCATCGTGGGGCCTGGAGTCCAGCCAGAACCAGACGAAGAAGCACAGCCCGACCGAAAACATGCCTTCGATGAAGTACATCCACTGCCAGCCTTTCAGACCGAAACCGGTAATTTGCAGCAACAGACCGGACAGCGGGCCGGAGATCAGCGAAGCGATGGCCGAGCCGCTGAGGAAGATAGCAATCGCCTTGCCGCGCTCAACGCCGGGCAGCCAGCGGGTGAAGTAGTAGATCACGCCCGGAAAGAAACCCGCTTCGGCCACACCGAGCAGAAAACGCAGGATGTAGAAGTGTGTTTCGTTCTGGATGAAGGCCATGCAGGCGGCGACGATGCCCCAGGTGAGCATGATTCGCGTCAGCCAGATACGCGCCCCGACTTTCTGCAGCAGGATGTTGGAGGGGACTTCAAACAGCGCGTAACCGATGAAGAACAGTCCGGCACCCAGCCCATAGGCGGCAGCGCCGATACCGAGGTCGTGCTCCATGTGCGAGCGCACGAAGCCGATGTTCACCCGGTCGATGTAGTTGACGATAAACATGATGACGAAAAGCGACAGGACGTGACGTTTGACCTTCGAGACGGCTGAACTCAGAACCGAATCTGTGCCGTCGGCCATCCTGGAATTGGATGTGCTCACAGTTGAATCTCCCACTCGTTGTTTTTATGCGGGTATGTGCGAAGTGTGTTCCTCGCATTGTCGGTCATCATACAAGTAAAAGGCGTTTGCGCAATCCCCCGTTACGCCTCGTTTTAAACATTTTCTGAGGTGCGTCGGCCAGTAAAACGCTTCGATCAAGGTCGGCAAGATAATGTTGATAGACGGTTTAAGGCCTTTGAATACGGGGTTTTTTGGATTTTTAGATCAGCCAGGGGGGAGTTTGACGGTCACTATTCGATCCAAAACGGCGGCTGTTGAAGCTGTGGGTCAAGAAATAATTTTTTTGACAGCGCTGAGCAGCTTGTAATACAAGTCAGACAACTGCGCAGGCCTGTGAAAATCGGCCTTTGCGTGCATCCACCGGCAGGCGTCCGCCAGTAAGGGCGTGATAAAGCTGCACAACCAGACAAGTCAGGACTCACTCGCCATGCAGGAATCCACCAGCGCAGCCCCCAAACGCCGTCAGCACAGCCTTGCCACAGATCTGGTGACCGAACTGAGCCAACGCATTCTGCTCGGCAAGATCGCGCCGGGGCAGAAGCTGCCGTCCGAGAACCAGATTGTGCGTGAACACGGCGTCAGTCGTACCGTGGTGCGCGAGGCGATTTCCAAGTTGCAGGCGTCCGGGCTGGTGGTGACCCACCACGGTATCGGCACATTTGTGCTGGAACGCGGCGACCAGACAGGCCTGCGTCTCAAGGTTGAAACCGTGTCACGGGTGCGCGATATCATCGAGCTGCGCATCGGCCTGGAAACCCAGGCCGTGGCCCTGGCTGCGGTGCGTCGCACCGATGAACAACTGGCGGCCATGCGTCAGGCGCTGGATGATTACCAGGACCTGCTGGCCAATGACGACAGCTGTGTCGAGGCTGACAAGCGCTTCCACATGCTGATCGCCGAGGCCACCGGCAACCCGTATTTCATGGAAATCATGCAGCATCTGGGCAGCGCGATCATCCCGCGCAGCCGCATTGCGTCCAGCGAGCGTGCTGGCAACAACCTCGCGCATCAGGGCTATCTGGCCAATCTGGAACACGAAGCATTGCTCAGCGCCATTCGCCGCAAAGACCCGGACGCCGCCCGTGCGGCGATGTGGACGCACCTTAGCAACAGCCGTGAGCGACTGGTACCGCTTGAGTAAACCGTCCCGCTCTATTGCGCTTAGTTTAATACGCCGAGCATCACCTGGGTCTGCCACTCGAAGTAGGGGTTGAAGGTCAGGCGGGCGTGGATTTTGCCCGGCTCGTTGTAGCCCCAGTCCCAGTACCACACCGGCCCGTCAGCCATGCATCTCGCGGTGTCCGATGTGCTCTGGCCGTTCCAGCAGATTCGTTGGCTGCCCGCCACGCCGTAAAGCGGATTGTCCGGTGCGAACAGGATGCCCATGTGCGAAAAGCGGCTGATCCGGTAGTCCGGCAAATAGTCCGTGCGCACCTCGACTCGAGGCCTGTCAGCGGTGTTGCCGGGGAGGTCGCCGTACCAGATCAGCCGACTGGCCGGGTGGCTGAAGCGCTGGTTGAAATTGTTCAGCACGTACTCGGTATCCAGCACCGAGTCGTGTTCGGCGATGGCGATGAACACTGGTTTTTCATAGCGGCGCTGATGCAGTCGGTCCTGCGCCAGCGCGCTGCTGCGATAGAACTGGGCAAAGCCGTTGGTGGGCATGTTCATGTAGCGCAGCGGCGTCTGCATCGGGCGCAACCCGTCGTTGGGTGCGGCGAGCCAAGGCTTGGCCCAGCCGATCCACGGTGTCAGCCAGGCGTAGCCGCTATTGGAACGAAACGCCGGCGAGAACAGCACCAGCCCGGCGATCTCGTCATGCTCATAGGCATAGTCGAGGACCAGATTGGCGCCCGTCGAGAAGCCGCCCAGGTACACCTTCGGCACCTCGCGGCTGAACAGTTGCGCTTGTTCGCGCACCACCTGTTGCCACTGTTCAAGGCGCACATCGAGCATGTCTTGCGGTTTGGTGCCGTGCCCTGGCAGCAGCACGGTACGCACCAGATAACCCTGATATCATGAAACGACCACGGTGAATCGCCGAGCCCGTGCACCAGCAGCACGCCGCCTTTCGGTGTGCCGGTCGGGGTCCATTGGCGCGGGGCGTTCCAGCCCAGTTCGGTGGCGTGGTCGTCGGTCTGGAAAGTGCGTTGGTTGCGGATCAGCTCGACCGTCCGTTGCCGGTAGTCTTCAAAACTTTTGTTCGGTGTCTGGTTTTCAGCCATTGAAGTGCAGGCTTGCAAGGTCAATAGCGACAGCACACTGGCGAGTCGGGATCTGATCAAGTTCAGGGGGCCTCTTGCAGATGGCGGTTCAACGTTTCAAAGCAGGCACTCTGCCACGCACATCGCACGCTGTACCACTTTCAGGCACACTCGGACGCTCTATAACTTCAACAAAATGTATCCACATGCCCAACCATTGCAAGCCTTGCCCCGCGTCGGGAGCCTTTCATGTTCGCCCTTGATCGAGCGCTGGCTCAGGACATCGTCGACCGGGCGATGGCCATTCTGCCTTATAACGTCAATGTCATGGATTACCTGGGCATCATTATCGGCAGCGGCGATCCAGAGCGTTTGTGCACCCGTCATGAGGGGGCGCAACGGGTGTTGGCCAATGGTCAGGTGGTCGAGATCGATTCGCTGGCGGCGTTGCGCCTGGGCGTTGTCAAACCGGGCGTCAACCTGCCCTTGATGCTCGACCATCAATTGGTGGGCGTGCTCGGCATCACCGGCGAGCCGGACGAGGTTCGGGTCTATGGCGAACTGGTGAAGATGACGGCTGAAATGCTCATGGAGCAGCGTCGTCAGCAAGCCGACCTGCAATGGCGCGCGCAACGCAGTGAAGACCTGCTGGCTCGGCTGCTGTTGGCTGATTGCCCCGAAAGTCTGGTGGACGAAGCGCGGCAGTTGGGCCTGCAGCCGCACTTGCCGCGTCAGGCGGTGCTTATCCAGCTGGACGCACAAGGGGCGTTCGCCAGTCAGATTGCAGCCTGGCTTGGCTCGCGTTACGCCGACAGCTGGTGCGTGCTGCGTGAGCCCACGTTGCTGTACTGGTGCCGCACGGTGGGCAAGGAACGTGACGACGGCGTGCTGCTCAGGCAATTGGATGAGCACGGCTGGCCAGTCCTGCGCATGGCCACAGTGGGTCAATCTCCGGATTTGCCCACACTGCGCAATGCCTGCGCGGCGGCGCGCGATCTGCTGGACTACGCCACTCAGGCCAGGCCGGGGCAACGCATTCTGCGTCTGGAGGCGCACCGTCTGCCGGTGCTGTTCTGGCGCTACCGCCATGACTGGCTGGCCGAAGAAGTGGCCGAGCCGATTGGCCGTTTGCACAATCATGCGCAACTGCTCGACACCCTCTGCAAATGGTTCGAGTACAGCGGCGAAAGCCAGGCCTGCGCCGAGGCCCTTGGCATTCATCGCAACAGCCTGCGCTACCGGCTGGAGAAAATAGCCGAACTGACGGGCTGCGATCCCTACAAGACCGATGATCTGCTGCGCCTGTATCTGGGCGCGCAGATGATCACTCGTCATGAATAAAACGGGCTTTTGGTCAAATGCCCGATTGCCGGCGCTGATCATTGTGCGCAGGGCAGGCGGCGAAACCGGGCCGGGATGAGAACATTCGGTATCGGATATGGAGAACAACAATGAAAATAGTCATCGCCCCCGACTCGTTCAAAGACTGCCTCAGCGCCCAGGCGGTGGCCGACGCCATCGCCAGCGGCCTGGCCGAAGTCTGGCCGCACGCAGAATTGATCAAATGCCCGATGGCTGACGGCGGGGAGGGCACCATCGAGGCACTGCTGGCGGCCTGCAACGGTGAACTGATGAGTGCCAGGGTCAATGGCCCGCTGGGGCAGCCGATCGAAGCACAGTGGGGATGGCTGGCAGAAAGCCGGACCGCAATCATTGAAATGGCCATGGCCAGTGGCCTGCAATTACTGACCCTTGAACAGCGCGATGCCTGTGTCACCAGCACCGCAGGCACCGGGCAGTTGATTCTTGCGGCGCTGGACGCCGGAGCCCAGCGCATCACTCTGGCAATCGGTGGCAGCGCAACCAATGACGGCGGCAGCGGTATGCTCGCGGCATTGGGCGCACGCTTTCTCGATGCCGACCACCAGCCGTTGCCGTCCGGCGGCCTGGCGCTTGCGGATCTGGCCCGCATCGACTTGAGCGGTTTCGATCCACGCTTGTCCGACGTGCGCGTCGAAATTGCCGCTGACGTCGATAATCCGTTGTGCGGGCCGAACGGCGCTTCGCACATCTTCGGCCCGCAGAAAGGTGCGTCGCCCGAGCAGGTGATCGCGCTGGACGCGGCGCTGGGGCGTTTCGCCGATCACTCGGCGGATATCCTCGGTCTGGACCAGCGCAACAGTCCCGGCAGCGGCGCGGCAGGCGGAATGGGTTTCGCTGCCAAAGCCTATCTGAATGCTTCGTTTCGCCCCGGCGTCGAGGTGGTTGCCGACCTGACCGGGCTGGAGCAGGCGTTGATCGGTGCCGACCTGGTGATTACCGGCGAAGGACGTTTCGACGCGCAAACCCTGCGTGGCAAGACGCCTCTGGGTGTGGCGCGGGTTGCGCAGCGCCAGCGCGTGCCGGTGATTGTGCTGGCCGGCACGCTGGGCGAAGGTTACGAACAGCTTTACCAGCACGGCATCAGCGCAGCCTTCGCGCTCACCAGCGGGCCAATGAGCCTCGAACAGGCGTGTCGCGATACCCGTCGTTTGCTGCATGACCGCGCGCGGGATGTGGCGCGGGTCTGGCAACTGGCGGCTGGTCACTGAGCGCACCCCTGGGATGCAGCGCCTGAACAGGGCGATTCGGCAAGCGCGCGTGGTTTGTCGAGTAAAAACCTAAATAATTGCTGACCGCTCTCAAGAATTGTAGGACATGGACGATACGCTGGCGGTTGTCTGACAACTTCCCGTCAGACACTGCCCTCCAAATACAAAAGAGCTCTGGCCATGAACTTACGCAAACTCACTATCGCTCGTCGTGCCGGTCTGGGTTTTACCCTTATTTCCCTGTTGGTCGCGCTGCTCGGCTGGTTCGCGCTGGCGCAGATGTCGACCATTCGCCAGAGCGAAGTGGCCGTCGAAACCAATTGGCTGCCAAGCATGCGGGTGGTCAACGATATCCGTGAAATCATGCTGCGCATTCGGACCATCTCCCTGCGCATGGCACTGGACACCGACCCTGCGAGTATTCCGACCTATCGCGGGCAACTGGACGTGCGTCTGGGCGACCTGAACAAGAAGCTGGACACCCTCAAGACCTTCGTCGACACCCCTGAAGAAAAGACCCTGAATGATCAGTTTCTGGTGACCATGGGCCAATACCGCACAGCGCTGGATCGCTCTTTCGTGCTGGCAGGCCAGGGCGACAGTGCCGGGCTGAACAAGCTGCTGCTGATCGACATGAAGCAGATCGTCGACGGCTCCGGTAAACAGCTCAATGACCTGGCCGATTTCTACGTCACCAAGGTCGATGCAGAAGGAAAGTCGGCCGAGGCCCAGTACGACAAATCGCGCAATATCGTGATTATCTTCGTGGTCCTCGCTGCGCTGTGCACCATTGGCTTGGCATTGTGGCTGACCCGCAGTATCGTCAGCCCGTTGCAGCGCGCAGTGACCGCCGCCGAGCAGGTTGCCGCAGGTGATCTGACCCACAGCATTGAGGTCGACGGCGAAGATGAAGTCACTCGCCTGTTGCGCGCCCTGGCATTGATGCAGGGTAACTTGCGTGACGCCATGCGTCATATCGGCAGTTCGGCCACGCAACTGGCCTCGGCCGCCACTGAACTCAACTCGGTCACCGAGGACAGCTATCGCGGGCTCAACCAGCAGAACGCCGAGATCGATCAGGCAGCCACTGCCATCAATGAAATGACTTCGGCGGTAGAAGAGGTGGCACGCAACGCGGTGTCCACCTCGGATGCTTCCAGCCAGTCCAGCAATTCCGCGCAGGCGGGCCAGACGCGAGTGATCGAGACCGTGCAGTCGATCGAGATACTGACCGATAACGTGCAGGCCACTTCAACGCTGGTGCAAAACCTGGCCAATCAGTCGCAGGACATTGGCAAGGTGCTGGATGTGATTCGTTCGATTGCCGAGCAGACCAATCTGCTGGCGCTCAACGCGGCGATCGAAGCGGCGCGGGCCGGTGAGTCGGGGCGTGGCTTTGCGGTGGTGGCCGATGAAGTGCGGGCACTGGCGCATCGCACCCAGCAGTCAACGCTGGAAATCGACTCGATGGTCAATGCCATGCGCAGCGGTTCTGCCCAGGCGCTGGAATCGATGAACATCAGCCGCGAGCGCGCCAGTTCAACCCTGTCGCTGGCCAAGGGCGCAGGCGAATCGCTGAGTGAAATTACCTCGTCGATCAATCAGATTTCCGAGCGTAATCTGGTGATTGCCAGCGCGGCTGAAGAGCAGGCGCAGGTGTCGCGTGAAGTTGACCGCAACATCGTCAATATTCGTGATCTGTCCATGCAATCGACCCAGGGTGCCAACCAGATCAGCGCATCAAGCCATGAGCTGTCGCGTCTGGCAGCAGACCTGAACCAGGTGGTCTTACGCTTCAAGGTGTAGAACCCTACATTGATACAGGTTGTGTCCGCTTGCCGACGAACGACCGGGCGCGCATTATGCCCTCGGTCAAACGACCTCCGGTACAGTCGGCACAACCTTATCGAAGGGGGCGGCATCGCGTCATGGACAATAATAATCACACTTTCAGCAGTTGGCTGCGCTCGCCAGCCCATCATCAATGGCTGGCGCTTGAAGGCAACCGCCTGCTGGCCTTCGCCAAGGCATCCAGGCTGGAAAACGGCTTTGGCAGTCTTGACGACTACGGACGTCTGATGGTCGGCGCCACGGCCGAAACCATGAACACTGCACGCATGACTCACTGTTTTGCCATGGCCCATGCGCAAGGCATACCCGGCTGCGCCGCGCTGGTCGATCACGGGGTCGCCGCACTCAGCGGCCCGCTGCGCGATGCCGAGCACGACGGCTGGTTCAGCGCCGCGCTTGAAGACGGCGGCAAGACCGACAAGCAGGCCTACTTGCACGCGTTCGTCGCGCTGGCCGCCAGCTCTGCGGTGGTGGCGGGCCGCCCTGGCGCTCAGGCACTGCTCTCCGACGCCATTCAGGTCATCCAGACGCATTTCTGGAGCGAGCAGGAGGGCGCCATGCGCGAGTCGTTCGCGCAGGACTGGAGCCATGAAGAAGCCTATCGCGGTGCCAACAGCAACATGCACAGCACCGAAGCCTTTCTCGCGCTGGCCGACGTGACCGGCGATGCACAATGGCTCGACCGGGCGTTGAGCATTGTCGAGCGGGTAATCCATCAGCAGGCCGGGGCGAACAACTTTCAGGTCATCGAGCACTTCACTCAGGGCTGGCAACCGCTGCCTGACTACAACCATGACAACCCGGCCGCCGGCTTCCGGCCTTTCGGCACCACGCCGGGGCATGCATTCGAGTGGGCAAGGCTGGTGTTGCATCTCGAGACGGCGCGTCGTCACGCCGGGCGTTCCAGTCCCGACTGGCTGCTCGACGATGCCCGTCAGCTGTTCGCCAATGCCTGCCGCTACGGCTGGGACGTGGACGGCGCACCAGGCATCGTCTACACCCTCGACTGGGAGAACAAACCGGTGGTTCGCCATCGTCTGCACTGGGTTCACTGCGAAGCCGCTGCGGCTGCCGCTGCGTTGTTGCAACGTACCGGCGAGCAACAATATGAAGACTGGTATCGCTGTTTCTGGGAGTTCAACGAAACCCTGTTCATCGATCAGGAACACGGCAGCTGGCGTCATGAACTGAACGAGCGTAACCAGCCCAGTGCGGACATCTGGCCGGGCAAACCGGACCTGTACCACGCTTATCAGGCAACGTTGTTGCCGGTCCTGCCGCTTGCGCCCAGCCTGGCCAGTGCTTTGGCGGGGCTGGAGTGATCATCAGGTAGCCTGGGCGTTCGAGTCTTACAGCGCAGGGATGCGCTTGTCAGTCAGACGAATGATCTGCCGTGCCAGAAAGCTGCCGGTCAGGATCACACCGAACAAGCGCAAGGTCTGCATGGCCAGCACGAAGCCGACGTCGGCATTCGTATCAATGGCGATAATTGCCATCGTGTCCAGGCCACCCGGACTGGTTGCCAGGTACACCGACAGATAATCCTTGTTCATCATCACCGCAATCAGCCAGGCCGAGAGCGCGCACAGCACGATCAGCAGCAGTGACGCGAGAATCATCATCGGCAGGCGTCTCCAGACGTATTGCACGGTCGGCCGGTCGAAGCGCAGCCCGACGTAGCAACCGATAGCGCCGTAACCGATGGGCAGCAGCCAGTCCGGAATGGTGATCTGCATCAGGCCGCTCAATTGCAGCGCGCCGCCCAGCATCAAAGGCACCAGCAAGGCACCCGCCGGCAAGCGCGAACCCAGCACCACCCCGGTCACAATGACGGCAAGGCTCAGGCCGAGGTCAGCCAGGTTGAGGTCCTGCAGAACCGACGCGCCGCTGTGCAAATCCGCAGCAGGCGATGCGCCGATCAGATGACTCACCAGTGCGCCGATGGTCACGACACAGACCACCCGCACGTACTGCATGGTGGCGACGATTCGTGAGTCGGCCCCGTAATCTTCGGACATGGCGACCATTGCCGATGCCGCACCTGGCGACGTGCCCCACGCCGCTGTGTTGCTGGGTATACCGGCAAAACGCACTAGCACCAGCCCGACCACTGCGCTGAGCACCACCGTCAAAACCGTGGCCAGTAGCATGACGTGCCAGGAGTGCAGGGCAGTGAGCAGCACACTGACCGACATGGCATGGGCAATCAATACGCCAACCGTGCCCTGGCCCAGTTGAAAGACTCTCTTGTGCATGCGGATGGTGGCGCCCGACACACCGAAGCCGATGGCAACCAGCATTGGGCCAAGGAACATCGCAGCGGGCATATTGAACAGTTTGAGCAGTTGACCGGCAGTTCCGGCCATCAGAATCAGCCCTGCCCATTGGGCCAGCGGGGTGAGGGTGGATATCGAGAAGCGTGGAGCCTGAGACAAGGACGTTCTCCTTGGTCGGTGTGAATTACAGGTGGCCATTATCGACAGCGTAATCAATCAAGTCTATTTTCTAATAGTCATGAATTGATAACTTTGGTTGATAGATATGGACCTGCGTGATCTCACCTATTTCGAAACCATCGCCGAGCTGGGCCACCTCGGGCGAGCAGCGGAAAAGCTCAACCGCAGTCAGCCTGCGCTGACCAAAAGCATCCAGCGCCTGGAAGAATCGTTCGGCACGCGTCTGTTTCAGCGTGACGGTCGCCGAATCAAACTGACGCCGGTGGGCGAGTTGCTGCAGGCGCGCGGCAAGGAATTGCAGCAAAGCATTGCGCAGACGCAGCGCGAAGTGAGGGATTTTGCCAGCGGCATGGTGGGCAACATTCGTGTCGGCTGCGCTGCGACGATGGCGGAATACCTCATGCCGAAACTGACCTCGGCCCTGTTGCAGCGTACCCCGGACGTCACCTTCAAGCTGGTCATAGGCCAGGACGACCTGCTGCGCGAGTCCCTGCGTTCAGGGCAACTGGACATGATCATCTGTGCCCTGGCTCCCGACAGCGACGACGTCACCAGCTTTGCCGTGCTCAAGGATGAAGCGGTAGTGATTGCCAGCAAGCACCACCCGATCTTCAAGACACCCTTGCAGATGAGCGACCTGTGCGCGTACCGCTGGGTATTGCCGCCAGTCAGCGTGTCGTCACGCAAATGGCTGGATACAACCTTCGCCGCGCACGGCCTGCCGCTGCCGACCGTACAGATTGAGGCCAACTCCATCTCGCTGCTGCCGGGGTTGATAGCGCAGAGCAACCTGCTCAGCTTCATCGCCCGCGAGTCACTGGAATTCGGCAAGACCATGCAACACCTGCGCGAAGTACCACTGGAACAAACCACGCTGAAACGCACCATCGGCGTCACCCTGCGCAAAGGCGGCTACCTGTCGCCCGCCGCAGAAGGCATGTTGCAAATGCTGCGCGACAACGGCGGGGACTTTCTGGGCTGGGGGTGAAGCGCAGCGATTGATGGCGCCTAATTGATTCTCGTGCCATGTCGCTCTGCGTCAAGGCGTGAAATTTGTGCTGCAACACAACGGCATGCCTTGCTCATAGTTACGGCGCATTAACAAAGGCGCTTTTTTACCGCGATATCACTGACGACGCAGAGTGCGACGTAAGTGACAGGGCGAAGGAACCCGACGAAGTCGGGCCGGAAACGGAGCCAGGGGGTTTGCCTACTTTGGCCCCATCAAAGTAGGTCGCCGAGGGGCGAAAAGGTGGCATGAACCGTAAACAAACATCACTGACATCGCAGAACCGCTGTGTGACGCGCCGCCTCACAGATCTGCGCCGCGCCGCTCACTCAAATACTTCGCCAGCGCCTCAGCCCCAAGCTCCACCGTCGAACTGGTTCCCGCCCAACTGCAGGCAAGCATCAGATTGCGCGGCAATTCAAAGTCCTCAATCGTAAAGCCATTCCGGTCCAGGCCGTTGCCGTCATGAGCGACCAGTTCGCGCAGCGAAGCCACCGGCTCAAAGTACACCCAAACCGGCTTGTTCAACGCCACAGCCATACCCACTTCAAACGCAGTGCCTGAATCCGGTTCCAGGCCGCGAAACACATTCAGATTGGCCAGCACCGCAGAACAGCGCTGAATCATCGCGACATTCATCGCATAAATCTGCCGCGCAGTTTTATGCGGCGTTTGCCCCAGCGTCACCTCATTGTCGAACGGATACAGCCCTTCGAGCCCATGCGCCGTGCACAACGCCTTGAGATAGCGACCGTACTCGATCGCATCTGATCGAAACACGTCGAACCCTGCCAGATAAACCAATGGCGCTTGCATACCCGACTCTTTGCTGCGGACGATATCCCGCCCATACTACGGCTGACGGGTTGGCAACGATACGCGCCATTGATCGGCCGACAGGCAAACAAAGGGTTTTCCGCTGGAATCTGTACGGATAACCAGTATCCTTGGCGGGTCTGTTTATATGCTGTGTGGCGCTGGCCTTGACTACTTCACCTCTCGACAACCCGTTTTATTACCTGGAAAACTTCCGCCAGGTGCTCGGCTGGATCGCGCAGCGTTACGACGACCTGCTCGATGCGTCCGAGCGCCGCTTTATCACCGAGTTCGCCGGCCTGCCAGTGCCGGCCCAAGGCCTGCTGGTACGCATGGTGATGCGCAAAGGCGTGATGTTTCGGGCCAGTAAACTGAGTTATGCAGAGATCGGTGACCCTCACCAGGCCGTGTTGCCGCTTTTGCAACAGGATTGGGTCGACACCAGCCCGCCATTGGGCCTGAGCGAGCTATTCCAGTTGCTGCGCCGCGACGAGCTGAGCCAGTGCTTCAAGGCCCACGCCGTCAAAGGTCCGGAACGCAAGCATGAATGGCTGGAGCGCCTGCAGCCGTTGTATGAAACAGCGCAGCCGCTTCAACAATGGCACCCGTTGCTGCCTGACGCGGTGTTCGGCCTGAAGATAATGCCGCTCTGTGATCGCCTGCGATTGCTGTATTTCGGCAACCTGTATCAGGAATGGTCGGAATTCGTTCTGGCTGATCTGGGTATCTACCGGTACGAAAAAGTCGAGTTCTCCGCCGACTCACGCGGTATCAATCAGCGCGACGACATCGACGTCTGCCTGCAACTGCACGCCTGCCGGGAAGCACTGGAAACCTGCGTCGAGTTGCATGCGCTGGCCGAGCGCGCCATCGCCATCGAATGCAGTAACCCGTGGCTGAACATGCGCCGCGCCAAACTGTTGTACCGCATCGGGCAACAGGCCGAGCGCTTGCAGGACTGGCCGCTGGCCTTGTCGGTGTACCGTCAGTCCAACTATCCGGGGGCGCGCTCGCGGCAAATTCGCGTGCTGGAACGCAATGCCGAATACGCCGAGGCGATGGCGCTGGTGGAGCAGGCCTGTCTTGCGCCGGAGAGCGACGCAGAGGTTCAGCATCTGTCACGGATCACGCCACGCCTGCAACGCAAGCTCGGCCTGACCGCAGCGCGTCGGCGGGCTGCGCGGGTTGTTTCGCGGCTTGATGTTCAGGTAACGCCGTCCCCCGGAACCAGCGTCGAGCGTCTGATACGGCTGCACCTTGAAGAACAGCAGGGCGGGGAAGTGCATTACGTAGAGAACACGCTGATCAATTCGCTGTTTGGCCTGTTGTGCTGGCGGGCGATTTTCGCGCCCTTGCCGGGTGCGTTCTTTCATCCGTTTCACAGCGCCCCCAGTGACCTTTACAGCCCGGATTTTTACCAACGCCGGGCAGCGCTGTTCGATGAGTGCCTGCTGCAACTGGAATCGAATGATTATCTGCTAACCATCCGCGAGCATTTCCAAAGCAAGTCAGGCCTGCAATCACCTTTTGTATTCTGGGGATCACTGACACCACAGCTAGTGGAACAGGCGCTGCATTGCCTGCCAGCCGACCATCTGCGTCTGTGGTTTCGGCGTCTGCTGCAGGACATTAAGGCCAATCGCACAGGAATGCCCGACCTGATCCAGTTTTTCCCGGAGCAGCGCGGTTACCGAATGATTGAGGTGAAGGGGCCAGGTGATCGCCTCCAGGACAACCAACTGCGCTGGCTGGACTTCTGTGCCGAGCATGGCATGCCGGTAGAGGTGTGTTACGTGCAATGGGCCGTTGAGGACCCTGCCAGTGAGACAGAACACTCGCCAGGCCTTTATGGCGCTTTGTGTTCGTCCTGACCTTTGTCATGCGGGTGTTTCGGATCGTGAGTCTGGTCAGTAGAAGCACCGTTCTTGCCGGGTAGCGGGTCCATGCCTTTGGTGCCAGGGCTTGTGCCTGGTGCGCCTGTGCTGGTGCCGTCAACGTTCTTCTCTGCACCAGTACCCGGTACTTTCGGGCTGCCGCTGTCTGGATTCGTCGGGCCAGTCGAACCTGCCAGCGCGCTGGCGCTGGCAAGTGCCAGCAGCGTTACGAGGCCTAATGCACCCAGTCTGTTCCTGATCATGATGATTTCTCCATCCGCGCAGTGAGTACATCTATTGAGCGTTCATTACCGCTTAAGAAATGCTTCGTCCGGCGTGCGCTCGGGGCTTGGAGCCCTGAACACATGCCAGGCAAAACTGTTCGACGTCGAAACTACCTGACGTTATTTGACTTCGGATTTCTGGGTTGCACCATTGTTGTCGTGAGTGCCATGAGCTGCTTTGTCGTGGGCGGCCTTGTCAGCGGCAGCCTTTTTGCTGTCCGTCTGGGCGCCTGGCGTGCTCGACGCATTGCGATCAGTCGGCTCGGTAGTGGTGCCTGGCAGCTTGGTTGCATTTTTGTTGATCGGCGCAGCAGGCAAGTTGTTAGTCGTTGTGTCAGCGAAAGCGACACCTGAAGCAACAGCCATCAGGCCGGCCAGGGTGAGGGCAGTCAGTTTGGTCTTGATCATGATGTTTACTCCGTTATTTTAAATGACCCACATTGGTCCTTGGCCAGTGGCCATAGGTGCCCTTGAAGCCGACGAACGGTACCTCAAGCGGCGATCTGTTTGATACCGGTTTTCCCAGCGAGGCCAGCGCGCGAATCGGTCCTTGTCGCTCATGTGCAGAGACATAATCACGCGAGACGAGTCCGTTTTTTAGCTGATTTAGCTATAACGTGACAGGTAAGTCATTCGCAGCGATTATTAAAATGCACACTTTCTTACATTTTTATAACGTAGGTGGCTTTCGGCCATCACCTGATTGATGGCAGAACGCTATTGAGCACGTTGCGCCGTCATTGCCCCGCAAACATTGAGCGATATCGGTTTTATCAACCCTGTTGACGCAAAAAAACAGCTCCAAAAAAGTTCCCGATCCTACACGATTCGTTTGATTGTCATTAAACAGCAACATTTCAGGTTTTAAATCCGCCTCAGGCCTCCTTAGCTGGGCCACCACACAATCTCCTGGACTGAGGTATTACCGTGATACTGCTGACTAAAAAACGCTTGTCGCTTCTGATCGCTTCGCTGTGCCTCAGCGGTGTGGCCCACGCGACTGACGTAACCGGCGCTGGTTCGAGTTTCGTTTTCCCGGTTATTTCGGCGTGGTCCCAGGACTACAGCAAGAGCAACGAATCCAAAAATCGCATCAACTACCAGTCCATCGGTTCGGGCGGTAGTATCGCTCAGATCAAGGCGGCTACCGTTGACTTCGGCGCATCCGATGCTCCGATGTCCGCTGAAGACCTGCAAGCCGGTGGCTTGGGCCAGTTCCCTAGCGTGATCGGCGGTATCGTGCCGATCGTCAACGTCGAAGGCGTTGAAAGTGGTGAATTGAAACTGGACGGCGCATTGCTTGCCAAGGTATTCATGGGCGAAGTCAAGAAGTGGAATGACCCTGCAATCGTCGCTCTGAACCCAGGCGTCAAACTGCCGGAGACCGCGATCACTGTCGTTCACCGTTCGGACGGCTCGGGCACTACCTACAACTTCACCAACTACCTGAGCAAAGTCAGCCCGGAGTGGAACGAGAAGCTTAAGTTTGGTTCGACCGTGCAATGGCCTGCCGGTGTGGGCGGTAAAGGTAACGAAGGTGTTTCTGCCTACGTGAAACAGATCAAGGGTTCGATCGGCTACGTCGAGTACTCTTACGCGGTTACCAACAAGCTGTCCTACACCCAGTTGAAGAACGCCGCTGGCAAGTTCATCAAGCCCGACGCCAAGGCTTTCGCTGCCGCTGCCGACTCGGCCAAGTGGGAAGATGCCAAGGACTTCAACCTGATCATGACCAACGCTCCGGGTGACACTGCGTGGCCGATCACCGCGACCACCTGGATCATCATGTACAAGAAAGCCAAGAACGAAGAGAAAAGCGCCGCTGCGTTCGACTTCTTCAAATGGTCTCTGGAAAACGGCCAGCAACAGGCCG
This sequence comes from Pseudomonas avellanae BPIC 631, assembly GCF_000444135.1. Classification (GTDB taxonomy): domain Bacteria; phylum Pseudomonadota; class Gammaproteobacteria; order Pseudomonadales; family Pseudomonadaceae; genus Aquipseudomonas; species Aquipseudomonas avellanae. The sequence goes on from NZ_ATDK01000057.1 coordinate 21,707, forward strand.
AGAAACTGGACTATGTCGCTTTGCCGAAGTCGCTGGTTACGAAAGTGGAAGCGTACTGGAAAACGGAATTCACCCAGTAAGTGATTCAACCCGTACCACCCCTGTCACCAGCCGCGATATCGGCCCGGTGACAGGGGCTTTTCCTTGCGAGTGGCCCCAACATGACTGAAAACCCCCAATACCTGTCCGCGAATGTCTCCGCTGGTGAGTCCGAGGGCGAGAAACGCGCCAAACGGGATCATCGTCATGACCTGTGGTTCAAGCGTTCATTGCAGGCCGCAGCGATGCTGGTGCTTGCTTTGCTGGGTTGTATCGCCCTGTCGACCCTGTGGGGCGGCAGTCTGGCATTTCAGACCTTCGGGTTTGAGTTTCTGACCAGTACCGAGTGGGACGTAAACGCCGGCAAGTTCGGCGCGCTGGTTCCGATCTACGGCACCCTGGTGACCTCTTTTCTGGCTTTGCTGATCGCCGTCCCGGTGAGTTTCGGCATTGCGATCTTTCTGACCGAAGTGGCTCCGCCCTGGTTGCGGATGCCGATTGCCTCTGCAATCGAATTGCTGGCAGGGATTCCTTCGATCATCTACGGCATGTGGGGGCTGTTCGTGTTCGGCCCGTTCATGGCTGAGCACCTGTCACCCTGGATCACCGAAAACCTCGGCGCACTGCCGCTGATCGGCCCGATGTTCCAAGGCCCGCCATTAGGCATCGGCATGCTGACCGCCGGTATCGTACTGGCGATCATGATTACCCCGTTCATTACCTCGGTCATGCAGGAAGTTTTCCGCACCGTGCCCGTTGCGCTCAAGGAGTCTGCTTACGCGCTGGGCGGCACCACCTGGGAAGTTGTCTGGGACATCGTGCTGCCTTACACCCGTTCGGCAGTGGTCGGTGGTGTGTTCCTCGGCCTGGGGCGCGCGCTGGGCGAAACCATGGCCGTGACCTTCGTACTGGGTAATGCCCACCAGTTCTCCGCATCGCTGATGATGCCGAGCAGTTCCATTGCCTCGGTCATCGCCAACGAGTTCAACGAGGCCTACACCGACTTGCACCGTTCGGCATTGATTGCACTGGGCTTTCTGTTGTTTGTCGTCACCTTCATCGTGCTGGCCCTTGCACGTCTGATGCTGTCGCGCCTTTCACGTAAGGAGGGGTTATGAGTAAGGACATGACGGGCAGCGAGCGCATTTACCGGGCTCGCAATTTCAAGAACAAGATCGCGATGGTGCTCAGCTGTGGCGCCACTGCGTTTGGCCTGTTGTGGCTGGTCTGGATCCTGCTGACCACCATCATCAAAGGCATCGATGCGCTCAACCTGCAGTTGTTTACTGGCATGACGCCACCGCCTGGCACTGAGGGTGGTCTGGCCAACGCGTTCTACGGCAGCGTTCTGATGTCCGGCATCGGCCTGCTGATCGGCACACCGATCGGCCTGATGGCCGGCATCTGGCTGGCCGAGTTTGCCCGCTACACCAAGTTGGGCAACACCGTGCGCTTCATCAACGACATTCTGCTGTCGGCACCGTCCATTGTCCTCGGCCTGTTCGTTTACACCGTTGTGGTGTTGCCGCTCAACGCGGTTACAGGCCATCAGGTGGGCTTTTCGGCACTGGCCGGTGCCTTGGCGCTGGCACTGTTGGTCATCCCTGTGGTTGTACGCACCACCGATGAAATGATGCAACTGCAACCCTCGACCATGCGTGAAGCTGCGCTGGCACTGGGTGTGCCGCAATGGAAGCTGACCCTGCAAATCGTTCTGCGCGCCGCCAAGGCGGGCGTGGTCACAGGTGTCCTGCTGGCGCTGGCACGTATCACCGGCGAAACCGCGCCGCTGCTGTTTACCGCTTTCGGCAACCAGTTCTGGAGCAGCGACCTGCTCAAACCAATCGCCAGTGTTCCGGTGGTGGTTTTCCAGTACGCAATGAGCCCGTTTGAAGACTGGCACTCCCTCGCATGGGCCGGTGCACTGGTCATGACGCTGTTCGTACTGATACTGAGTCTGCTGTCTCGCTTAATTCTTCTGCGCAATAGGGCGTCCTGATGAACAATCTTTCCCTGGCCAACGAAAAAACCAAGATCCAAGTGCGCGGTCTGGAGTTTTTCTACAACAACCAGAAGTCGTTGAAGTCCATCGACATGACCATTCCCGAGAAGCGCATCACTGCGATCATCGGCCCGTCGGGTTGCGGTAAATCGACCTTGCTGCGCGTGTTCAACCGTATCTACGCGATGTACCCGAAACAGGAAGCGCGCGGCGAAGTGCTGCTCAATGGCGAGAACATCCTGGCGCCGGGCTACTCGATGAACCGCCTGCGCAGTCATGTGGGCATGGTTTTCCAGAAGCCTGTGCCGTTCCCGATGTCGATCTACGACAACATTTCCTACGCCATCAAGCACCACGAAAAACTGTCGCGCCGCGAAATGGAAGATCGCGTCGAACAGGCACTGCGTGGCGCCGCATTGTGGGATGAGGTCAAGGACAAGCTCAAACAGAGCGCAACCGGTCTGTCCGGCGGTCAGCAGCAGCGTCTGTGTATCGCCCGCACCATCGCACTGCGCCCGCAGGTGTTGCTGCTGGATGAGCCGACTTCCGCACTCGACCCGATTTCGACCGGTCGTATCGAACAGCTGATCACCGAGCTCAAAGAGCAGTTCACCGTGATCATCGTGACCCACAACATGCAACAGGCGGCGCGCTGCTCGGACTACACGGCGTTCATGTTCATGGGCGAACTGATCGAGCATGGCGACACTGATACCATCTTCACCAAGCCCTCCAAGACCCAGACCGAAGACTACATCACCGGTCGTTTCGGCTGATCAACCGGCCAGGGCGGGCGCCTCCCGGCTCTCGCTCATGAATGTCTCGATCCTGCTGCGCAACCAGCGCTCGGCAGGGTCGCTGTCCATCACACTCAGCCATGTCATCGACAGGTCCAGGCCCGGCGTAGGGAAGGGCAGTGGCTCGTCATACAGCAGCCCCAGCGCACTCATGGCGCTTGCCGCGTAGTCGGACAACCCCGAAATCAGGTCAGTGCCGGCCATCAGCGCGGGCAGGGTGGCGAACTGTGGCACCGACAACACCACCTGGCGCTTGCGACCCAGCGCAGTCAGCCATTCATCCGCAAAACTGCCTGACACTCGCTACATGCGACACCACAACGTGCGGGCGCGAGCAGTATTCGTCTATGCTCATGGGGCCGGAAGGCTTGTCGGCGCGCACCAGGCGTGGTTGCACGTTGCGCAACGTCTTGCGCTTGGCATTGGCCGGCAGCTCGCGGGTCAGGCAGACACCGACGGTGATGTCGCCGGACATCAGCACCTCGGAAATATTCAGGTAATCGACGTGCTTGACCACAATCACCACCCCCGGCGCTTCCTCGCGGATGGCCTTGAGCATGGCTGGCAGCAAGCCGAATTCGACGTCATCGCTCAAGCCGATGCGGAAGGTCATCTTGCTGACCGAAGGCTCGAAATCGGTGGTCAGGCTCAGCGCCGTGGACATGGCGTCCAGCGCCGGCGTGAGGTGCTTGAGAATTTCGTGGGCACGAGCGGTAGGCTCCATGCGATGGCCAACCCGGATGAACAGCGGGTCATTGAGCAGGTTGCGCAGGCGGTTCAGGGCGGCGCTGATCGTGGGTTGGCCGAGGAACAGCTTTTCCGCTGCGCGGGTCACGTTACGTTCCTGCATCAAGGTCTCGAAGACGACCATCAGATTGATGTCGGCTTTGCGCAGCTCGTTTCGGTTCATTGCTATTCCTTGGCATCAGGCCCTGCGGCCCGTAACAGACGGCTCAGTCTAGGCAAGCGCTGCCGCAAGCGTCCAGCCTTTTGCCCTTTACGGAGGTGCCTGACGAAACGTCTGCTTACGGTTCGCCAGCAGGAAAAGGGCGAATCTGTTGTGGGAAACAGGGTCTACTTGCAGGTCTGCCGCCAGCGGTCCGGCGGTTCAAGTATTTGATTTCATTTACAGGAGGTGCCCCTTATGCGGGCTGCAAAGATTGCCGGTGTGTTGATGTCTCTGACGCTGTCAGCCACGGCGCTGGCCGAAACGCCCAGCTACGGTCAGCAACTGGAAGGCTTCGAATATCCTCATCCGCTCCTGAAATTCCCGTTCGAGTCGCAGGGCCAGTCTCTGGAAATGGGTTACATGGATGTCAAACCCACCGGCAAGGCCAATGGCCGCACTGCGGTGCTGATGCATGGCAAAAATTTCTGCGCCGCCACCTGGGAAGACACCATCAAGGGGTTGAGTGCTGCGGGCTACAGGGTTGTGGCACCCGACCAGATCGGCTTCTGCACCTCGACCAAACCCGAGCACTACCAGTACAGCTTCCAGCAACTGTCGATGAACACCCACGCGCTGCTCGAGAAACTGAACATCGACAAAGTCTCGGTTGTCGGCCATTCCACTGGCGGCATGCTGGCCACACGCTACGCACTGATGTACCCGAAACAGACCGAAAAACTGGTGATGGTCAACCCGATCGGGTTGGAGGACTGGAAAGCGCTTGGCGTGCCCTATCGCAGCATCGATCAGTGGTATGAGCGGGAACTGAAAACCACCGCCGAAGGCATTCGCGCCTACGAGCAGAAGACCTATTACGACGGCCGCTGGAAGCCCGAATATGACAAATGGGTCGATATGCTGGCCGGTCTGAACAAGGGGCCGGGTCACAAGATCGTGGCCTGGAACTCGGCGCTGATCTACGACATGATTTTCACCCAGCCGGTGTTTTACGAGTTTGCGAAGTTGCAGGTGCCGACCGTATTGATGATTGGCGATGCTGATACAACGGCTATCGGCAGCGACATCGCGCCGCCGGAGGTCAAGGCCAAAATCGGGCAGTACAAGGTGCTCGGCAAGCAGGTCGCGCAGATGATCCCGGGCGCCAGACTCGTCGAGTTCAAGGGCATGGGGCATGCTCCGCAGATGGAAGAGCCTGCGGGATTCAACACATCGCTGGTGTCTGAACTCAAGTAAGCCGCTGGCAACCACGCGACAACCTGATCTGTCAGTGATCGGGTTGTCGCTCAGACGTTAAACAAAGATTACGCAGATAGGCTATTGATTTTAATGATATGTTTCTGTTTTTTATGTTTTGTACTCATTTTCCCTAGGGTCTGTTCCCGTTTCACATTGGTAGCCACAGAAAAGCGCAGGCCATTGCTATGACGCTTTCATAGTTTCTCTTGAGTTT
>NZ_ATDK01000058.1 GCF_000444135.1 Pseudomonas avellanae BPIC 631
AGCGTCCAGAACGGCATGCGACGCGGAGCGTCGCACGATAATCAATGGTCTGCTGGCTCACTCATGGCTGGCGCAACATTTGTATTACTCTGCACTCCCCAGCCAAGCCAGTTGCCATGAACATCACCATCACCGAAGTGCACCCCGCCGATATCCCGCAAACCGTCGACTTCGTCATGCGTGCCCGCGCCGAGATATTTCCCTTGCTCGACACCGTCACCGTACCCCCCGATCTCGCCGGTTTCGAACAGGTTTACCTGAGTGGCAAGGACGGAAAATTTCTGATTGCCCGCTGTGACGAACGAATCATCGCAGCCGTTGGCTATCTGCCTTACGACCATCGCTTCCCGCAACTCGACTACACAGGGCGCCGGACCGTCGAGATCGTGCGCCTGTACGTCACGCCGGAATTTCGCGGTGACGGCCTTGCCAGTCAACTATGCCAGGCGCTTTGGGCGCATGCCGATGCGGGCGCAATAGACGTGCTGTACCTGCACACCCACCCGTTTCTGCCCGGTGCCATTCGCTTCTGGGAAAAACAGGGCTTTGCCGTCACCGATGTGGAAAGCGACCCGTTGTGGAACACGACGCATATGGAACGGGTGCTGTAGAAAGGGTATCGGGGGCGGGTAATGAACCAGCCCCCTTGTTGCAAGCTCAGCGAGGATAACGCTGGCGGGCAGTCTTGAGCAGGTCTTCCGGGGTGATGTGGCCGACTACCGATTTGGCCGCAGCGCTGCCGGGCAACGGCAGGTCTAGAATGTGGCCCTTCATCTTGCCGATCACGTGCATTTCACACGGCTTGCAGTCGAACTTCAGCGTCAGCACTTCGTCACCCTGCACCAGTTGCATGGGCGCGACCTTGGTGCGCACGCCGGTTACCCCTTTTGCCTGTTTCGGGCACAGGTTGAACGAGAAGCGCAGGCAATGCTTGGTGATCATCACCGGCACTTCGCCGGTTTCCTCATGCGCTTCGTAAGCCGCATCGATCAACTGCACGCCGTGGCGGTGGTAGAAGTCGCGAGCTTTCTGGTTGTAAACGTTGGCCAGAAACGACAGATGCGAATCAGGGTAAACCGGTGGCGGTGTGGTTTCTGCCTTGCGTCCACCGCGCGGGTGAGCCTTTATGCGCGCTTCGGTCAGCGCCTCGATGGCATCGCGGCGCAGTGCCTTGAGTTGCGAATTGGGTACGAAAAACGCTTGGGGCGCATTTAGTTTCACGTCCTGAGCATGGTAGATCGTGGTGCCCAGCTGGGTGAGCAGATCACGCAACTGATCCAGCGCCTGCTCGGGCTTGTTGGCTGCACCGAAGGGGCCGTCCAGGCCGATCGTCACGCTCACGCCTTCTTCACTGGTCGCGTTCAGGCTCAAGTGATCTTCACGCAACGTCACCTGCCACTGAATGCCGATGCGGCGCTCGGCGGAGGTCTTGAGCAACGCCTGCTGCCAATTGTGATCCAGGTTGCGGTTCAGCGGATGGTTGGGGCGCAGGCGGGAGAGGGCCGCGGGCATCTCGTTGGGCTCTACACGGTAGCGCCAGCGCTTTTCGCCTTCTTCTTCAAACTCGCCTTTCAGCTCGCAGATATTGGCCCGGAAGCCCACCACTTCACGCTTGATCTGCACATTGAGGCCGTCGCCATTGGACAGCGGCTCATGGGTGACGGCGATCAGGTCACGTTTGCCGAGTTTTTCGACGGTGCCGACTGCCAGGCCGGTAAACGTCGGCGTATCGAACGCACCGATGTCGATCTTGCGGTCGCTGACAAAGTAATCGGTGCTGCCACGGTGAAAGGTCTTCTCCGGGTCGGGCACGAAAAAATGCGCGGTACGGCCGCTGGAAGCGCGCGCCAGGTCCGGGCGGTCTTCAAGAATCTCGTCCAGACGCTGGCGGTAATAGGCGGTAATGTTTTTGACGTAGCCTGCGTCTTTATAGCGACCTTCGATCTTGAAGGAGCGCACGCCAGCGTCCACCAGATCGCCCAGGTTGGCGCTCTGGTTATTGTCTTTCATCGACAGCAGATGTTTTTCAAAGGCGACGACGCGGCCCTGATCATCCTTGAGCGTATAGGGCAAGCGGCAGGCTTGCGAGCAGTCGCCACGGTTGGCGCTGCGGCCATTTTGCGCATGGGAAATGTTGCACTGCCCGGAGAACGCCACACACAGTGCGCCGTGGATGAAGAACTCGATGGCCGCATCGGTTTCACGGGCGATGTCACGAATTTCCTGCAGGTTCAGCTCGCGGGCCAGCACCAGTTGCGAGAAACCGGCCTGATCGAGAAACTTCGCCCGGCCCAGGGTGCGAATATCGGTCTGCGTGCTGGCGTGCAGCTCGATGGGCGGAATGTCCAGCTCCATGACCCCGAGGTCCTGCACGATCAGCGCATCGACACCTGCGTCGTAGAGCTGATGAATCAGCTTGCGGGCTGGCTCCAGCTCGTCGTCATGCAGGATGGTGTTGATCGTGGTAAAGATTCGCGCATGGTAGCGATGGGCGAATTTCACCAGCTCGGCGATATCGCTGACCTCGTTGCAGGCGTTGTGTCGCGCACCAAAGCTCGGCCCGCCGATGTACACCGCGTCGGCGCCATGCAGGATGGCTTCGCGGGCGATGGTCACGTCCCGGGCAGGGCTGAGCAATTCCAGGTGGTGCTTGGGTAACGACATGGCAACGGGATCCGGCAGCGGGCAAAGCGCGCATTGTAGTGCCACCGGCCGCGCGGCGCACCTGTTGCCGGTTTGCGCAGGTCATGGACTGACCACCGGCGCTGCCTCAGCGTGAGCGCAAACGCAGGATTCTCGCACCATCGAAGGGGTCGGTCAGCCAGTGCGCCACGACGCCGAAGGTGCTCAGCAGGCGTTCGGGCGTCAGTACCTCGACCGGCGTGCCCAGCGCCACCAGTCGGCCTTTTTCCATCACGGCGACACGGTCGCAGTCCAGTGCCTGATTCAGGTCATGCAGGGCAATCACCGTGGTCACCGGCAACGCCCTGACCAGGCCGAGAATGGTTAGCTGATGCTGGATGTCCAGATGATTGGTGGGCTCATCCAGCAGCAGAATTTGCGGCCGTTGTGCCAGCGCTCGGGCGATATGCACACGTTGCCGCTCGCCACCGGACAGGGTGTGCCAGGCCCGTTTTTGCAGGTGCAGCATGTCCACATCCTGCAAGGCCTGACGCACGATGGCGTCGTCATTCGCGCTCCACGGCTGCAATGCCGACAGCCAGGGCGTGCGGCCCAGTTCGACGGCGTCGAGCACGGTCACCGCGTCGCTGGTTTCAGCCTGCTGCTCGACCACCGCCAGCAGGCGCGCCACGTCTCTGCGGCTCATCGCGGCAAGTGCCTGCTCACCCAGCCTGACCGCGCCGCTGCCCGGCTTCTGAATGCCGGCCAGCAGTTTGAGCAGGGTGGATTTGCCCGAGCCATTGGGGCCGACAACCGCAAGTGTCTCGCCGGCTGCGATGCTCAGCTCGACATCACTCAGCAGCGTGGCACCACGCACCGAGTAGCCGAGACCCGAGCAACCGAGTACGGGTGAGCTGAGTGACTGCACAAACTCGTTCATCGCGTGCTGTTGCCCCGGACAAGAATCAAGGCGAAGACTGGCGCGCCGATCAGCGCAGTAATCACCCCGATCGGCAGCGCCTGGCCTTTGATCATCGTGCGCGAGAGGATGTCCGCGGCAATCAGGAACAGCGCGCCGCTCAGTGCGCTCAGCGGCACCAGCCGTGCGTGACGTACGCCGACCAGCGTGCGCACCGCATGCGGAATCACCAGCCCGACAAAACCGATGGAACCGACAATCGACACCATTACCGCCGTTACCAGCGCTGCCGTGGCGATCAGGATGATCTGCGCACGTCGCACCGCAATGCCGAGGGATGCGGCCGAGTCGCTGCCGAAGGTGAAGGCATCCAGCGCGCGCCTGTACCAGAGGCACACCAGCAAACCGGCCAGCACCGTCGGCACCGCCAGCCACACCGAGTGCCAGCGCACCCCGCTGAGGTTGCCCAGCAACCAGAACATGATGCCGCGAGCCTGTTCGGAACTGGCGGATTTGGTGATCATGAACGAGGTCAGCGCGTTGAACAGTTGTGAACCGGCGATACCCGCCAGGATGATCTGCACCGACGCTGTGGTGCCCCGCGATGAGTGCGCGAGCAGGGCAACCAGCGAAAACGGCGCTACGGCCCCGGCGAACGCGCCGACCGACATGGAAATCGCCCCCGCGCCAAAGCCCAGAATGGCCACCAGCACCGCGCCGGTCGAGGCTCCGGCGGAAATCCCCAGCAAATACGGGTCGGCCAGCGGGTTGCGCAGCAATGATTGCAGCACCACGCCGCAAATCGCCAGACCGGCTCCGCAGGCTGCCGCGACGATGGCGCGGGTCAGCCGGTAATTCCAGACGATGCCTTCGTCGATAGGGTCCAGCACATAACCGGCCGCCCAGAGTTTGTTGGCCAGCACCTGAAAAACCACGTCGAGGCTGATCGAGGTTTCACCAATCGCCGCGCCGACCATGATTGCCAGCACCAGGATGGCTGCAACCCAGAGCAGATGGCCCAGCGCTACAGGCAGTCTCATCGTGCGGCGTTGAAACGGTTGGCGGCGTCGGCCAGTTCTTCGAACCCGGTGAACAGGCGCAGACCTGCCTGCATGCCCTCGGCGTCGATGATCACGATCCGGTCATGCTTGACCGCGTCCATGTTGCGCGTCACCGGGTCGCTCTTGAGGAAGGCGATCTTCTTCAGGTAGTCGTCGGCCGGAAAGCGGCGACGGTCCATGCGTGCAATCACCAGAATGCTCGGGTTGGCCTTGGCAATGGTTTCCCAGCCCACGGTTGGCCATTCTTCGTCGGACTGGACGATATTACGCATGCCCAGGCTGTTGAGCATGAAGTCCGGAATGCCTTTGCGGCCCGCTACAAAAGGATCGCTGGCGATCTCGGAGCTGGAAAACCAGAACAGCGCAGACACATCGTTGGCCTTGTTCTGGTTGACGTTGGCAATCGCTGCGCTCAGGCGCGTTTTCAACTGCGCGACCAAGGCGTCGCCGCGATCCTGCACATCGAAAACCTGCGCCAGTTGTTCGATGCTCTTGTAGATGGTCTCGATGCGAAAAGGCTCCAGGCGGGTGCCATCAGCGCCGACCAGGTTGTCTTTGCCTTCGCAATCGGACGGCAGAATGTACGTGGGGATTTTCAGGTCATGAAACTGCTCGCGGGTACCGACTGCGCCCTGTTTGCCGACCATCCATTCCAGCTGCACGACCACCAGTTCGGGACGTTTGCCAATCACCGCCTCAAAACCCGGTTCGTTATCGGCCAGGCGCTCCACCTTGTCGTTTTGTGCCTTGAAGCGTGGCAGCACGTTGTTGAACCACAGCGAGGTGCCCACCAGCTTGTCGCCCAACCCCAGTTCGTAGAGCATTTCAGTGCCCGCCTGGCCAATGGTCACGGCTTTGGTCGGTGCATGCGCGAACGTCAGGGTCGAGCCGCAGTTTTCCATAGTCAGCGGATACTGCGTGGGGGCGGCGAACGTCAGGGTAGACAACGTCAGGCAGGCGGCGAGTGCGGCGAGGCGGGGCAGCGACATGAAATGCGGTCTCCATTGGAGCAGGTGCCAAGGCGCAATGCACATCAGGAAACACATCCCCGGCAGATGACCGGGCACGGCAAAAAGTGCCGACGCGTGCGGATGTCCTTCCCGGACACCCCGCCGGTTAGTGGGTTGAATCGTGTCGGCAGGTCTCCTGACTGGCATGTCATCACCACGCTCCGGCCTTCCCGGATCTGAATCCAGTGGCAGTCTTGGAGCAGGCTCGATGCCTACAGTTGCGGGGGCAGTTTCGTTTTGGCCTTTGAAACAAAGCTGGCGAATTCCCTGTTAGTTCCTCTCGGAAACCGACGGCCGGCATGGTAAACGATAAGGGTTCTTGATAGCTAATGCTTTGCGCGCACGCGCAGCAGGCTGTTGATCAGGTGCAGGCGCATCGCGGCGCGTGCGGCATCTCGGTCCTGATGAGCGATGGCTTCATAGATGCTTTCCTGCTCGCGGCGCTGAATGTCCGGGTCATCTACGGCATGCGCTAACGCGATGTTGCCGAAGCCGCTGCGCGTACGCGGCAGAATGCTGCTGCCCAACTGGCTCATCACGTCGGTAAAGAAGCTGTTGGCGGTGCACAGCGAGATCTGCCGGTGGAACTCGAAGTCGGCTTGCAGGGTGTCTTTGCCCTGGCGCGTGCAGCGGTGCAGTTCATCGAGCGCCTGTCGGATCGCGTCGAGTTGCTCGGGCGTGCGCCGTTGGGCGGCGAGGGCGGCGGATTCCGGCTCCAGGCTCAGGCGCAGCTCGATGATCGACACCGCATCGCCGGGTGTGCCGATGGGTGACTCGTCCTGACTGGAGTTGCCGGGCTGCGAGGTATCGACCACAAAGGTGCCGATGCCGTGGCGGGTTTCCACCAGCCCCTCGGCCTGCAAGCGCGACATCGCTTCCCGAACCACGGTGCGGCTGACTCCGCTTTCGCGAATGATCACCTGCTCGGTGGGCAGCTTTTCGCCACTCTGGATCTCGCCATCGCGAATCCTGCGCGCGAATTCGGCGACCAGTTGCTGGGTCAGGCTGGAACGGCGGCCTTTGGGGGAGGTGGTGTGTTCCATGGCAAGGTGATCGGTCCGTTTGGGGTGGCTGAGTATAACCGTACTCGGAACGTGTTTTGTGCGGGTATCGCAGCCTATACTCGCGTATCGGACAGAACTGAGGCTGCAATGTCGGACAACGCGCTTTCCCCGCAAAAAAACCACCGACGCCTGGCAGAAACCCTGGTTGACCGCTTTGCCCAGCGCATGCGTGACGGTGTGCTGGTGCGCGGAGAAAAGCTGCCGTCGGAGATCCACATCATGGAAGCCGAAGGTGTGAGTCGCACGGTGGTGCGTGATGCCTTGTCGCGGATGCAGGCGGCAGGGCTGGTGGAAACCCGCCACGGCGTGGGTACTTTCGTCCTCGACATGCCGCCGCCCGAAGGCTTTTCCGTCGGCCCGGCGACCATTGCCACCGTTGCCGATGTGCTGAACCTGCTGGAGTTTCGCCTGAGCCTTGAAGTCGAAGCGGCCGGTCTTGCCGCCCAGCGCCGCAGCCCGGAGGCGCTTCTGGAACTGAAGCGTGCTTTTGATGCGTTGCTCGAAGGGCCGCAGAAGTCCGGGACGACCATCAACGCCGACTTTCAGTTTCACCTCAAGATCGCCAAGGCGTCAGGCAATGCCTACCTGATCGACATCATGAAGCACCTGGGCACCAAGCTGATCCCGCGCACCCGCATGAATTCGGCCTACACCGGGCAAAGTGACCGCAACGCCTACCTGGCCGGGATCAACGCCGAACACCGGCAAATCTATAACGCCATCGCCGAAGGCAACGTCGATGCCGCGCGCGCTGCCATGTACCTGCACCTCAACGGCAGCCGCATGCGCCTGCGCCGTACTCAGGCGTTGTACAGCGACTGAGCGATTCAAGATCGGACGCAGAGCGTCCAGAACCGCATGCGACGCGGAGCGTCGCACGATAGTTGATAATCAAAAGGCTTTTTTACCGCGATATCACTGACGACGCAGCGGCCCCCGGATCAGTGTCAGGGCGAAGGAACCCGACGAAGTCGGGCCGGAAACGGAGCGGGGATTTTGGTTACTTTGATCCTTCAAAGTAACTCGCCGAGAGTCGAAAAGGTGACTTGAGCCGTAAATACATCCAGCTGACATCGCAGAACCGCTACGTGACTGTGCCGCACATTCAAGAGCGGACGCGGAGCGTCCAGAAACGCATGCGACGCGGAGCGTCGCACGATAGTCAGATCGTTCGCGAAATGCGTGCCGTGACACTCCGCGTCGCAATCTGCGCTACAAAAAGTTGTACTGCACGCCCACGCGCAATCTCAGCTGGCGCTTGTCGTCTTCCGAGTCCACCTTGATGTCGCCCGCCTCGAAGAACGGCACCCAGTGCTTGTCCCATCTGTATTTGAAGGCTGCGTTCTGTTCGTAATCGGTCCTGCCGTTGTCGTAACGGATGTAATCGGCGTCGAAGTAGGTGAACTGATACTCATAGGCCCAGGGGCCTTTGCTGGCGTAATTGACCCAGACGTCGTAACGATTGATCGACTGATCGTCCATCTGGTTGTCGGGCATGTCATGGTTGACCTTGTCGCGGTCCAGTTTGATCGAGTCGTAGCGATAGCGGCCGGAGACGCTCAACTGGTCATTCACTTTGTAACCCAGCTTGAGGCCCATTTTGTACGCCGTGGACTTCTCGATGCTTTCCAGTGCCAGTGACGGGGTGAGCATCCATTTGTCATCGAGCCGGTATTGATAGCTGGCCGTCAGTTCGTGGCCGTTACCGACGGTGTTGTCGAATGCAACGTCCTGTCGGTCGCCTGCGGTCTTGTATTTCAGCTCGCCTTCAAAGCCCCAGCCGCTGTCCAGCCGGCTGCCGAATTTGACCCGGTCGGCATGCATGCGCGTGCTTTCCGCGTATTGGTGGCGGTAGTTGATGTAGGCGCTGTCGGCATGGGTCCATGCACTGGGCAGCAGGGTGGCAAAAGCGAGCAGAGCAAGTGTTTTTTTCATTTTTTTATTCTTGTGGGTTGACGTTTTGGGTGTGTTTGAACAAATCGCAGGCAGCCGGATCCTGTGGCCGTTTCGGCCTGGGCTCACGGTGTCAACAGGTGTCGGGTTTCAGCGGTCACCCGCCAGAAGGCGGGTTATCCCGTCGGGCGCAGGTCCATGTCGCGACTGGCCTGGATCAGCATGCGCGAATACTCGTGCCGAGCCTGGTTGTTGACCAGTTGGCTGCTGTCGAGCGTCTCCAGCACTTGGCCCTGCTGCATGACCGCCACCCGGTCACACAGGTGAGCCACCACACCCAGGTCGTGGGTCACCATCAGGTACGTCAGGCCTTGCTGGCGGCGCAGGTCTGCCAACAGGTTGAGGATCTCGGCCTGCACTGAAACATCTAGCGCCGAGGTCGGCTCGTCGAGCAACAGCACACGAGGCTCGAGAATCAGCGCCCGTGCAATCGCAACACGCTGACGCTGGCCGCCAGACAGCTGATGCGGGTAACGAAACCGGAAACTCTCGTTGAGACCGACCTTTTCGAGCACCTCGCAGACGCGCCGGTCACGTTCGCCGATCTTGTGAATGCTCAGCGGCTCCTTAAGCGCTGCGTCTATGGTGTGGCGCGGATGCAGTGAGGCGTAGGGGTCCTGAAAGACCATCTGCACGGTGCGGTAATGGCTGGCGTCAAGCTTGCGCTGCACCGCCTGGCCGGCCACGCTCAAGGCACCGGTCCAGTGCTGATATTGCCCGGCCAGGCAGCGCAGCACGGTGGTCTTGCCCGAGCCGGACTCGCCCACCAGCACGAACGACTGGCCTTGTTCGACGCGCAGATTGACGTCACGCAGCACGTGGTTCAGCGTGCTGCCAGTGCCGAAACTCAGGTTCAGTGAATCGACTGTGATCATTGCCATGGGAGCGTTCTCAGTGAGTGAGCCAGAGGGGATCGCGCTGCAACACCGGCAGGCTGGCGCGCGGATGGTCGAGGCTGGGCAGGGCGGCGAGCAGGCCTTGGGTGTAGGGGTGACGTGCCTGATCCAGTTCATTGGCGTTCAGCGATTCCACCACCCGCCCGGCATACATCACCAGCACCCGGTCGCAGAAATGCCGCACCATGTTCAGATCGTGACTGATGAAAATCAGCCCCAGATCGCGCTCGCTGACCAGCTCTTCCAGCACGTTGAGCACTTGACGCCGCACTGATACATCCAGTGCCGACGTCGGCTCATCGGCGATGATCACCTGCGGGTCGGTGATGACCATCATTGCGATCATGATCCGCTGGCCCATGCCACCGGAGACTTCGTGGGGGTACAGCTCGTAAACCCGCGCCGGTTCGCGAATGTGCACCTTGGCGAGCATGTCCAGCGTGCGTTCGCGGGCTTCTCTTTTCGAGACCTTGTGATGCGCCAGATAAGCCTCGGCAATCTGTTCGCCTACCTTGATCACCGGGTTCAGCGAGTATTTCGGGTCCTGCATGATCATCGACATGCGCCGGCCGCGAATGCCCTGCATCTGTTTTTCGCTGCAGTCGAGCAGGTTGATATCGCCAAAACGCAGGGTTTTTGCGGTGACCTTCGCCGTTGCCGGGTGCAGACGCAGCAGGCTACGGCCAACGGTGGACTTGCCCGAGCCGGACTCGCCGACAATCGCCAGTTTCTCGCGGCCCAGCGCGAACGACACATCGCGGACCGCCGCTGTGACCTTGCCCGCATGACTGAACTCGACCCGTAAATCCTCCACCGCAAGCTTTATCTGTGACATGGTTTGAGCCTCCGTTATTTTTATTCTTTGTGTGTCATTCGCTGCTTGTTATTCGAAACAGGTCATTCGCTGCGCGGATCGAGCACATCGCGCAGGCCGTCGCCCAGCAGATTGAACGCCAGGCTGACCAGCATGATGGTGGCGCCGGGTGCCGCCACCAGCCACCAGCTTTCGAGCATGTAGCGCCGGCCGCTGGAAATCATCGCGCCCCATTCCGGCAGCGGTGCCTGAGCGCCGAGGCCGAGAAAGCCCAGTGCAGCGGCGGTGAGGATAATGCTGGCCATGTTCATGGTCAGGCGGATGATCACCGAGGACAGGCACATCGGAATGATGTGGCGTCCGATCACCCGCACCGCCGAGGCGCCTTGCAGCTTCACCGCCACAACGAAATCGGCGTTGCGCAGCGACAGGGTTTCGGCCCGTGCCAGGCGTGCGATTGGCGGCCAGGCGGTGAGGGCGATGGCGATGACCGCGTGCTCCAGACCCGGACCAAGGGCGGCGATGAACGCCAGCGCCAGCACCAGGCTGGGGAACGAGATGAAGATGTCGGTGATGCGCATGAACAGGCTGTCCACCCAGCCGCCGAAATAGCCGGACACAGTGCCGATCAACAGGCCGATCGGGCCGACGATCACGGTCACCAGCATCACGATGTACAGCGTGATACGCGAGCCATATACCAACCGGCTGAACACATCGCGGCCGTATTCATCGGTGCCGAACCAGTGCTGTGCGCCGGGCATGCGCAAGGCCGCAGACAGGTCCTGGGCGAGCGGGTCATGGGTGGCGATCCACGGCGCGAACAGGGCAACAATCAGCAGCGTCACGATGACAAGCAGGCCCGCCAGGGTCATCGGGTTGCGCAACAGAAAACGCATCAGGCGAACGCCGCTGGCAGCGAGGGCCGCAAGGCTTGATGCCGGGACCTGGATGACCGGTTTGGCGCTGCTTGCAAGGGAAGTATTCATCAGCGGGTTCTCGGGTCGAAGACTTTATAAAGCGCGTCACTGATCTGGTTGAGGATCACGAAGATCAGACCGATCAGCAGTACACAGGCCATCACCGCATTCATGTCACCGAGCAGCAGGCTGCTGGTCAGGTACTGGCCGAAGCCGGGCCAGGCAAACACGGTTTCGATCAACACCGCGCCTTCCAGCAGACCGCCGTAGGCGAGGGCGACGATGGTCAGCAACTGCACGCGAATATTGCGGAACGCATGGCCCCAGACGATGCGTCGCTGCGTGAGGCCCTTGACTCGTGCGGTGATGATGTATTCCTGCGACAGCTGTTCGAGCATGAAGCTGCGCGTCATGCGGCTGATGTAGGCCACCGAATTGAAACTGAGGATCACCGCGGGCAACAGGATGTGGCGCAGTGCGCTGCGAAAGGCCTCCCAGTCACCGGACAAGGCGGTGTCAATCAGCAGCAGGCCGGTGCGGGTTTCGATCAGGCCGTCATACGCCAGGCCGATGCGACCCACCCCGCCAGCCCAACCCAGCCAGGCGTAGAACACCAGAAAAGCCATCATGCCCAGCCAGAAAATCGGCGTGGAGTAGCCGAACAGGGTGATGACCCTGGCGATGTGGTCGCCGCTACGGCCTTGATGCGTGGCGGCGTAAACGCCCAGCGGCAGGCCGATGAGCACGCCGAACAGAATCGCCAGCGTGGCCAGTTCCAGGGGCGCCGGGAACACCCGCACGATGTCGTCGATCACCGGGTGCCCGGTGAGCAGGGCTTTGCCCAGGTCGCCGTGCAGCAGGTCGCTGAGGTACATCACGAACTGAGTGATCAACGGTTTGTCCAGCCCCAGCTCCTGATACGCCTGAGCGTAGGCGGCTGCATCGGCGTCCGGGCCGACGATGGCCAGCACCGGGTCCAGCGGCATGACCCGGCCAATGAAGAAAGTGAGCAACAGCAGGCCGAACAGGGTCGCCGCCACTGATCCGCTGCGTCGGGTGCCGTGCGCGACCCGACTGCTCCAAAATGAAATCGATGCACTCGACATGGTTATTCCTGCCTTGGCTTGAGCGATTGAATGCGTGGGTTCAGCGTTGCTTGTAGACGTCACGCAGTCGGGTGGTGGCGGCGCTGTGCCCCAGGTAATCCTGGACATCGGCGTGGATCACCACTTCGTCGGTCATCTGTGAAAGCGGCATGATCGGCCCGGCTTTCTGGTCGTAGAGCGTCTGAATGCGCTGATAGTCGGCCAGTTGTTGCCCGGCATCACGCTCACGCTCGGCCTGCTCGATCAGTTGGTTGATCTCGGCGTTGTAGAACGAGGTGCGCCAGCCCTGAAAGTTGCTCAGCCGGGCCTCTTCGCGGTTGTCCGGGTTGTAGATCAGCGCGCGCAGGCTGGAGTGCGGATGGCGCTCGGCACCGCCGCCGCCACGCCCGACCAGAATGTCGAAACGCCGGTCGCGCATTGCGCCATAGATCTGGTTGCCGGTGCCGGTGATGATCGTCGCCTGAATGCCGGCCTGGGCCAGGGTCGATTGCAGGCTGGTGGCTATGTTGATGAACGGTGAATCGGTCAGCGAACGAATGGTGATCTTGAAGCCGTTCGGGTGCCCGGCTTCTGCCAGCAGGCGCTTGGCCTCGGCGACATTCAGCGCGTAGCCCGGATCATCAAGCCTGGCCGCCAGCCCCAGTTGCAACGGGCGCTGATTGATCACGCCGTAATGCGGCATGACCACGTTGTTGATGCCCTGATAGTCGATCAGCGCGCGGATGGCCTGACGCACACGGATGTCCTGAAACAGGGGTTGCTCCATGCTCAACGCGACGTAGTACAGCGTGCCGCGCGGGATGGTCTGCACGCTGACGTCTTTGGAGCGGGTCAGGGCCTTGATGTCGCTGGCCGCCATGCCGCGCGCCACGTCCAGATCGCCGCGCTCGACCATCAGGCGCAGCGCCTGCGACTCGGTCATGTTGCGCATGATCACCCGGCGCATTTTCGCCGGTCCGCGCCAGTACGAGTCGAAGCGGCTCATCAGGATCACGTCGTTGGCGCGCCAGATGTCCAGCTTGAACGCCCCGGAGCCCGCCGTGTGGGTGGTCAGCCAGCCGGCACCCAGATCATCGCCCCTGGCGTGTTGCAGCGCGTTCGAACGGTCGATGACAAACGCGCTGGGCGAGGTTGCCAGAGTGTTGAGTACCAGCATCGGGTCGGTGGCTTTGGGCAAATCGAGCACAAACGTCGAAGGCCCTTCGGCGCGCATCAGCTCGCTGACGTTTTTCGCGGTGTAACCGTAGGCTTTCCAGGTCGAGGCCAGGGCCTTGTTGAGTGTGACCACGCGTTGCAGCGACCAGGCAACGTCCTGAGCCGTGAGCGGGTTGCCGGAGTGAAACATCACCCCCGTACGCAAGTGAAAGGTCAGGCGCATGCGGTCAGGGCTGATTTCCCAGCGCTCGGCCAGCGCCGGAATCAACTGATCGGGGCGCGCGGCATCCTGCTCCAGCAGCATGTCGTAGACATTGGCGTTGACCTCGGACACCTCGAGGCCGGTGGCACCTGCCGGGTCCAGCGACAGCAGGTTGATCATGCTCATGCCGATTACCAGTTGATCGACCGGTGTTTCGCCACGCGCCAGGGCGTGCGGGGTGTGCATGAATGTCGCCGTCATGGCGAGGCATAGCAGCCAGGGCAGGCGCTGGGGCCAGAATTTCATGGGGGCAGTCCTTTTTTATATTTATTAGACGCGGTGCACAGATGCCGTGCGAAGGGCGCGCTGCGGGCCTTTCGCGGTGTTGCCAGTCAGTAGCGTTGTTCGGTGTGTGTCTCGATATAGCTGAAGTTGATGTCTTCGCCCAGCCCCGGCTTTTCAGAGAGGTGCACAAAACCGTCGCTGTCCATCGGGTCGACGAGCGTGTTGAGGTAAGCGGGCACCTCGTCGTAATCGAGAAACGGGTGCAGCAGGCCGCGCTCGTACCAGCGGCAGTTGCTGATTGCGCCGACCACGGCCAGGTTGGCAGCGCCGTTGCCGTGGACTTCACAGTCCATGCCGAACGACTCTGCCAGGTGCGCGACCTTCAGGCACGGCCCGATGCCGCCGACGCCCGCCACACCGGCACGCAGAATGTCGCAGGCCTTGTTGGTTACCCAACTGGCGCGGCTGTGGTACTTGCCGGCAATGCTCTCCGGGCCGAGCACAGGAATATCCAGATTGGCCGCCAGCCAGGCATAGGATTCGGCGGAGTCTTCCATCATCGGTTCTTCGAACCAGGCGAAGTCGAGCTTTTGCAGTTCGCGACCGATGTACAGCGCGTCGGTGCGGCTGTACCAGTGGTAGCCGTCGAGCATCAGGGCGATGTCCGGCCCAACCGCCTCGCGCACGGCAGCGCAGGCCTGCACATCCATGCGCGGGTTTGGCGCAAACGAAATCGGTGGCATCCAGGTGTGCAGCTTGATGCCCTTGTAGCCGCGCTGCACCAGCTTCTCGGCAAATTGCCCGTATTCATCCGGGGTGGACAGCCCGCCGGGCAGGTCGTCGCCGCACATGGTCGAGCCGTAGGCCAGCACCTTGTCGCGATAGCCGCCCAGCAGTTTGTGCACGGGCAGTTTCAAGGCGCGTCCGGCCAGATCCCACAGCGCCTGCTCCACCAGCGCCAACGCACGGTCGGTGAACTGACTGGCACTGCCACGTTGCCAGTGGGCCAGTTCCTGCCAGATTTTCTCGCGGTTCATCGGGTTCTGGCCGATCAGCACTTTCTTGACGAACGACTCGATGATGTGCGGGCGAATCAATTCCGGCGGACCGAAGGAAAACCCTTCGCTGCCATCGTCACAAGCGATGCGCAGCATGGCCATTCTGACCGGTTTTTCTTCGCCAGGATGAGCGTGGCCCGCGCTGTCTACAGCACGGCGCGAAGGGAAGGAAAAGACGTCGACACTGACCGAGGTGATGTTCATGGTGACCTTCATGGATATTGTTGTTATCAGATTTATTCGTATGTCGTCATACAACACTTGGGCGATTATTTGCAGTGTTGTCGGACAATGTCAATAGTCGTATGACGAATATTTCCAATATTATTGGGGTTTATTGATGGTTATGTTTGATTTTCGTGGTCTGGCTGAGGATGAGTGGTTTGCCGATAACTTAAGTCGTTATACCTTTTAGGGGTTCGATGACCCAGGTGCCAATGCATCGGCATGCAGACCACAAGTCTGCGCTGCACATCGGACGCAGAGCGTCCAGAGCGGCATGCGACGCGGAGCGTCGCACGATAGTTGGTAATCAAAAGGCTTTTTTACCGCGATATCACTGACATCGCAAAACC
>NZ_ATDK01000059.1 GCF_000444135.1 Pseudomonas avellanae BPIC 631
GTTGTGCCTGATACACCATATGTAACGGTTTTACTGCCGGTTCCCGGCAGATCGCGAACAAGTTCGCTCCCACGCCCTACGGGCAGAAGCAAAAGCGGATTTGTGCCTAACCCTGAACGCTGTCACGACACTCAGCCGCTCCACGCCACAACAAACCTTTCTAAATATTTCCCCGCCAATTCGTTCTTGTTGATACGACCCCGCCCGACGGTCAGCCCCATTCAGCAAGGATTCCACCCATGAACCCCGAACACGCCCAGAAACTCGCTCGTCGTTTTGTCGAGTTGCCCCTTGAAAAACGTCGTCTGTTTCTCGATGGCATGCGCAAGGAGAACATGGATTTCGCGCTGTTCCCGATTCCCTCCTGTGCAGGGCTGGCCGAGCGCGACGGGCTGTCTTATGCCCAGCAACGCATGTGGTTTCTCTGGCAACTGGACCCGCACAGCGCAGCCTACAACCTGCCGATGTCGGTGTGCCTGAACGGCCCGCTGGAGTTGCCGCTGCTGGAGCGGGCGTTCAGTGCGCTGGTCGAGCGCCATGAAAGCCTGCGCACCACCTTCGGTCAGGAAGGCGAGCGGGCGTTTCAGCGTGTTGCGCCGCCCACGCCGGTAAACATCCGCCTGATCGACCTGAGCCCGCTGCCGCCCGAGCAGCGCTGGTCGAGCGCGCGGCAGGCGATGGCCGAGCAGTCGGCGCAGACCTTCGATTTGCAGCGCGGGCCGCTGTTTACCGTGCAGGTATTGCGCCTCGCCGAGCAAGAACATCTGCTGCTGCTCAACCTGCACCACATGATCACCGACGGCTGGTCGATGAACGTGCTGATCGATGAATGGCTGCGCGGTTACGACGCGTTGCTGGCCGGCAAGCCACTGCCCTTCCAGCCACTGGCTGTGCAGTACCGCGATTACGCTGTCTGGCAACGCAGCTGGCTGGAGGCTGGCGAACAAGAGCGCCAACTGGATTACTGGCGCAAGCATCTGGGCGAAGAACATCCGGTGCTTGAACTGCCCACAGACCGTCCGTACCCGGCACTGCCCAGCCATGAAGGCGCACGTCTGGAACTGTCGCTTGCGCCCGAGCTGCTGCGCAACCTGAAAAACCTCGCACAACGACAGGGCGTGACCCTGTTTGTGGTGCTGCTGGCGACGTTCAAAAGCCTGCTGCATCGTTACAGCGGACAGACCGACATTCGTGTCGGCGGCCTGATCGCCAACCGCACCCGCAGCGAAACCGAAGGCCTGATCGGCTGTTTCATCAACACCCAGGTATTGCGCAGCGAAGTCACGGCGCAGACGCGCTTTGTCGATTTGCTGCACACCGTGCGCAATGCCTCGACCGGTGCCCAGGCGCATCAGGAACTGCCATTCGACGCCATCATCGACGCCTTGCAGCCCGAGCGTAGCCAAAGCCACAACCCGCTGTTCCAGGTGATGTTCAACCACCAGCCAGTGGTGGCCGACGTGCTGGACAAGCAGCTGAGCGGCGGCCTGCGCGTGGCCAATCTGCCTGCCGAGCAACAAGCACTGGCCCAGCGCTCGCACGCCGCGGCCAGCGACCTGATGCTCGCCACCAGCGGTGAAGGCGAACAGCTGAACGCCGCCTTTACTTACGCCACCGATATTTTCGACCAGCCGACCATCGCTCGCCTGGCCGCGCATTGGCGCAACCTGTTGACGTCGGTCTGCGCTGACCCACTGCAGACCATCGCCGAGCTGTCGATGCTGTCGGCCGACGAGCGCACGCATTTGCTGGATGTCGACAGCGCCGTCAAGGCTGACACCGCCACCCCCGCGCATCGCCAGTTTGAAGCGCAGGTACAGCGCACGCCGGACGCACTGGCGCTGACCCTCGCCGGTGAAGGCCCGACGCCGAGGCTGACCTACGCCGAACTGAACGAGCGCAGCAACCGCCTGGCCTGGCAACTGCGCGAGCAGGGTGTTGGCCCGGACGTGCTGGTTGGCGTGGCGCTGGGCCGTTCGCTGGACATGCCTGTCGCGCTATTGGCCGTGCTCAAGGCGGGGGGTGCCTACGTGCCGCTGGACCTCGGCGCGCCGAGCGAGCGTTTACGTCATGTGTTGCAAGACAGCGGCCTGAAACGGCTGCTGACCCACAGCGAGCAGCGGCCGACGCTGCCTGAACTGGCTGGCGTTCAGTGCCTGTGCATCGATCAGATGAACAGCGAAGCAGCCAGCGCAGAAAACCCGGTTGTCGATATCGATCCGGCCAATCTGGCCTACGTGATCTACACCTCGGGCTCGACCGGCCGGCCAAAAGGCGTGGCGGTCAGTCATGGCGCGTTGGCCGAGTTCGTCACGCTGGGCGCGAATTACAGCGACCTGCGCGAAGGCGACCGGGTCCTGCAATTTGCCACGCAAAGTTTCGACGGCTTCGTCGAGCAGTTCTACCCGCCACTGTGTCGCGGCGCGGCCGTGGTGCTGCGTGACGAGCGTTTGTGGGACAGCGCCACCTTCCATCAAGCCATCGTCGAACATGGCGTGACGCTGGCGGACCTGCCGGCAGCCTACTGGCTGACGCTGGTTCAGGATTTCGCCGCAAGCCCGCCTGCGCATTACGGCGCGCTGCGGCAGATTCACGTCGGCGGCGAAGCGATGGCCGTCGAAGGCCTGCGCCTTTGGCAGCAGGCTGGGCTCGGGCAGGTGCGCCTGCTCAACACTTATGGCCCGACCGAGGCCACGGTGGTCTCGAGCATTCACGATTGCAGCGCGCTGACCCCGGAGCAGGTGTCGTGGCGCGGCGTGCCGATCGGCAAAGGCCTGGCGGGGCGTCGTTTGTACGTGCTCGACGACCAACTGAACCTGCTGCCACAAGGCGCGGTGGGTGAGCTGTACATCGGCGGCCCCGGTCTGGCGCGGGGTTATCACGCCCAGCCGGGCCTGAGCGCCGAGCGTTTTGTGGCGGACCCGTTTGCATCCGGGGAACGTCTGTACCGCACCGGCGACCGCGCCCGACTGCGCGCTGATGGCGCCATTGAATACATTGGCCGGGTCGATCATCAGGTGAAGATTCGCGGTTTCCGCATCGAACTGGGCGAAATCGAATCGCGCCTGCAGCAATGCTCAGACGTGCGCGAAGCCGTGGTGCTGGCGGTCGCGCTGGCCGGCAGTCTGCAACTGATTGCCTACGTAGTGCCGCAGGTTGCTGCGAACAGCGATGCCGAGCAACTGGCTGTGCGCCAGCGCATCAAGAGTCAGCTGCAAGCCAGCCTGCCGGATTACATGGTGCCGACGCATCTGTTGCTGTTGCCGGAACTGCCGCTCACGCCCAGCGGTAAACTGGACCGCAAGTCCTTGCCTGCGCCCGATTCAAGCCAGTTGCAAGCCCGTTATCGCGCGCCGCACAGCGAGGTGGAAACTTGCCTGGCCGCTATCTGGCAGGAAGTCCTGCACGCCCAGCAGGTCGGGCTGGACGATCACTTCTTCGAGCTGGGCGGCCATTCGCTGCTCGCCGCGCAGGTCATTGCGCGAATCAAGACCCGGCTTGGCGTCAGCCTGCCGCTGCGCGTGCTCTTTGAAAAGCCGCTGCTGGGCGAACTCGCCGCCGAAGTGGCGCTGCTGACCGACAACACAACGGATAACGACTGGAGCAACATGGACCAGTTCATGGATTCACTGGAGGAATTTGGCGCATGACCGGGACCACTGCTGCACGTATCGCGAAACGTTTTGTCGGCCTTTCGCTGGAACAACGCCAACAGTTCCTCGCCCGCTTGCGCCAGGAAGGCAAGGATTTCAGCCTGTTGCCGGTGCCGGTCAGTCGTCATGATTTCAGCGCGATCCCGCTGTCATTTGCCCAGCAACGTCTGCTGTTCCTCTGGCAGCTCGACCCGTTGAGCGACGCCTACAAGATGACCACCGGCCTGCGTCTGCAAGGCCCGCTGAACGAGTCGGCCTTGCGCCGCGCGTTCGATCACCTGATCGAACGCCACGAAGTATTGCGCACGGTGTTCCAGACCGATGGCGATCAGGCGCTGCAAGTGCTGCTGCACAACCAGACCATCGCGCTGGACAGCATTGACCTGTCGGTTCTGGCCGATAGCGAATTGCGTGACGCCGAACTGGCGCTGCAAGTGACCACGCTCACCGGTCAGCCGTTCGACCTGCGCACCGGCCCGCTGCTGCGCGCGCACCTGTTCCACCTCGCCAGCGACGAGCATGTGCTGGTGGTGAACATGCACCACATCGTCTCCGATGGCTGGTCGATGGACGTGATGATTCAGGAGTTTGTCCACTGTTATCAGGCTTATTGCGAGGGGCGCGAACCGAGCCTGCCGGCGTTGCCGCTGCAATACGCCGACTACGCCATCTGGCAGCGCCGCTGGCTGGAAGCGGGCGAGGGCGAGCGTCAACTGGATTACTGGCGCAGCCAGCTGGGCGACGAGCAACCGCTGCTGGACGCCGCGCAGGACTTCCCGCGCCCGGCCACGCAAAGCTTTCAGGGCGAGCACCTGCGCTTCGATTTCGGCGCTGAGTTGTCGCACCAGCTCAGCGCCTTCGCCCGCACCCAGGGCATGAGCCTGTTCATGCTGGTGCTGGCCGGTTTCTCACTGTTTTTGTCGCGCAAGGCCGGGCAGCGCGATATCCGCATCGGCGTGCCCAATGCCAACCGCGGTCGTGCTGAAACCGAAGGGCTGATTGGTTTCTTCATCAACACTCAAGTGCTGCGCTGCCAGATAGACGAGCGCCTGAGCTACCTCGATTTGCTGGCGCAGATTCGCGACACCTCGTTCGGCGCGCAGGCGCATCAGGACGTGCCGTTCGAGCAACTGGTCGATCACCTCGCGCCGGAGCGCAGCCTGGGGCATAACCCGTTGTTTCAGGCCAAGTTCAACCAGAACGTGGTCCTCAAGCAGAAAACCGCCCTCAAGCTGGCGGGGCTGGAGGTCAGCGAATACGCGTTTGAAAAGCAGGGCGCGCATTTTGATCTGGCGCTGGACATCACCGACGACGGCACGCTGATCCACGGTGACATGACCTACGCCAGCGACCTGTATCGGCGTGCGACCGCCGAGGGCTTCATCCCCGAATTGCTCGACCTGTTCAAGACCCTGCTCAATGCACCGGATGCGCCATTATTCAGCCTTGGCGCTCTTGCGGTCGAGCTGCCTGGCGAAGTGCGCGAGCCCGCGCCTCAGGTGCTGCAGCTCTGGGACCGGCAAGTCGAAAGCCAGCCCGATGCGCTGGCCGCCCGCTGCCTGGACCGCACCTTGAGCACGCGGGCGCTGGATCAGGCGGCCAATCAGCTGGCCCATCACCTGATCGGACTGGGTGTCCGCGAAGGCCAGCCGGTCGCGGTATTGATGGAGCGCTCGCTGGACTGGCTGACGGCGGTGCTGGCGATCTTCAAGGCCGGTGGCGTGTACATGCCGCTGGACGTCAAAGCCCCGGATGCGCGCCTGCAACAGATGTTGAGCAATGCACAGACCAAGGTGCTGCTGTGTGCCGAAGGCGATGTGCGTCAGACGTCACTGGATGTTGCCGGTTGTGAGGGCCAGGCCTGGACACCTGCGCTGTGGCAGAGCTTGCCGACCAGCCGTCCCGATATCGATTTGTCAGCCGACTCGGCGGCTTACGTGATTCACACCTCCGGCTCCACCGGCCAGCCCAAAGGCGTAGTGGTCAGCCAGGGCGCGCTGGCCAGTTACGTGCGTGGCGTGCTTGAGCAGTTGCAACTGGCCCCCGAGGCGAGCATGGCGCTGGTCTCGACCATCGCCGCCGACCTGGGGCATACCGTGCTGTTCGGCGCGCTGTGTTCAGGGCGTACGCTGCATGTGCTGACCGAGTCTCTGGGGTTCGACCCGGACGCCTTCGCGGCCTATATGGCCGAGCATCAGGTGGGCGTGCTGAAAATCGTGCCGGGTCATCTGGCTGCGCTGCTGCAAGCCGCTCAACCCGCCGACGTGCTGCCGCAGCATGCGCTGATCGTCGGCGGCGAAGCCTGTTCGCCAGCGCTGGTCGAGCAGGTGCGTCAGCTCAAGCCGGGTTGCCGGGTAATCAACCACTATGGCCCGAGCGAAACTACCGTTGGCGTGCTGACCCATGAGGTGCCTGCTTTATCCGAGTTGAATGCGATCCCCTGTGGGAGCGAACTTGTTCGCGAAGAGGCCGGCACAGGCTTGCAAAAGGCTGAGGCTCTACTACCGCCTTCGCGAGCAAGCTCGCTCCCACAAGAACCCGCCAAGGTGCCGGTCGGTAAGCCATTGCCGGGGGCCAGCGCTTACGTGCTGGATGACGTGCTGAACCCCGTCGCCACGCAGGTCGCAGGCGAGCTGTACATTGGCGGCGACAGCGTGGCGCGGGGCTACATCGGCCAGCCTGCATTGACTGCCGAGCGCTTCGTGCCAGACCCGTTCGCCCAGGATGGCAGCCGCGTTTACCGCAGTGGCGACCGCATGCGGCGCAATCATCAGGGCTTGCTGGAATTCATCGGCCGCGCCGACGATCAGGTCAAGGTGCGCGGTTATCGCGTCGAGCCCGCTGAAGTGGCGCGGGTGCTACTGAGCCTGCCTTCGGTCGCGCAAGTCAGTGTGCTGGCGTTGCCTGTCGATGAAGACGAATCGCGCCTGCAACTGGTGGCCTATTGCGTCGCGGTAGGCGGTGCCAGCCTGACTGTCGACAGCCTGCGCGAGCAACTGACGGCGCGCTTGCCCGACTACATGGTGCCCGCGCAGATCCTGCTGCTGGACAGCCTGCCGCTGACCGCCAATGGCAAGCTCGACAAGCGCGCGCTGCCAAAACCGGGCGTGATCAAACAGCGCTATACCGCGCCAGTTGGCGAGATCGAGGAAAAGCTCGCCGCCGTGTGGGCCGACGTGTTGAAACTGGATAAGGTCGGCAGCACCGACAACTTCTTCGAACTGGGTGGTGACTCGATCCTCAGCCTGCAAATCATCGCCCGCGCCAAGCGCCAGGGCATCAAACTCAGCCCCAAGCAGTTGTTCGAAAAGCAGACCATCGGCCAGCTGGCCTCTGTTGCCAAATTGATCGAGAAAAAGCCCGCTGCGGCGGCAGAGCAGATCAGCGGTTCGCTGCCGCTGCTGCCGATACAAGCACGTTTCTTCGAACTGGACATTCATGAACGTCAGCACTGGAATCAGGCGCTGATGCTCAAGCCTCTGCAAACGCTGGATGCAATCCACCTTCAAGCTGCGCTCACGGCACTGATCGAACAGCATGACGCGCTGCGCCTCGGTTTCACGCAGCAGAACGGCCAGTGGCGAGCCACGTTCGGCGCGCTGAACACTCGGGATTTGCTCTGGGTTCACGAACTGGACAGCCCTGAACGATTGACCGATCTGGCGAACGAAGCACAACGCAGCCTGGACCTGAAAAACGGTCCGCTGTTGCGTGCAGTACTGGTCAACATTCCGCACGGCGAGCAGCGTTTGTTGCTGGTGATTCATCATTTGGCGGTGGACGGCGTGTCGTGGCGGGTGCTGCTGGAAGACCTGCAACAGGCTTACGTCGCCCTGACGAAGGGACAGCCTGTGGTGTTGGCAGCGAAAACCACGTCGCTCAAGCGCCGGGCCGAGCAATTGCAGCAGTATGCGACCGGCCAAGTACTGGCGGCCGAGCGTGATTACTGGCAGCGCGCTTTGCAGGGCGACGATCAGCCGCTGCCTCGCGACAAGCCCGAAGGCTCGATGCGCACTCGCGACGCAGCCCATGCGTCGTCGTGGCTGAGCAAGGACCTGACTCACAAACTGCTGAAAGTCGCGCCTGCCGCTTACCGCACGCAGGTCAACGACCTGCTGCTGACCGCGCTGGCGCAAGTGCTCTGCGAGTGGAGCCAGCAGCCATCGGTGCTGGTGCAGTTGGAGGGGCATGGCCGCGAAGACCTGTTTGACAACACTGACCTCAGCCGCACGGTGGGCTGGTTCAGCAGCCTGTTCCCTGTCCGCCTTACCCCGCACATTGCGCCGGGTGTGAGCCTGTGCGGCATCAAGGAACAACTGCGCGCGGTGCCGAACAAAGGCATTGGTTACGGCGTATTGCGCCATATGGCTGACTCGACGTTTGCGCAGCCATTGGCCGCGCTGCCCCAGGCGCGAGTCACCTTCAATTATCTGGGCCAGTTCGACGGCAGCTTCAATGAGCAACAAGGCGCGTTGTTCGTGCCGAGCGCCGACAGTGTCGGCGTTGCGCTGTGCGAAGACGGCCCGCTGGGCAACTGGCTGAGCCTCAATGGTCAGGTGTTCGACGGCCAGTTGCAACTGGACTGGACCTTCAGTCGCGAGGTGTATCAGGCTTCGACCATCGACACCCTGGCGCGCCGTTACGAGCAGGCGCTGACCACGCTGATAGAGCACTGCATCGCCGGGCATCAGGGCGTCACCCCGTCGGACTTCCCGCTGGCGCACCTCACTCAGGCACAACTCGACGCACTGCCGATTGCGGCGGGCGAGATCGAAGACATTTACCCGTTGTCGCCGATGCAGCAGGGCATGCTGTTTCACTCGTTGTTTGACGAAGGCGCGGGCAACTACATCAACCAGATGCGGGTGAATATCAGTGGGCTGGATGTGCCGCGATTCCACAACGCTTGGCAATCAGCGGTCAATAATCACGAGGTGCTGCGCAGCTGTTTTGTCAGCCAGAGCGAGCAGTCGCTGCAAGTGGTACGGCGTCAGGTGACGCTGCCGTTTGTCGAGCTGGATGCGCGGGGCAAGCCAGAAAGCTGGCTGGACGACTGGGCGCAGGCCGACCGTCAGCAAGGTTTCGATCTGGCGCAAGGGCCGCTTTTACGCCTCGCGGTACTGCGCACTGCCGATGACCGCTGGCAGTTGATCTACACCAACCACCATATTTTGATGGACGGCTGGAGCAGCTCGCGGCTGCTGGGCGAAGTGCTGCAACGCTACAGCGGTCAGATGCCGCCGAAACAGGCCGGACGTTACCGCGATTACATCCAGTGGTTGCAGGATCAGGACGCTGATGTCAGCGAGCGCTTCTGGACCGCAGAGCTGGCCGAGCTGGATGAGCCGACCCGCCTGCTGCAAGCTTTCAAAACATCAATCGATCAGCAGGGCTATGGCGATTACATCCAGTTGATCGACGCCGACGGCACCCGGCGCTTGAGCGAGTTTGCCCGCGAACAGCACGTCACCCTAAACACGCTGGTGCAATCGGCCTGGCTGTTGCTGCTGCAACGCTACACCGGCCAGTCCAGCGTGACCTTTGGTGCGACGGTGGCCGGGCGTCCGGCTGAATTGTCGGGCGTCGAGGAGCAACTGGGCCTGTTCATCAACACCCTGCCGGTGATCGCCAGCCCGCGTTCGGAACAGACCGTCGGCGACTGGGTGCAGCAGGTGCAGGCGAAAAACATCGCCCTGCGCGAGCATGAACACACGCCGCTGTATGACCTGCAGCGCTGGGCGCGCAACAGTGGCGAAGCGTTGTTTGACAACATACTGGTGTTTGAAAACTACCCGGTGTCCGAAGCCTTGCAGCGTGCGCCTGAGGGCCTGGCCTTCAGCGAGCTGCGCAATCAGGAGCAGGCGCATTACCCGCTGACCCTGGTGGTCGAGGCCAACGACGTGCTGTCGGTACGTTTCAGTTACGACCGGCAACACTTCAGTGCCGAAGGCATTCTGCAACTGGCGGCGCACTTCGATCACCTGCTGCAGAGCCTTAGTGCATCAGCAACGACGCGTCTTGGCGAACTGGCCCTGCCAGCCATCTGGACGCAAAGTGTGCAGCGTTTTCCAAGCGAGCAGTGCGCCCATCAACGCATCGAAACCCAGGCAGAACGCACCCCGCAGGCCATTGCCCTGAGCTTGGGTGCCGAGCAATTGAGCTATCAGCAGCTCAACAGCCGCGCCAACCAGTTGGCCCATAAACTGCGCGAGCAGGGCGTAGGCCCGGATGTTCGGGTCGGGCTGGCGGCTGAGCGCAGTCTGGAGATGATTGTGGGGATGCTGGCGATCCTCAAGGCCGGGGGCGCTTACGTGCCGCTGGACCCGGATTACCCGCAGGATCGCCTGAGCTTCCTGATGCAGGACAGCGGTATCGAGCTGTTGCTGACGCAGACGCATTTGTTGGACCAACTGCCGATTCCTGCACACGTTCAAACCCTGAATCTGGCGGATGCGCTGGACGGTTACAGCACTGAAAACCCGGTCAATCAGACCTCGCCGGACAATCTGGCCTACGTGATCTACACCTCGGGCTCGACCGGCAAACCGAAAGGCACCTTGCTCGCTCATCACAACCTGATGCGCCTGTTTGCCGCCACAGATGACTGGTTCAACTTCAGCGAAAAAGACGTCTGGACGCTGTTCCACTCCTTCGCCTTCGACTTCTCGGTCTGGGAGATTTTCGGCGCGCTGCTGCACGGTGGCCGACTGGTCATCGTGCCCCGCGAAGTAACCCGTTCGCCGGAAGAGTTCCATGCGCTGCTGGTTGAACAGCAGGTCACGGTGCTCAACCAGACGCCATCCGCCTTCAAGCAGTTGATGCGTGTGGCCTGTGATTCCACTTCGGCGTTACCGTTGCAAAAAGTCATCTTCGGCGGCGAAGCGCTGGACGTCGCC
The DNA here is from genome assembly GCF_000444135.1 of Pseudomonas avellanae BPIC 631. Taxonomy (GTDB): domain Bacteria; phylum Pseudomonadota; class Gammaproteobacteria; order Pseudomonadales; family Pseudomonadaceae; genus Aquipseudomonas; species Aquipseudomonas avellanae. The sequence continues at coordinate 10,550 of NZ_ATDK01000059.1, forward strand.
AGCCTCAAACCCTGGTTTGCACGTTTCGGCGAGCAAACGCCACGACTGATCAACATGTACGGCATCACCGAAACCACCGTGCATGTGACCTACAGGCCCATAACCGAGGCCGACACGCAAAACCCGGCCAGCCCGATTGGCGAGGCAATCCCGGACCTGTCGTGGTACGTACTGGACGCCGATTTCAACCCGGTCGCTCAGGGTTGCAGTGGCGAGTTGCACATCGGCCATGCCGGTCTGGCGCGGGGTTATCACAACCGCGCGGCGCTGACTGCCGAGCGCTTTGTGCCGGACCCGTTCTCCAACGACGGCGGTCGTCTGTACCGCACCGGGGATCTGGCCCGCTATAAAACTGCCGGAACCATTGAATACGCCGGGCGTATCGACCATCAGGTCAAAATCCGCGGTTTCCGCATCGAACTGGGCGAAATCGAGACGCGGCTGCAAGCGCATTCGGCTGTGCGCGAAGGGGTCGTGCTGGCGCTGGAAGGTCAACTGGCGGCGTATCTGCTGCCGACTCAGCCTGATCAGGATCAGCAAGCGCTACGTGAAACCCTGAAAGCCGAGCTCCGGGCGCATCTGCCGGATTACATGGTGCCGACGCATTTCATCTTCCTCGATAAGCTGCCGCTGACCGCCAACGGCAAGCTGGACCGCAAGGCGCTTCCAGCGCCGGATGCCGGTCAGTTGCAAGTAGCCTACGTCGCACCGCAAGGCGCGCTGGAAGAACAGTTGGCGGCGGTCTGGAGCGACGTACTCAAGGTCGGGCAGGTCGGTCGCAGCGACAACTTCTTCGAACTCGGTGGTCATTCGCTGCTGGCGGTGCAGATGCTGGTGCGGGTTCGCGAGCAGTTGCAGCGCGAGGTCGGCCTCAAGGACCTGTTCGAGCAGCCGGTGCTGGCTGACTTCTGCGCCACGCTGCAAGAAAAAAATGGCGAAAGTGACCATGCACTGGACGAATTGACTAAATCACTGGAGGCACTCAAACGTTTATCAGCGGAGGAAATTGATAATTTGATTGCTTAGCAGGAGAAACCCCAGTGCAACAGTTGCTTGACTCCGTTAAATCGCTGTCCGCCCGTGAACGCAAGGCGCTGGCGATCCTGCTCAAGCGCCAGGGGGTGAATCTCTACGGGGTCACGCCGATTGCCCGGCGAGAGACGCAGGCCCCGTCTGCGCTGTCGTATGCGCAGCAGCGGCAATGGATCATCTGGCAACTGGAACCGCACAGCGCGGCCTACAACATTCCGCTGGCGCTGCGCCTGCATGGCACGCTGGATGTCGAGGCATTACGGCGTAGCGTCGAACACCTGATCGAGCGTCACGAAACCCTGCGTACCACGTTTGAACAGCAGGGTGACGAGGCGTTGCAGGTGGTGCATCCGGCGTCGCCGTTTGCGCTCGATGTTGATCAACTGGCACTGGGCGAAACGGTCGAAGGCTATGTCGATCAGGAAGTGCAGCGGCCTTTCGATCTGCAACATGGGCCGCTGTTGCGGGTCAGGCTGCTCAAACTGAGCGAGCAGGAGCACGTACTGGTGCTGACTCAGCACCACATCGTCTCCGATGGCTGGTCGATGCCGATCATGGTTGACGAGCTGATGCAGTGCTATCAGGCCGCTACGCTGGGCCGCGAAGCCGAATTGGCGCCGTTGCCGATCCAGTACGCCGACTACGCCCTCTGGCAGCGCAACTGGCTGGAAATGGGCGAGCAGGAACGCCAACTGGCTTACTGGACGCAGCAACTGGGCGATCAACAGCCGATTCTGGAGCTGCCCACCGATCGACCACGCCCGGCGCTGCGCAGCTACGACGGCGCGCGACTGAATGTCGAGCTGGATGCCGCGCTGCTGAATAACCTCAAGGCACTGGCGCGGCAGCAGGGCATCACCCTGTTCATGCTGTTGCTGGCGTCGTTGCAAACCTTGCTGCACCGCTACAGCGGTCAGGCCGACATACGCGTTGGTGTGCCCGTCGCCAACCGCACCCGCAGTGAAACCCAAGGGCTGATCGGCTTCTTCGTCAATACCCAGGTGCTCAAGGCCGAGTTCGGCACGCAGACCACCGTGGCCGACCTGCTGCAACAGATCAAACAGACTGCCGTGCAGGCCCAGGCCCATCAGGACCTGCCGTTCGAGCAACTGGTCGAAGCCTTGCAGCCGCAGCGCGACCTGAGCCGCAGCCCGCTGTTTCAGGTGGCCTACAACCACCAGAGCGAAGGCCACAACGAGGCTCGCGAACTGGCCGGTCTGCGCCTGGACTATCAGGTGTCCGACAAGCACACCGCGCAGTTTGACCTGACCCTGGACACCTGCGAACGCCAGAACGGCTTGGCCGCTTCGTTGACCTACGCCACCGACCTGTTCGACGCCACGACCATCGAGCGTATGGCCGGGCATTGGCGCAACCTGCTGAGCGGCATGTGCCGCGACGTCAAGCAGCGCATCGCCGACCTGCCGCTGCTGAGCGTTGAAGAGCGGCAGAACACCCTGCGCGACTGGAACCAGAATCTGGCGATTTACCCGACTGAGCAGTGCGCCCATCAACG
>NZ_ATDK01000060.1 GCF_000444135.1 Pseudomonas avellanae BPIC 631
CTCTACCTCGACCCGATCGGATCCTGACTTCGCTACACTCCCGCCAATCACATTCACTCAAACAGGAGCACGCATGGTCTGGGACCGGGCAACGCCTTTCGTCATTGACCTGAACGTCGGCGCCGAAGACATCGACGGGCTGGGGCATGCCAATAACGCCGTATACGTCTCCTGGCTGGAGCGCTGTGCCTGGCGGCATTCGCAGTTTCTGGGCCTGGACCTGACCGAATATCGGCGTCTGGACCGGGCCATGGCAGTGGTCAGGCACGAGATCGACTACCTGGCCAGCGCCTACGAGAGCGACGAACTGCAATTGGCGACCTGGATCACCGACTGGGATCGCCGTCTGAAAATGACCCGCTGCTTTCAGCTCAAACGGCCTGCCGACAACCTGACGCTGTTGCGCGCACAAACCACCTTCGTGTGCATCGAACTGTCCAGCGGCCGGCCCAAACGCATGCCCGCAGAGTTCATCGAAGGCTACGGCGCAGCCATTCCCGACAGCGACGTTCCCAATCCGCACGCCGGGCAGTAAACTGCCGGACTTTTTTCGAGTGTGACCCATGCAAATTGCTTTGGCGCCCATGGAGGGGCTGGTTGACGACATCCTGCGCGATGCCCTGACGAAAGTGGGTGGCATCGACTGGTGCGTGACCGAGTTCATTCGGGTGTCCGAGCGTTTGATGCCGGCGCACTACTTCTACAAGTACGCTTCGGAGTTTCACAACGGCGCGAAGACTGACGCCGGCACGCCTTTACGGCTCCAGCTGTTGGGCTCTGACCCGGTGTGCCTGGCCGAGAACGCCGCGTTCGCCTGCGAGCTGGGCGCGCCGGTGCTGGACTTGAACTTCGGCTGCCCGGCCAAGACCGTCAACCGCTCCCGTGGCGGCGCAGTCCTGCTCAAAGAGCCGGAATTGCTGCACAGCATCGTCAGCGAGGTGCGCCGTGCTGTGCCCAAAGACATACCGGTCACCGCCAAGATGCGCCTGGGCTACGAAAACACCGACCTGGCGCTGGATTGCGCCAGAGCGCTGGCTGACGGCGGGGCTGAGCAAATCGTCGTCCACGCACGCACCAAGGTCGATGGCTACAAGCCGCCCGCGCATTGGGAATGGATTGCGCGTATTCAGGAAGTGGTCAAGGTCCCGGTGGTGGCCAACGGTGAAATCTGGACCGTCGAGGATTGGCGCCGATGCCGCGAAATCTGCGGCGCGCGAGACATCATGATTGGTCGCGGGCTGGTAGCGCGCCCTGATCTGGCCCGGCAGATTGCTGCGGCGCAGAAGGGCGAAGAGGTGGTGTCGATGACCTGGGCCGAGTTGCAGCCGATGCTGCGCACCTTTTGGCAAGCCTGCCTGGCCAAGATGACGCTTGTTCAGGCACCGGGTCGCCTCAAGCAATGGCTGGTGCTGCTGACCAAGAGCTACCCCGAAGCGACCTTGATGTTCAATACGCTGCGTCGCGAAACCGACTGCGACCGAATCACCGTACTGCTCGGTTGCTTACCCGGTTGCTCACCCAAAAGCTGACCCCGACGGACGGTCAAAAAAAATCTGAAAAAAGTCTCTTGAAAAGCAAATGGCTGTCCCTACTTTGGTGATCAAGCGATGCCGAATACGGGTCGCGTAAACCACTCGCTGACAAACAGGAGAAATTATCATGGCGACTGCATTTTCACTGGCTCCACTCTTTCGTCATTCCGTGGGTTTCGACCGCTTTAACGACCTTTTCGAGTCGGCGGCGCGAAATGAGACAGCCAGCGGTTACCCTCCTTACAACGTGGAGCGGCATACCGATGATCATTACCGCATCGTGATCGCTGCAGCAGGCATGCAAGAGCAGGATCTCGAGTTGCAAGTCGAAAAAGGTGTGCTGACCGTCATCGGCAGCAAGCGTGAGCAAGAAGCCGATAACGTGACATACCTGCATCAGGGTATTGCCCGGCGTGAATTCAAGCTGTCGTTCAGGCTGGCGGACAATATCGAAGTCAAAGGGACCGATCTGTCTCATGGCCTGCTGAACATCGACCTGGTGCGCAACGTGCCGGAAGAAGCTAAACCAAAGCGTATTCCGCTCAATACTCAGAAAGTACTGAACAGCTGATCACTACGCGGTAAGCAACACTGAGCAAAGGCGTCTTCGGGCGCCTTTGCTGTTTTCACTCGATGGAAACAGATGTCTGCAACTGCCGCCTGAGTTGCAGCAGCGTCTCGAATTCAGGCCCCGGCAGTGGCTCGCTGAACAGGTAGCCCTGATAGTTGTAGCAACCCACCCGCTCAAGAAACGCCAGTTGCTCCGGGGTTTCGACGCCTTCGGCAATGACGTGCAGGTTGAGGCTCTGCGCCATGGCGACGATGGCACGGATGATTTCTGCGTCGTTGGGGTCGCTGGTGGCGTCCTGGACGAATGACTGGTCAATCTTCAGCGTATCCACCGGCAAGCGCTTGAGGTAGGTGAGCGATGAATAGCCGGTGCCGAAATCGTCCATCGCAAAGCCTACGCCCAAGTCTCTGAGGCTGCGCATCTTGAGAATGGTGTCGTCCAGATTCTGGATCACGATGCCTTCGGTTATTTCCAGCTTGAGCATGGTCGCCGGCAAGTGATGCTGTTTCAGGCTGTGTTCGACGCGTTCGACAAAGTCGCTCTGACGAAACTGACGCGGGCTGACATTGACGCCCATCAGAAATCGGTCTTTCGAGACCAGCCCCTGGCTCAATAGAAGCCCGCCGATTTTACAGGCATCGTCGAGAATCCGGCTGCCAACCTCCAGAATCATGCCGCTCTCTTCCAGTATTTGAACGAACTGGTCGGGTGGTAGCAGCCCGTATTCGGGGTGCTGCCAGCGCAGCAGGGCTTCTGCACCCGTGATCTGATTGGTGCGGCAATCGACCTGCGCCTGAAAATGCAGATGAAATTCGTTGCGGGTCAGCGCCAGGCGCAGGTCGTTTTCAAGGCGCAGACGCTGACTGACCGCCTGTTGCATGGACACATGGAAAAACTGCGAGGCGTTTCGGCCGGAGTCCTTGGCCCGGTACAGGGCGATATCGGCGCGCTTGAGCAGGTCGGCAGGGGTCAGGCCGTCGTCCGGGATCAGCACGATGCCGACGCTTGGCGTCACTTGCAGGCGATGACCGTCGAGGAACATCGGTTCGGCGAGCAGCACGCGCAGGTTGTCCGCCAGCACGCGCACCTGATGAGTAACTTGCTCAAGAGAACCGTCCAGGCCACAAATCAACACCACAAATTCGTCACCGCCCAGTCGGGCCACAGTGTCTTCCTGGCGCACGCTGGCTTCCAGGCGTGCGGCAATGACGCTCAGGACGCTGTCGCCCACCGGGTGGCCGAGTGAGTCATTGATGTGTTTGAAGTGGTCCAGGTCGAGAAACAGCAAGGCACCGCGCAGGTTCTGGTGCTGGAGCAGCGACACTTGCTGGCTAAGGCGATCCATCAACAGGGCGCGATTGGGCAGGCCGGTCAGCGGGTCGTGATACGCCAGGTGCTGGATCTGCGCCTGGGCACTTTTCAACTGGCCGATGTCACGGGCATTCATCAGCAGGCATGCGGTATTGTTCAGGGTGATGAATTCGACCGATACATCCAGCACCAGCGGCGCACCGTTTTTGTCTCGCCCGTTCATTTCCCGGTGGTGCATCCGGCCTTTCTGGCGAAGTTCGTCGATCATGTACTCGCACTGCACGGTGTTGGTCCATATGCCGATTTCGTGGGCGGTACGGCCAAGGACTTCCCGGGCGCTGAAGCCGGTCAGGCGACAGAAGCCGTCGTTGACCTCGACATAGCGACCGGACTCGATTTCAGTGATGGTGATCGAGTCGGGGCTTGAGTGAAATGCTTTGGCAAATTTCTCTTCGCTGGCCTCAAGCGCCGCCTGAACGCACTGTTGGGTGATGTCCAGCAGGGTGCCGGCCAGTTTGACGGGGTTGCCGGTTTCATCCCTGTAGATCCGTGCACGGCTTTCAATCAGGCGTGAAGTGCCGTCTTTCATTTGAAAGCGGTAGGTCATCTGCAGACAATCCTGCCGGCTTTCAAGTGCTGCCGTGTAGGCCGCGCGGACCCGATCGCGCTCCTCGGCGGGCAACCTCTCGAAAAACAGCCTGGAGTCATCGTCGAAGGGCTGTGCGTCCATGCCGTGCAGAAACGATGCGCGCGCCGAGGCTTGCAGCCGGCTGTGGGTGATGTCCAGGTCCCAGGTGCCCATCTGCGCCAGGTCCAGCGCCAGTTCGAGGCGCGCGTGGGTTTCCTCGATAATGCGCTCCGTATCTGTCGCCGAGCGCCCCTTGGGGGCTGGCTGTGCAGGATTTTGCGACACGCAGTTGTCCGGAGGGTTGAGCATGTGATCACGAGCCTTTGCTGAATAAAGCCGATGAAGCGATCAGTCTGCTGCGGCGCAGCATGGTCTACTCACTGTGTCTGCGCATCGAGCAATTTCATGAATGCTCTGGCGGCATTCGACAGCGTGCGTTCGGTGTGCAGGATGTAGCCTAGCTGGCGATTGAGCTGCACGCCCGGCAAAGGAATGCGCGCCACCTGTTCGTCGAGCATGGTGCGCGGCAGTACGCTCCAGGCCAGGCCGATGGAGACCATCATCTTGATGGTCTCCATGTAGTTGGTGCTCATGGCGATATTGGGCTTCAGGCCCTCGGCCTCGCACAGCCCGCTGACAATGTGGTGGGTGAATGTGTTGCTGCCCGGAAACACCGCCGGGTAACGCACGATATCCGCCAGTTGCATCGGCCCGCTGTTGGCCAGCGGGTGCTCCGGCGCGGCAACGAAGTCCAGCGGGTCATCCCACACCGGCATGGCGCGGATCAACGCATGTGGCTCGGGCGCCAGTGTAATGACTGCCAGCTCGGCGCGCCCGTGAAGAATTTCCTCATAGGCCACCTCCGAATCGAGAAACTGAATGTCCAGCGCGACCTTGGGGTAGGCATGAGTAAACGCCCGCAGCACCGGCGGCAGGCGGTGCAGGCCGATGTGGTGACTGGTTGCCAGGGTCAGCCGGCCGGTGACTTCGCCGGTCAGGTTGGTCAGTGCGCGGCGCGTGTCGTCCAGCACATTAAGGATCTGGTAGGCGCGCGGCAGCAGGGCGCGACCCGCTTCGGTCAGGCTGACTTCGCGGCCCAGGCGATCAAACAGGCGCACGTTGAGCTGCTGCTCCAGACCGGCGATACGCTTGCTGATGGCGGGCTGGGTGATGTACAGCCGCTCACCGGCACCCGAGAAACTGCCGGTCTCGGCGATGGCTATAAAGGCGTTGAGATTGGCGAGGTCCATAGACGGATTCCACTTGGTTATCCAAGGCATGAAAATTATGAATTTGAGTTATTTAAGCACATTCTATAGGATGACCGCACAAGCCAAGGGTTCATCGTCACGATTGCCCAAGGCATAGAAACAAGCTGATGAGGAAGTACGTCCGATGGCCGGGAAAACGCTCTACGACAAGCTCTGGGATTCACATTTGGTCAAACAGCGCGACGACGGTTCGGCGCTGATCTACATTGACCGTCATATCATCCACGAAGTGACCTCGCCGCAAGCGTTCGAAGGCCTGCGCCTGGCCAGACGCAAGCCGTGGCGGATCGATTCGATCATCGCCACCCCCGACCACAACGTGCCGACCACCTCGGAACGCAAGGGCGGTATCGAGGCTATCGAAGACCAGGTGTCGCGCCTGCAAGTGCAGACCCTGGACGACAACTGCGACGAATACGGCATCACCGAATTCAAGATGAATGACCCGCGTCAGGGCATCGTCCACGTCATCGGCCCGGAGCAGGGCGCAACCCTGCCGGGCATGAGCGTGGTCTGCGGCGACTCACACACCTCGACCCACGGCGCATTTGGCGCGCTGGCCCATGGTATAGGCACTTCCGAGGTCGAGCATGTGCTGGCGACCCAGTGCCTGGTGGCCAAGAAGATGAAGAACATGCTGGTGTCGGTCGAAGGGCAATTGCCGTTCGGCGTGACGGCCAAGGACATCGTGCTGGCGGTGATCGGCAAGATCGGCACCGCAGGCGGTAACGGTTACGCCATCGAGTTCGCTGGCAGCGCGATTCGTGACCTGTCGATCGAAGGCCGCATGACCATTTGCAACATGTCCATCGAGGCGGGTGCGCGGGTCGGCATGGTCGCCACTGACGAGAAGACCGTCGAATACGTCAAAGGCCGTCCGTTCGCACCGAAGGGCGCTGAATGGGACCTCGCCGTCGAGGCCTGGAAGGATCTGGTGTCCGACGCCGATGCGGTGTTCGACACCGTGGTCAAGCTGGATGCCGCGCAGATCAAGCCACAGGTCAGTTGGGGCACTTCGCCGGAAATGGTCCTGGCCGTCGATCAGAACGTGCCGGACCCTGCGCAAGAACCGGATCTGGTCAAGCGTGGCTCCATTGAGCGCGCCTTGAAATACATGGGCCTGAAAGCCAATCAGCCGATCACCGATATCCAGCTGGATCGCGTATTCATCGGCTCCTGCACCAACTCGCGGATCGAAGACCTGCGCGCTGCTGCAGACGTTGCCAAGGGTCGTAAGGTGGCTGCAACCATCAAGCAGGCCATCGTGGTGCCAGGCTCGGGGCTGATCAAGGCGCAGGCCGAGAAAGAAGGGCTGGACAAGGTCTTCATCGAAGCCGGTTTTGAATGGCGTGAGCCGGGCTGCTCGATGTGCCTGGCCATGAACCCGGATCGCCTCGGTTCCGGCGAGCATTGCGCGTCCACCTCCAACCGTAACTTTGAAGGCCGTCAGGGCGCAGGCGGCCGCACGCATCTGGTGAGCCCGGCGATGGCTGCTGCCGCAGCGGTTACTGGCCGTTTCATCGATGTTCGCGAACTGAGGAATCCAGCATGAAAGCCTTTACCCAGCACAATGGCCTGGTCGCTCCTCTGGATCGTGCCAACGTCGACACCGACCAGATCATCCCCAAGCAGTTTCTCAAGTCGATCAAGCGCACGGGCTTTGGCCCGAACCTGTTCGATGAGTGGCGTTATCTGGACGTGGGCCAGCCGTACCAGGACAACTCAAAGCGCCCGCTGAACCATGATTTCGTGCTCAACAACGCGCGTTATCAGGGTGCCAGCGTGCTGTTGGCGCGGGAAAACTTCGGTTGTGGCTCCAGCCGCGAGCATGCGCCGTGGGCGCTGGAAGAGTATGGTTTTTGCGCCATTATCGCGCCGAGCTATGCCGACATCTTCTTCAACAACAGCTTCAAGAACGGCCTGCTGCCGATCATTCTGGCTGAAGGCGATGTCGATCAACTGTTCAAGCAGGTCGAGGCCAGCCCCGGCTATCAGTTGAGCATTGATCTGCAGGCGCAGACGGTGATCCGCCCTGACGGCGAGGTGCTGAGCTTTGAAATCGATGCATTCCGCAAGCACTGTCTGCTTAACGGTCTGGATGACATCGGCCTGACGCTGATGGACGCCGACGCCATTGCCAGCTTCGAAGGCAAGCACCGCGCCAGCCAGCCATGGTTGTTTCGCGACTGATCAGTAGCCACCGCAGGCTTGTTTGCCAGTAAGGTGCCGTTGCGCCTTGCTGGCAACAGTGTTTTAGCCAGGTGATAAATTTTTTGCCGTATTCAGCGTTATAAAAAGGCGCCACCCAAGGCGCCGCTGCACACATCGAGGATGTTATGAGCAAGCAGATTCTGATTCTCCCAGGTGATGGTATTGGTCCGGAAATCATGACCGAAGCGGTCAAGGTGCTGGAGCTGGCCAACCAGAAGTATCAACTGGGTTTTGAATTGACCCACGACGTGATCGGCGGCGCGGCCATCGACAAGCACGGCGTGCCGCTGGCCGACGAGACGCTGGACCGCGCCCGTGCGGCCGATGCGGTACTGCTTGGCGCGGTGGGCGGCCCGAAATGGGACACCATCGAGCGTGACATCCGTCCTGAGCGCGGCCTGCTGAAAATCCGTTCCCAACTGGGCTTGTTCGGCAATCTGCGCCCGGCGATTCTCTACCCGCAACTGGCGGATGCCTCGAGCCTCAAGCCGGAAATCGTTGCCGGCCTGGACATCCTGATCGTTCGCGAACTGACCGGTGGCATCTATTTTGGCGCGCCACGCGGCACTCGCGTGCTGGATAATGGCGAGCGTCAGGCGTACGACACGCTGCCGTACAGCGAGAGCGAGATCCGCCGCATTGCCAAGGTTGGTTTCGACATGGCCATGGTGCGTGGCAAAAAGCTCTGCTCGGTAGACAAGGCCAACGTGCTGGCGTCCAGCCAGCTGTGGCGCGAAATCGTCGAGCAGGTCGCCAAGGATTACCCGGAAGTCGAACTGAGCCATATGTATGTCGATAACGCTGCCATGCAACTGGTGCGTGCGCCCAAGCAGTTCGACGTGATCGTGACCGACAACCTGTTCGGCGACATCCTGTCCGATCAGGCGTCGATGCTCACTGGTTCCATCGGCATGCTGCCGTCGGCTTCGCTGGACACCGCCAACAAGGGCATGTACGAGCCTTGCCACGGCTCGGCACCAGACATCGCCGGCCAAGGCATTGCCAACCCGCTGGCGACCATTCTGTCGGTGTCGATGATGCTGCGTTACAGCTTCAACCTGACTGACGCTGCCGACGCCATCGAACAGGCCGTCAGCCTGGTGCTGGATCAGGGTATCCGCACCGGCGACATCTGGTCCGAGGGCAAAGTTAAAGTCGGTACCAAGGAAATGGGCGATGCAGTAGTCGCCGCGCTACGGAATCTGTAATCTCTCTGGCCCGCCGCCTGCTGTACACACGCAGGGCGGCGGTCCCACTTTTATTCAAGGTGTAGTTGCGATGAAACGTGTAGGTCTGATCGGTTGGCGTGGCATGGTCGGTTCCGTGCTCATGCAGCGGATGCGGGAAGAGCAGGACTTCGATCTCATTGAGCCGGTGTTCTTCACTACCTCCAATGTCGGTGGCCAGGCGCCTTCGGTGGGCAAGGAAGTTGCCCCGCTGAAAGATGCCTACAGCATCGACGAGCTGAAAACCCTGGACGTGGTGCTGACCTGTCAGGGCGGCGACTACACCGACGAGGTGTTCCCCAAGCTGCGCGAAGCGGGCTGGCAGGGTTACTGGATCGATGCGGCCTCCAGCCTGCGCATGCAGGATGACGCCGTCATTGTGCTCGATCCGGTGAACCGCAAGGTCATTGACCAGCAACTGGACGCGGGCACCAAAAACTACATCGGCGGCAATTGCACGGTCAGCCTGATGCTGATGGGCCTGGGCGGTCTGTTCGATGCCGGGCTGGTCGAGTGGATGAACGTCATGACCTATCAGGCGGCCTCCGGGGCCGGCGCGCAGAACATGCGTGAACTGATCAGGCAGATGGGCGCGGTTCACGCGTCTGTGGCGGATGAACTGGCCAACCCGGCCAGCGCCATTCTGGATATCGACCGCAAGGTGGCAGAAGCCATGCGCAGCGAGTCGTTCCCGACCGAGAACTTCGGCGTGCCGCTGGCCGGCAGTCTGATCCCGTGGATCGACAAGGCGCTGCCCAACGGCCAGAGCCGCGAAGAGTGGAAAGGCCAGGCCGAGACCAACAAGATTCTCGGTCGTTTCAAGAGCCCGATCCCGGTGGATGGCATCTGCGTGCGCATCGGCGCCATGCGTTGCCACAGCCAGGCGCTGACCATCAAGCTGAACAAGGATGTGCCGATTGCGGACATCGAAGGCTTGATCAGCCAGCACAACCCGTGGGTCAAGCTGGTGCCGAACACCCGCGAAGCCAGCGCGCAAGAGCTGAGCCCGACGGCGGTGACCGGCACCATGAGTGTGCCGGTGGGCCGTCTGCGCAAGCTGAACATGGGTTCGCAGTACCTGGGCGCTTTCACCGTCGGCGATCAGCTGTTGTGGGGCGCGGCTGAACCGCTGCGGCGCATGCTGAGGATCCTGCTGGAGCGTTGATACTTCGGTTTTACACCAAACCCGCTGTCCGAAAGGGCAGCGGGTTTTTTAATGTCTCTCCGTTAAAATCCCGATATATGGGATTGAAATTTACATATTGAGATAAGTATGGCAACAGGTTTATAGTCGTCTGGCACTCACTTCCAATAAAACAGCAGGTGAAGCAATGCAGGCGCAATTGATTGCACTCGACTGGGGGACGACCTCCCTTCGTGCTTATCGACTTGGCGAACACGGCCAGGTGCTGGAACAGCGCGCCCTGAGCGCGGGCATCATGCAGTTGCCGACCACGCCGCGTCTGATTTCCGGGCAGTTGTGCAGCGACGGCTTTGAACTGGCTTTCGATCAGGCCTGCGGCGACTGGCTTGACGCCGAGCCCGGCCTGCCGGTGATTGCCTGCGGCATGGTCGGCAGCGCGCAGGGCTGGCGCGAGGCGGCTTATCGGGAAACCCCTGCCAGCGTCAACGAACTGAGCGCAGCGCTGCAAACGGTGCGCAGCCAGAGTGGGGTGACCGTGCATATCATTCCGGGCGTACTGCAACGCTCGACCCTGCCCAACGTCATGCGTGGCGAAGAAACCCAGGTGCTGGGCGTATTGGCCGGGCTTGAGACGCAACTCGACAACCAGCCCCTGCTGATTGGTCTGCCGGGCAGCCATTCGAAATGGGTGCAGGTCACGCGCGGGCGCATCGTTCATTTTGATACCTTCATGACCGGCGAGGTCTACGCCGCCCTGTGCGCGCACACCATTCTCGGGCGCACCATGCAGCCCGCCGAGGCGTTCGATGATCAGGCGTTTGATCGCGGATTGTCGATTGCCCTGTCGGATGCCGGGTCCGCCGGACCGCTTTCCACCATTTTCAGCACCCGAACGCTCGGCCTGACCGGGCAACTGGCGGCGAGCGCTCAGCCGGACTACCTGTCCGGCCTGTTGATCGGCCATGAACTGGGCGCCATCGCCAGGCTGCATCTGCATACCCATGAACAATTGCCTGCGGTGATCCTAATCGGCAGCGAAGCGCTGTGCGCGCGTTATTCACGTGGCCTGACGGTCTGTGGCTTCCCGCAAGTGACCCTGGCCGAACAGGCGACCGAGCGCGGCCTGTGGCAGGTCGCGGTGCAGGCGGGCCTGATTGCACGCCAGCCATCCCAACACATTCAAGAGGTTTGACATGCTCAAGCAAGCATTGAAGGAAAACGGTCTGGTCGCGATCCTGCGCGGCCTGCGCCCCGAAGAGGCACCGGCGATTGGCGATGTGTTGTATGAGGCCGGGTTTCGGGTCATTGAAGTGCCGCTCAATTCTCCGCAGCCGTTCGATAGCATTCGCTTGCTGCGCCAGCAATTGCCTGCCGATTGCCTGATCGGTGCGGGCACGGTGCTGACCCCGGAGCAGGTGACGCAGGTCAAGGATGCCGGAGGGCAGGTCATTGTCATGCCGCACAGCGATGCCCATGTCTTGCGTGCAGCCAAGGCCGCCGGGTTGTTTTTGTCGCCGGGCGTGGCGACGCCGACCGAGGCGTTTGCCGCGCTGGCCGAAGGTGCCGACGTACTGAAACTGTTTCCTGCCGAGCAGATGTCACCCGCGGTGGTCAAGGCGTGGCTGGCGGTGCTGCCCAAGGGCACGATTCTGCTGCCGGTCGGCGGTATCTCGCCAGACAACATGAAAGTGTTTCTTGATGCTGGCGTGAAGGGCTTCGGCCTGGGCTCCGGGCTGTTCAAACCGGGCATGAGCGCTGCTGACGTTGCCGAGCGGGCCAAGGCTTACGTAGCTGCCTGGAAGCAACACACCGCAGGGCTCGCAGACTGATCAGCATCGCTGTTCGATAGCCGTTATCCAATAAGAGAATCAATAAGAGAAACTGCACCCATGAAAATCACCAAACTCACCACGTTCATTGTTCCGCCGCGCTGGTGCTTCCTCAAGGTCGAGACTGACGAAGGCGTTGTCGGCTGGGGCGAGCCGGTGGTCGAAGGCCGCGCGCACACCGTGGCCGCTGCTGTGGAAGAACTGTCCGATTACCTGATCGGCAAGGACCCGCGCAACATCGAAGACATCTGGACCGTGCTGTATCGCGGCGGTTTTTACCGGGGCGGCGCGATTCATATGAGCGCGCTGGCCGGCATCGATCAGGCGTTGTGGGACATCAAGGGCAAGGCGCTGGGTGTTTCGGTGAGTGATCTGCTGGGTGGTCAGGTGCGCGACAAGATTCGTGTGTATTCGTGGATCGGCGGTGACCGTCCTGCCGACACGGCGCGGGCGGCCAAAGAGGCGGTCGAGCGCGGTTTTACGGCGGTGAAAATGAACGGCACCGAAGAGCTGCAGTTTCTCGACACCTTCGATAAGGTCGATCTGGCGCTGGCCAACGTGGCTGCCGTGCGCGATGCGGTCGGGCCGAATGTCGGCATTGGCGTGGACTTCCACGGCCGCGTCCACAAGCCGATGGCCAAGGTGCTGATGAAAGAACTGGACGCGTACAAGCTGATGTTCATCGAAGAACCAGTGCTCAGCGAAAACTACGAAGCCCTGAAAGAACTGGCACCGCTGACCAGCACGCCGATTGCCCTGGGCGAACGGCTGTTCTCGCGTTGGGATTTCAAGCGCGTGTTGAGCGAAGGTTATGTCGACATCATCCAGCCGGATGCGTCGCATGCAGGCGGTATCACCGAAACCCGCAAGATCGCCAACATGGCCGAAGCCTACGACGTCGCGCTGGCGCTGCATTGCCCGCTGGGGCCGATCGCGCTGGCGGCGTGCCTGCAACTGGACGCGGTTTGTTACAACGCCTTCATTCAGGAGCAGAGCCTGGGCATCCACTACAACGAAAGCAACGACCTGCTCGATTACGTCAAGCATCCGGAAGTGTTCGACTACGACAAAGGCATGGTCAAGATCCCCAACGGACCGGGCCTGGGCATCGAGATCAACGAAGAATACGTCATCGAACGCGCCGCCATCGGCCACCGCTGGCGCAACCCGATCTGGCGTCATGCCGATGGCAGTTTTGCCGAGTGGTAGGGCGCAGGAAATCTCCGTGATCATCGTTCCCACGCTTTGCACTCAGCGTTGTACAAAAGTCCTGAGAAGCCCGTAGATCGGGCTTCTGCCCGAAGGGCGTGGGAGCGAACTTGTTCGCGAAGACGGTAGTTCAGCCGATGCGTTTTTGGGGAATGCACTGGCCCTTTCGCGAACAATGCGGATCGCCGCCCCGGTCGCCCCCACGGCCTTCGGCCAGAATCAAAAGCGGATTTGTATAGCACACTGAGCGCGGAGCGTGGGAACGAGAGCTCGCCAATCGAAGCACAGACCTCAATAAATCCAACAAGAGGCTACAGGCCATGCGCACTCGTACGATGGAGGGCGCGGCGTCGCTGGTGACGCCGTCCCGCAAGCGTTTCTTTATCATGGTGTTGCTGTTCATCACCGTGGTGATCAATTATCTGGACCGCAGTAATCTGTCCATTGCCGCACCGGCACTGACCGCCGAACTGGGCCTTGATACGGTGCACGTCGGGCTGATCTTCTCAGCGTTCGGCTGGACCTACGCCGCCATGCAACTGCCCGGTGGCTGGCTGGTAGACCGGGTGCCGCCGCGCATCCTTTACACAGCTGCACTGCTGCTGTGGTCCATCGCGACCATCATGCTCGGCTTTGCCGCCAGCTTCATCGCGCTGTTCGTGCTGCGCATGGCCGTCGGTGCACTCGAAGCACCGGCCTATCCGATCAACAGTCGTGTGGTGACCACCTGGTTTCCCGAGCGCGAGCGCGCCACCGCCATTGGCGTCTACACCTCGGGTCAATTCGTCGGTCTGGCGTTTCTGACGCCAGTGCTGGCCTGGCTGCAGGCGCACTACGGCTGGCACATGGTGTTTGTCGTAACAGGTGGCGTTGGCGTGTTGTGGGCGTTGATCTGGTACGCGGTGTATCGCGAACCGCGTGACTTCAAAGGCGTCAACCAGCAGGAGATCGACCTGATCAAAGAGGGCGGCGGGCTAGTGGACATCCAGACGGAGGCCGACAAGCAGAAGCAGGGTTTCAGTTGGCTGGACCTGGGCATCGTGCTGAGCAAGCGCAAGCTGTGGGGGATCTACTTGGGGCAGTTCTGCCTGAACTCCACGCTGTGGTTCTTCCTGACCTGGTTCCCGACCTATCTGGTCAAATACCGTGGCATGGACTTCATCAAGTCCGGGTTGCTGGCGTCATTGCCGTTTCTGGCGGCGTTTATCGGGGTGTTGTGTTCGGGTTTTTTCTCCGACTGGCTGATCCGCCGTGGCCATAGCGTGGGCTTTGCCCGCAAATTGCCGATCATTGCCGGGCTGCTGATTTCCACGTCAATCATCGGCGCCAACTTCGTCGATTCCACACCACTGGTCATCACCTTTCTGGCGTTGGCGTTTTTCGGTAACGGTCTGGCATCGATCACCTGGTCGCTGGTCTCCACCCTGGCCCCGGCGCGCTTGCTGGGCCTGACCGGTGGCACGTTCAATTTCATCGGCAACCTGGCGGCCATCGCCACGCCAATCGTGATCGGCTTTCTGGCAACCGGCGACTCGTTTGCGCCAGCCATCACCTACATTTCGGCGTTGGCATTGTTGGGCGCGCTGTCTTACATCCTGCTGGTGGGGAAGGTGGAGCGTATCGAGCTCTGATGTCGACGCGTGCGGACGCTGGCGGCGATAATGCTGCCAGCTTCCTGATCCGAACCTTCTCCTATTTGAACCTGGCCTCTCATGCACAACGATTCGATCATCCCTGAAAAAACCACCGGCAAAGAACCTGCGCCCAGCGGGACCCAGACCCTGTTGCGCGGCCTTGGCGTGGTTCAGGCGGTGGCCAGTGGCGCACGGGACCTGAAAGAAATCGCCCGGCTGATCGGCACCACGCGCAGCACCACTCACCGTCTGGCCAGTTGCCTGGTCGAAGAGCGCTACCTTCGGGTGGTGCCGCAAGTTGGCTACCTGCTCGGGCCGAAACTGATCGAACTGGGGTTTCAGGCGCGCGAAGAAGTGCCGCTGGCCATTCTCGCCCGCCCGTATCTGGATCGGCTGTCGGAACTGACCGGCGATACGGTGCATCTGGCGGTTCGGGAGGGCGACGACGTGTTGTACCTGCACAAAAACCCCGGCCGCAACGGACCGGAAATGCGCTCGCGGGTCGGGCACCGCATGCCACTGGTGCGGACCGGTATCGGCAAGGCGTTATTGCTGGACAGTACGCAAGCAGAGTGGCAGCGGCTGTACGAGGTCAGCATGCCGGCGTCAGGCAGAAACCCGCTGTGGCCTGCTCATGAACAGCAAACCTGGGAGCAGTTGCAGGCGCGAAGGGAGGAGTACATACAGGGTGGTTATGCGTTTGATCTGGAGGACAACGAACCGTCGATTCGTTGTGTTGCAGCGCCGGTACGTGATGCCAGCAAACAGATTGTTGCCGGCATCAGTGTCGCCAGTACCGTGCCTTACATGCCGCTGGAGAAAATGGCCGAGCTGGTTCCGCTGATCAAGAAGATAGCAGCGGAACTCTCGGCCGATCTCGGCGGCTGATTCCTGGCGAATCAGGCCTGCAGCGTGGCCATGTCGATCACGAAACGGTATTTCACGTCACCGGCCAGCATGCGCTCGTAGGCTTCGTTGATGTTGCGGATATCGAGCATTTCGATATCGCAGGTGATGCCGTTCTCGGCGCAGAAATCCAGCACTTCCTGGGTTTCGGCAATACCGCCGATCAGCGAACCGGCCAACACGCGACGGCTCATCACCAGGTGGGCTGCATGGACGGGCGGCTCGATAGGTTCGATCAGACCGACCAGAATATGCACGCCGTCAAAGCGCAGCGTTTCCAGGTAGGGGTTCAGGTCGTGCTGCACCGGAATGGTGTCGAGCAGAAAGTCGAAATGCCCGGCAGCGGCCTTCATCTGTTCGGCGTCGGTGGACACGATCACATGGTCGGCGCCCTGACGACGTGCTTCCTGAGCCTTGGCTGCGGAGCGGGTAAACAGGGTGACTTCAGCGCCCATTGCCTTGGCGAACTTGATGCCCATGTGACCCAGACCGCCCATGCCCAGAATACCGACCTTGTCGCCGGCCTTCACACCGTAGTGCTTGAGTGGCGAATAAGTGGTGATGCCTGCGCAAAGAATCGGAGCGGCTGCGGCCGGGTCGAGCTTTTCCGGAACGCGCACGACGAAGTGCTCGGCGACCACGATGCTGTTCGAGTAACCGCCCATGGTGTTGCTGCCGTCCACGCGGTCTGGCGTGGCGTAGGTCATGGTCGGGCCTTCCAGGCAATACTGCTCGAGGTCCGATTTGCAGGCCGAGCATTCGCGGCACGAGTCGACCATGCAGCCGACACCGACCAGATCACCGACCTTGTATCGGGTGGCGTTGGCGCCAGTGGCGGTGACGCGACCGACGATCTCGTGGCCGGGCATCAGCGGGTAGACAGCGATGCCCCATTCGTTGCGCGCCTGGTGAATGTCGGAGTGGCATACGCCGCAGAACAGGATTTCGATGGCCACGTCGTCGGCACGCGGAGCGCGACGTTCGAAGGTCATTGGGGCGAGGGGGGCGGTAGCCGATAGCTGTGTACATCGTTGACCTCACAGAGTGTTACAGAAGCAGAGGCAAACAATTGTCCTTGTATGGAGGGTGCGCGGCTATGGTGAATCCTCCGTGTTTCATGCCTATTCCTCCGGCCGGATAATTCGGGGTCGGCTCCGGCGCTCAAATCTGCGATTATGCAGCTGTCTATTTCTCTGCCGGCCTGCTTTCCATGTCACTCGATTTTTCCCCTGATGGCAATGCCACGCTTGTGTCCCTGATTCAGCCGCTGGCGGTACGTCCCGGCTTTGTGGCCACGCATTTGCCCGAGGTTCGTGTGCTGTCGGCTTTCGGTTATGTGGCCAGTAGCCCGCAGATCTACGAGCCGAGCCTGATGATTGTGGTGCAGGGCAGCAAAGTCGCCTGTCTGGGGCCGCGCACCTTTGAATACGGCACCGGGCATTACCTGATTCAGGCGCTGTCGGTGCCATTCAAATGCGAGACCTTCGCCACCCCGGACAAGCCGCTGTATGGCGTGTCGGTGGCCATCGACCGTGTGCGGCTTGGCGAACTGGTGCAAGCAATAGGCCCGGCCAGCGGCCAGGAAAGTCAGATGCAGACCCCGGAGTCCATGACATCGGTACGCATCGACCCTGCGATGCGCGACAGCGTCGAACGCCTGCTGCGTTGTCTGCACGATCCGCTGGAGTGCCAGGCGATGGGGCAGGCGCGCATTCGTGAAGTGCTGTACAGCGCGCTGCGCGGCCCGCAATCGGGTGTATTGCGCGCGCTGGTCGAGCAACAGGGGCAGTTTGCGCGGATCGCCTCGGCGGTGACGTATCTGCATGACCATTATGACCACGCATTGAACGTCGACACCCTGGCGCGCTGCGCCAACATGAGCACCTCGACCTTTCACGAGCACTTCAAGCGCAGCACGCTGTTGTCGCCTGTGCAGTACCTCAAACGCCTGCGCCTGCTCAAGGCCCAGCAGTTGCTGGTCGCCGAAGGCCTGAACGTGGCCCAGGTCGCGCTCAAGGTTGGCTATCAAAGCGCATCGCAGTTTAGCCGCGAATACAAACGTTACTTCGAGCGGAGTCCGGGAGAGGCTAGCTGCAAGCTTTAAGCTGCAAGCTGCAAGCTGCAAGCTGCAAGCTGCAAGCTGCAAGCTGCAAGCTGCAAGCTGCAAGCTGCAAGCTACAAGCTTTAGGCTTGCCGCTTACAACTTGCAGCTGCTTTTTGCAACTGCTTCACCTCACATATTCGGGTAGGTCGGTCCGCCAGCGCCTTCCGGTGCCACCCAGGTGATGTTCTGCGAAGGGTCCTTGATGTCGCAGGTCTTGCAGTGCACGCAGTTCTGCGCGTTGATCTGGAAGCGTTTCTCGCCATCTTCCCTGGTAATGACTTCGTACACGCCTGCCGGGCAGTAGCGCTGGGCCGGTTCGTCGTACAGTGGCAGGTTCTTGCCGATCGGGATGCTCGGATCGGTCAGCTTAAGGTGGCAGGGTTGTTCCTCTTCATGGTTGGTGCTGGAGAGGAATACCGAGCTGAGTTTGTCGAAACTGAGCTTGCCGTCGGGTTTGGGGTAATCGATCTTCTTTGAGTCCGCCGCCAGCTTGAGGCAGGCGTAATCCGGCTTTGTGTCGTGCAGGGTGAACGGCAGCTTGCCACCGAAGATGTTCTGATCGATGAAGTTGAATGCACCACCCTTGATCGCGCCGTACTTGTGGATCGCCACGCCAAAGTTGCGGCTGGCGAACAGCTCTGCATGCAGCCAGCTGGCTTTGAAGGCATCGACGTAGGAGGTCAGCACGTCGCCGCCTTCCTTGCCGGCGAACAGGGCGTCTGCTACCGATTCTGCAGCCAGCATGCCGGACTTCATGGCGGTGTGGCTGCCCTTGATCTTGGCGAAGTTCAAGGTGCCGAGGTCGCAACCGATCAGCGCGCCGCCAGGGAAGACCATCTTCGGCAGCGAGTTCAGGCCGCCCTTGGCAATGGCGCGTGCGCCGTAGCTGATGCGTTTGCCGCCTTCCAGGTACTGCTTGATGACCGGGTGATGCTTGTAGCGCTGGAATTCGTCGAACGGCGACAGGTACGGGTTGGTGTAGGACAAGTCGACGATCAGGCCGACCACCACCTGATTGTTTTCCAGGTGATACAGGAACGAGCCGCCCGGATTGGCATCATCCAGTGGCCAGCCTGCGGTATGCACCACCAGGCCTTGTTCGTGTTTGGCCGGATCGACTTCCCAGATTTCCTTTAGGCCGATGGCGTAGTGCTGCACATCGGCTTCGTTGTCGAGGTCGAAGCGCTTGAGCAGTTGCTTGCCGATGTGGCCACGGCAGCCTTCGGCGAACAGCGTGTATTTGCCGCGCAGTTCCATGCCGGGGGTGTACAGGCCTTCTTTCGGGTTGCCTTCGCGGTCGACGCCGAGATCACCGGTGACGATGCCGCGCACCACGCCGTTTTCGTCGAACAGCGCTTCCTGAGCTGCAAAGCCCGGGTAGATTTCAACGCCCAGGTTTTCAGCCTGCTGGGCGAGCCAGCGGCACAGATTGCCCAGCGAGATAATGTAGTTGCCATGATTGTGCATGGTCTTTGGCACGAAAAAGTCCGGGATTTTCTGGGCTTTTTCGGCGTCGCGCAGCACGTAGATGTCATCGCGCTTGACCGGCGTATTGAGCGGCGCGCCCAATTCTTGCCAGTTCGGAAACAGCTCGTTCAGTGCGCGCGGTTCGAACACGGCACCGGACAGGATGTGTGCGCCGACTTCGGAGCCTTTTTCCACCAC
Organism: Pseudomonas avellanae BPIC 631; assembly: GCF_000444135.1. Classification (GTDB taxonomy): domain Bacteria; phylum Pseudomonadota; class Gammaproteobacteria; order Pseudomonadales; family Pseudomonadaceae; genus Aquipseudomonas; species Aquipseudomonas avellanae. The sequence goes on from NZ_ATDK01000060.1 coordinate 19,242, forward strand.
GCAGACGCTGATTTCCTGCCCGGCTTCAGCGGCCTTCTGTTTAAGGCGGCAAGCGGCAGAAAGCCCGGAAGGGCCGGCTCCGACGATGACGACGTCGAATTCCATGTATTCGCGTTCCACAGGCTATCTCCTACTCTATCAAGGCTCACGGTGTTTTTTATGTGGCACTGCTTTATGTGTCGCTGCAGGCCGAAGTCTGGGCGTATGGAGGTGTTGGACACCGCCCGCCTTTTTAATGGCACGCATTATATCTACACCACTGCACGGGTCCAATACAAACGTTTGTTTGAATCGGCCGCAGGCCAGATAAATCATAGACGCCAGACCCGGAACTGGCCGATTTGGCGTATTGACCGGATAAGGCGTAACGGTCAAGATACGGGCGGTTTTGCGTTTGCCGTAGGCTGAAACGAGGTTCGACAGAATCTCCCAAAAGGCATCAGGCAAACGCGGTGCAGGCAACAGGTCAACGTCGCACGGCGCATTTTACACACCCTGCCGCTGCTTGACGGGTGATGCCCGGCATTTTAGGGCTTTTTAAAGCCCTGCCGCTGGCCTGCACACATTGCGATTGCTTGTTGAGGACACTTATCGATCGCCTGGTATTGCCGGGCGACATCTTTTCACCGGAGAGTGAGGAATCCATGAAGGTTCTTGTAGCTGTCAAACGAGTGGTCGACTACAACGTCAAGGTTCGCGTCAAGGCGGACAACTCCGGCGTCGATCTTGCCAACGTCAAAATGTCCATGAACCCGTTCTGCGAAATCGCTGTTGAAGAAGCGGTGCGCTTGAAAGAGAAGGGTGTGGCAACGGAAATCGTGGTCGTGACCATTGGCCCGACCACCGCTCAGGAGCAGTTGCGTACGGCTCTGGCGTTGGGTGCAGACCGTGCCGTGCTGGTCGAGTCCGCCGAAGAGCTCACCTCGCTTGCCGTGGCCAAACTGCTCAAGGCAGTGGTCGACAAGGAGCAGCCGCAACTGGTGATTCTCGGCAAACAGGCGATCGACAGCGACAACAACCAGACCGGCCAGATGCTGGCTGCGTTGAGCGGCTATCCGCAGGGTACGTTTGCGTCGAAGGTTGAAGTGAGTGGCGACAAGGTTGCCGTGACCCGCGAAATCGACGGCGGCCTGCAGACCGTTTCCCTGAGCTTGCCCGCCATCGTCACCACAGACCTGCGCCTGAACGAGCCACGCTACGCCTCGCTGCCCAACATCATGAAGGCCAAGAAAAAGCCGCTTGAAGTGCTGACGCCTGATGCGCTGGGTGTGTCCACGGCCTCGACCAACAAGACCCTCAAGGTCGAAGCGCCGGCTGCACGCAGCGCCGGCATCAAGGTCAAGTCGGTGGCTGAACTGGTCGAGAAACTGAAAAACGAAGCGAAGGTAATCTAAATGACGATCCTGGTTATCGCTGAACACGACAATGCGACCGTAGCCCCGGCTACGCTCAACACCGTTGCTGCCGCCCAGAAGATCGGCGGTGATATTCATCTGCTGGTTGCAGGTTCCGGTATCGGCGCTGTTGCCGAAGCCGCAGCCAAAATTGCTGGCGTGAGTAAAGTGCTGGTCGCCGACAACGCGGCCTACGCGCATCAACTGCCTGAAAACGTAGCGCCGCTGGTGGTCGAACTGGCCGCAGGCCACAGCCACGTTCTGGCCGCTGCCACCTCCAACGGCAAGAACATCCTGCCGCGCGTCGCTGCGCAGCTGGATGTGGATCAGATATCCGAGATCGTTTCGGTGGTCTCGGCTGACACGTTCACCCGCCCGATCTATGCCGGTAACGCGATTGCCACTGTGCAGTCCACAGCCTCGGTCAAGGTCATCACCGTGCGTGCCACCGGTTTCGATCCGGTGGCTGCCGAGGGTGGTTCGGCCACCGTTGAAGCGGTGTCGGCTGCTCACGATGCCGGCACGTCGAGCTTCGTCGGTGAAGAACTGGCCAAGTCCGATCGTCCTGAACTGACCGCGGCCAAGATCGTCGTTTCCGGCGGTCGCGGCATGCAGAATGGCGACAACTTCAAGCACCTGTACACCCTGGCCGACAAACTTGGCGCTGCGGTCGGCGCTTCCCGCGCTGCGGTCGACGCCGGTTTTGTGCCCAACGATATGCAGGTCGGTCAGACCGGCAAGATCGTTGCGCCACAGCTGTACATTGCCGTCGGTATTTCCGGCGCGATTCAGCATCTGGCCGGCATGAAGGACTCCAAGGTAATCGTCGCGATCAACAAGGATGAAGAAGCGCCGATCTTCCAGGTGGCTGATTACGGTCTGGTGGCGGATTTGTTCGAAGCCATTCCCGAGTTGGAGAAGCTGGTCTAAGCCACGCGCTTCTACTATAAAGAGAGCCCGTTCCGTTCGGGGTTTGCGTGCTGGCAGCTTGCCTGCAGTGCGCTTGCCCGGATAGAACGGGTTTTTTATTGACGTTCAAAAGGACTTTTCATGCGTGATTCCCGGCTGCTGTCTTCGCTGTTTCTCGGGCTGGTCATGCTGCCGACGCTGGCATTCGCTGCCGGCAAGTGCGAGCGCCTGATCGTGACCGGCAGCCCCGACGCGCCGCCTTATCTGTGGCGTGACCCTCAGGACCCCAAGCGCCTGATGGGTGCCAATGCCGATCTGTTGACACAGGCGGCGGGCGAACTGGGCATCAAGCTCGAGGTTCTGTACGGCGGCAAGCGCAGCCAGGCGCTTGAAGAGGTGCGCACCGGGCGCATGGATCTGCTGGCTGATGCGCCGATGAATACCGCACAGCTTGAATCACTCGATTACATTCATCCGCCGATTGTGCAGAACGACATTATGGTCTGGACGCGCCGCGATCACGCCGTACCGTTCAATGCCATCAGCGAACTGCATGGGCATCCCGGCGCCATTTCGGAAAAGACCCGTCTGACGCCGTCGTTTGAAGCACTGACCCGGCAACATCTGGCTCTGGAGCGTGTGTCGGGCCTGACGCCGGCCTTTCAGAAGCTGGCGCTGGGCGAGGTGGATTATGTGCTGGCCGGGCGGTATGCCGGGATGGTCATGGTGCAGACGCTGAGCCTGTCGGCAGACCTGATTGCACAACCGTTGCCGGTTGATACGCCGGGTCTGTATCTGGCGTTATCGTTCAATTCGGCCTGCAACGATCCATGGTTGCGCGGACAGCTGGCGAAAAAGATGGCAGAATCGGCCGCCTCCGGCCTTGCGGGCGACGTGATCAGGCACAACCTGGAATTGTGGAAAGCCCAGTTGTTGCAACCTGCCAGTGCCAGCGTCCCAAACATGTAGGAATGTTTTTGTGAGTATTCGTTTTTCAATCGCCGTCATGGCAATCGCCACGCTGGCCGGCTGCGCCAGCGATCCCGTTCCGAGCGAGCAATTCAAACTGACCGAGCAGGCATTGGAGCAGGCCAAGGCGGTCGGCGCGACGGAAGATCAGCCCGAGATGGAAATAGCACTGGCCCGCTTTGCCGAAGCGCGTGCGTCCATGACCACACACGCTTACCGCGACGCGCGCATGAAGGCCGAGCAGGCCGAACTGGATGCGCGGTTGGCTGAGGCGCGAGTGCTCACGCTCAAGAGTCAGGAGCAGGTCAATCAGTTGAATACCCGTCTCAATCGCCTGCGCAAGCAGCTGGGGGAGGCGCAATGAACCGTATTCCACGTGTATTGAGCATGTGCCTGTTGCTGGGCTTGGCAGGTCTTTACGGCTGTGCCGGTCACCAGGACAGCGCGCAGGCCCTGCAACAGGCAAGTGCCGATTTCCAGAAGGTCAAGGAAGACACCGACGTGCTGCGCAGTGCGCCCAAGGATGTGATTCGCGCGGGTGAATCGCTGGCCCGCGCCGAGCGCTTGTCCAGCTACCTGGGCAGTGGCGCCGATGTAAGCCACTACGCCTACCTCAGCAGTCGCTACAGCGAGATCGCCCGCGAGCACAGCAACCTCATGCTGAGTCAGGAGCGTCTGGCCAAAATGGACATGGAGCGCCAGCGCATGCAGTTGGCGTTGCGCGAAGCCAAGCTGGCCAGCGCCCAGCAGCAGGGGCGCTGGCTGGAAGACCAGATCCTCAGTCTGGCCACCACCCAGACCGATCGCGGGCTGGTCATGACGCTGGGTGACGTGCTGTTCGACGCCGGGCATGCCGAACTGAAAAGCTCGGCCAGTCGCACCATTCTCAAGGTTGTGCAGTTTTTGCAGATCAATCCGCGCCGCGTGGTCAGGATCGAGGGCTACACCGACAGCACAGGCGACCGTGAGGAAAATCTGACCCTGTCGAAGGACCGTGCACAAGCGGTTGCCGATGTCCTGATGGACCTGGGGGTCGACGAAAAACGCATTCAGGTCGAAGGCTATGGTCAGCAGTTTCCGGTCGATGCCAACGCGTCTGAACGAGGGCGTGCACAGAATCGCCGTGTCGAAATTGTTTTTTCTGACGAGAAAGGTCATTTAGGCGCTGCTCGTTAACGCAAATGGCCAAAAAAAGCCCGACGCCGGAAACGGCCTCGGGCTTTTTTGGCTTTAAACACGTTGAATATGGCGTTTTTGGCCGCGTTTATTTTCGCGCAGCGGCTGTGATCGCTGGCTTGAACGCAAACTGTTCCCGTACACTTCTGGACTGAACCGGTTATTACTCATCTGTATTTTCAACAACAATAAATCGCCGGTCTTTTCGAGGCTGTGGCATGACCAACCTTTTGCTCTATCAACGTATCGCTCAGCAACTGGCTGAAGACATCCGCCGTGGTGTGTACCAGCCCGGTGAGCGTGTGCCTTCGGTTCGCAAAATGAGCTCGCAGCTCAATGTCAGCCATGCAACGGTGTTGCAGGCCTACGCGAACCTTGAAGATCAGGGCTTGATCAGAGCGCGTCCGCAGTCGGGTTACTACGTTCACCAGACCCCTGCGCTGACGGCTTCGACGCCGGACATCGCGCGGGTCGAGCGCCCAGGCCTGGTCACGCGCAGCAGCATTATCCAGCAGGTGCTTGAAGAGTCGCGACGCGAAGGCGTGTTCGCTCTGGGCGCGGCGGTGCCTCATGTGGATTACCTGCCGGTGCGTGCCTTGCATCAGCAGCTTGCGAAAGTGACGCGTTTCCACAGTCCGCGTGCGTTCAGTTACATGTTCAGCCCGGGCTTCGAGCCATTGCGCAGGCAGGTTGCCATCCGTATGCGCGACGCGGGCGTGGTGGTTGATCCGTCCGAAGTGGTCATTACTCACGGCTGTGTGGATGCGCTGCAAATGACCCTGCGGGTGCTGACCCGGCCTGGCGACCTGATCGCCGCCGAGTCGCCGGCCTATTACGGCTTGCTGCAACTAGCCGATCTGCTGGGCCTGAAAGTCATCGAGATCCCCAGCGACCCGGCCACCGGCATCAGCCTGGAGGCCCTGCAACTGGCGGCCAATCAGTGGTCGATCAAGGCGCTGGTGCTGACCTCGCGGCTGAGCAATCCGCTGGGCGGCACCATGCCCGAGGAGCGGCAGAAGAACCTGCTACGGCTGGCCTCGGATTTTGATATTCAGGTGGTTGAAGACGATGTCTACGGCGAGCTGATGTTCGAGGTCGGACGAACCAAGGCACTCAAGGCGTTTGATCGGTTGGGTAGGGTGATTTATTGCTCGAGCTTCTCCAAGACGTTATCGCCCGGTGTGCGTATCGGCTGGACAATCGCGGGCAAATACCAGGCTGAAATTCAGCGTCTGCAGACGTTCAGCACTCACTCGGCTTGCAGCGTCACGCAAATGGCCGTAGCTGCCTACCTTGAAAACGGCGGCTATGATCGGCATCTGCGCTTCATTCGCCTGGAATACCGCAAAAACATGAGCGCCTACCAACTGGCGGTGCAGCAGTTCTTTCCTGAGGGCACGCAGATGAGTCGTCCGGCGGGCGGGTTCATCTTGTGGGTCAGTCTGCCGGGGCGCGTCAATACCCAGGAACTGCACGTGCGTGCGCTGGAGCAGGGCATCAGCATCGCGCCGGGGCTGATCTTCAGTAACACCGAGCAGTTCAACCACTGCATTCGCCTCAATTGCGGGATGCCGTGGAACAAGGAGGCTGAGCGCGCGCTGATGACGCTGGGCATGTTGGCCAAGCAGTTGTGTCAGGAAGCGATACAGGTGTACTGAGTTGTAAGGATTTTTTGTCAGTTGTTTTGAACTCTTGCCTTGTCAGGTTGGCCTCAAAAGGACAACATGTATTCCTTCCCGGCTTTTTGCCACTGTCTTGCCTGATTCTTTGCCTATGAATGTTTTTCGCTGTCTGGGGTTGATTGTCGTCGTGCTTCTGAGTGGTTGTGATGCTCAGGAATCGTCTGTGCCCAAGCCCAAGGTCGAAGCGTTTATCACTGCGCCGGTCTCCCCCGAGGTTCACTTGAAAACCGAGGCGCCTGTAGAGGCAGTGGCCACTGATGCCCGGCAGATCAAGGCACCCGATACAGTGCATCAGTTGATGCCGGGCGTTCCGGTTGTTCCTGTCGTGGTGGGCAAGGAGAAATCCGAACCCTCGGCAGCCCATGCCGGCAAGGCCGCGACGACCGATTCTGAAAAGCCCTTGTCAAAAGTTGTTGCAGTCAAGGCGCCCGCCGACAAGCGTCAGACGGCCAGGCAAGCAAAAGCGGCGAAGGCCAAGGATGTGCGAATCAAATCGCCCAGGCTGGACTTGAGCCTGCCTCCCGAACTGGTCAAGGAACTGGCCCCGCCTGCCAATGTGATCACCAGCAAACGCAAGCCTATATTGCCGCAGATGTTCAGTGACAAAGGCACCTCGGCCAACCCCGGCCCCTTCGAGCTTGAAGGTCGGCTGCTGACCAATGAAATGCAGTTGCAGATGCGCAATGACAACCGTCGCGACGTCGAAGGCGCTGCGCTGGATTTCAAATTCAAGCAGTAAGCCCTGCCTATCGTCCGATACGGCATTTTCAAACAGACGTTTTGACGGTTAATATCTTCCCCTGTTTTTCAACTTTTCAGTCAGGTGCCTGGTCATGGACTGCCGTTCCGATTGTGGTGCGTGTTGCATAGCGCCATCCATCACGTCTCCCATACCCGGTATGCCTGACGGAAAGCCTGCCGGGGTGCGCTGTCTGCACTTGTCGGTCGGGTTTCTGTGCGCACTGTTCGGCAAGGCCGAGCGTCCTGCGGTCTGCAGTCAGTTCAAGGCGGCGGAAGATGTCTGCGGTGTCGATCAGGCAGACGCCATTCGTCTTATCGGCTGGTGGGAAAAGGCTACTGCAGTGGCTTGAAGCGGAATCAGTGAGCGCAAGCGCTTTGTCGGAACTTCAATAACAAGGAATAAAACAATGAGTTCGCTGTATCGCATGGTTGTTGCTTGTGGGTTGACTGTCATGGTTGCCGGGGCAGCGCAGGCTGAAGACTGGAAGGTGGCCAGGAACGAAGACGGAATCAAGGTTTCGCTGAGTGAGGTGCCTGGCTCCGACTACAAGGCCTATCAGGGCATTGCCGTGATCAACGCCAGCGTGAGCAAGCTGCGCGCGCTTCAGGAAGACGTGGCGGGGGCCTGTGCCTGGATTCATGAGTGCAAATTGCAGAAAGTGCTCAAGCATGAAGGCGACAAGACCTGGACCTACAGCCAGTTCAATACACCCTGGCCGGTAACCCCTCGCGACTCGGTATTGCTGATCACCACCCAAGAGGGCGCTGACGGGAGTATTACCCGCAATCTGGAAGAGCAGCCCAAGTACATTCCCGAGGAAAAGGGCTTTGTGCGCGTGAGCGAGGTCAAGGGCTTCTGGAAGATGGTGCCCAAAGGCCCCAATCAGACCGAAGTGACGTATCAGGTGCATACCGAGCCGGGCGGCAGCGTGCCGTCGATGATCGCCAACAAGTTTGTTGTCGATGCGCCATTCAATACGTTGAAAGCGCTCAGGGAGCGGGCTGCGCAGTAATCTGCGGCCTTTTTGATGGGTGCAAAAAAGGGCTGCCAGTGGCAGCCCTTGTTTTTTGCGTCGTGTCGCTTACTTGCGGTCTTTCAGCGCAACGATGTCGCGTTGCACGTTGCCCGTGTAGAGCTGGCGCGGGCGACCGATCTTGTAAGGGCTGGAGAGCATTTCTTTCCAGTGCGAGATCCAGCCGACGGTCCGCGCCAGGGCGAAGATCACGGTGAACATGCTGGTCGGGATGCCGATAGCCTTGAGGATGATGCCCGAGTAGAAGTCGACGTTCGGGTACAGCGAGCGCTCGATGAAGTACGGGTCGGTCAGGGCGATCTCTTCGAGACGCATGGCCAGTTCGAGCTGAGGATCGTTGTTGATGCCCAGTTCCTTGAGTACTTCGTCGCAGGTCTGCTTCATCACGGTCGCGCGTGGGTCACGGTTCTTGTAGACCCGGTGACCGAAGCCCATAAGCTTGAACGGATCGTTCTTGTCCTTGGCCTTGGCGATGAATGCGTCGATGTTCGACACGTCGCCGATTTCATCGAGCATGGTCAGCACGGCTTCGTTGGCGCCGCCGTGAGCCGGGCCCCAGAGTGCCGCGATGCCGGCTGCGATACAGGCGAACGGGTTGGCACCCGAGGAGCCCGCCATGCGCACGGTGGAGGTCGACGCGTTCTGCTCGTGATCGGCGTGAAGAATGAAGATCTTGTCCATCGCCTTGGCCAGCACCGGGCTGATCGGTTTGATCTCGCACGGCGTGTTGAACATCATGTGCAGGAAGTTTTCGGCGTAGCTGAGGTCGTTGCGCGGGTACATCATGGGTTGGCCCATGGAGTACTTGTAGACCATCGCTGCCAGGGTCGGCATCTTGGCGACCAGGCGTACAGCCGAAATTTCGCGGTGCTGCGGGTTATTGATGTCGAGCGAATCGTGGTAGAACGCCGACAGCGCGCCGACTACACCGCACATGACGGCCATCGGGTGGGCGTCACGGCGAAAGCCGTTGAAGAAGGTCTTGAGTTGTTCGTGAACCATCGTGTGGTTCTTGACCACGGCCACGAACTGGGCTTTCTGTTCGGCGGTTGGCAGCTCGCCGTTGAGCAACAGGTAGCAGGTCTCGAGGTAATCGGACTGCTCGGCCAGTTGTTCGATAGGGTAGCCGCGGTGCAGCAGAATTCCGTTGTCACCGTCAATGTAGGTGATCTTCGACTCGCAAGAGGCCGTGGACATGAAACCAGGGTCAAATGTGAAGCGGCCGGTGGCGGTCAGACCGCGTACGTCGATCACGTCCGGACCCACTGTACCGGTCAGTATTGGCAGCTCGACGGGGGCAGCGCCCTCGATGATCAACTGCGCTTTTTTGTCAGCCATGTGGCCTCCTATTTATGCTTCAAATCATCAGACAGGCCCCCCACGCAGGGCCCGCATCACTATAGTGAGATAAATTCTAAAGTCAATTTGCCTAAAGTCGTGTTCCACAAGGCCCGGGCAGTGAAATTTTTCAGGGCATTTCCTGCCGTTTACGCCTTTTGTGCCGGCAAAGCAATGCGCCATTGGCGGTAAGTCTGCGCGTTGTCATTAGCGACCTAACTGTCTATACTCGACGTCCGACCGCCAGAGGCTTTTTGGCCTGTTTCAAGGGGGTCGTCACTTCCTGGGTGGTGGGTACCTGACCAGTGCACTTCCCAACAACTTGCCCTGATTGTTAGGGGCTCTTCAGTGTGAAAAAAAGCCGTGAATAGCCAACGACCTGTAAATCTAGACCTAAGGACCATCAAGCTCCCAGTCACCGCTTACACGTCCATTCTCCACCGCATCTCCGGTGTCATCCTCTTTGTCGGTATTGCAATCATGCTGTATGCAATGGACAAGTCGCTGGCGTCCGAAGAAGGCTTTGGTGAAGTCAAGGCGTGTCTGACCAGCCCGCTGGCCAAGCTGATCATCTGGGGGCTTCTGTCTGCCCTGCTGTATCACATGGTGGCCGGTATCCGTCACCTGATCATGGACACCGGGGTAGGCGAGACGCTCGAGGGCGGCAAGCTGGGCTCCAAAATCGTTATCGCGGTTTCCGTGGTACTGATTCTTCTGGCGGGAGTATGGATATGGTAACCAACGTCACCAACCTTTCGCGTTCGGGCCTCTACGACTGGATGGCCCAGCGTGTATCTGCGGTCGTGCTCGCGGCTTATTTCATATTCCTGATCGGGTACCTGGTCTTTCATCCGGGTCTGAGCTACGCCCAATGGCATGATCTGTTCGCACACAACGGGATGCGTATCTTCAGTCTGCTGGCCCTTGTTGCCCTTGGCGCTCACGCCTGGGTCGGTATGTGGACCATCGCGACCGACTACCTGACGCCGATGGCGCTGGGCAAGTCCGCCACTGCAGTACGTTTTCTGTTTCAGGCGGTATGCGGCGTTCTGATGTTCGCCTACTTCGTCTGGGGCGTGCAGATTCTTTGGGGTATCTGATTCATGGCTAACATAAATTCACTTTCCTTCGACGCCATCATCATTGGTGGTGGCGGTGCCGGCATGCGCGCTGCCCTGCAGCTCGCCCAGGGCGGTCACAAGACTGCCGTGGTCACCAAGGTGTTCCCGACCCGCTCGCACACCGTTTCCGCCCAGGGTGGCATCACCTGCGCAATCGCCTCTGCCGATCCGAACGATGACTGGCGCTGGCACATGTACGATACCGTCAAGGGTTCCGACTACATCGGTGACCAGGACGCTATCGAATACATGTGTTCCGTAGGCCCCGAAGCCGTTTTCGAACTCGAGCACATGGGTCTGCCGTTCTCCCGTACCGAGCAGGGCCGCATCTACCAGCGTCCGTTCGGTGGTCAGTCCAAGGATTTCGGCAAGGGTGGTCAGGCTGCACGTACCTGTGCTGCTGCCGACCGTACCGGTCACGCACTGCTGCACACTCTGTATCAGGCCAACCTCAAGGCCGGCACAGTATTCCTCAACGAATACTATGGTGTAGACCTGGTCAAGAATCAGGATGGCGCCTTTGTCGGCATCATCGCCATCTGCATTGAAACCGGCGAAACTTCCTACATCCGTGCCAACGCCACCGTGCTCGCAACCGGCGGAGCAGGGCGTATCTACTCGTCCACCACCAACGCCCTGATCAATACCGGTGACGGTATCGGCATGGCGCTGCGCGCCGGTGTCCCGGTTCAGGACATCGAGATGTGGCAGTTCCATCCGACCGGCATCGCCGGTGCAGGTGTACTGGTTACCGAAGGCTGCCGTGGTGAAGGCGGTTACCTGATCAACAAGCACGGCGAGCGTTTCATGGAGCGTTATGCTCCGAACGCCAAGGACCTTGCCGGTCGTGACGTGGTTGCGCGTTCCATGGTCAAGGAAATCATTGCCGGTAACGGCTGTGGTCCGGATGGCGACCATGTAATGCTCAAGCTTGATCACCTGGGTGAAGAAGTGTTGCACAGCCGCCTGCCAGGCATCATGGAGCTGTCCAAGACGTTTGCCCACGTAGACCCGGCAACAGCGCCGATTCCGGTAGTTCCAACCTGCCACTACATGATGGGCGGCGTAGCCACCAACATTCATGGTCAGGCGATCACTCAGGACGCTGCCGGCGTCGATCACATCATCCCGGGTCTGTTTGCGGTGGGTGAAGTGGCTTGCGTATCGGTGCACGGTGCCAACCGTCTGGGCGGCAACTCGCTGCTCGACCTGGTCGTGTTCGGTCGTGCTGCGGGCATCCACCTGGAAAAGGCGCTGAGCGAGGGTATCGACTACGCCCGCGCTTCCGAGTCCGACATCGATGCTGCTCTCGCACGCCTTGCCGGCCTGAACGAGCGCACCACCGGCGAAGACGTCGCCACGCTGCGTAAAGAGCTGCAAAGCTGCATGCAGAACTACTTCGGTGTATTCCGTACCGGCGAATACATGCAGAAGGGTATTGCCCAGCTGGCTGATCTGCGCGTTCGTATCGCCAACGTCAAGATCAACGACAAGAGCCAGGCTTTCAACACTGCCCGTATCGAAGCGCTTGAACTGCAAAACCTGCTGGAAGTTGCCGAAGCCACGGCGATCGCTGCAGAGCATCGTAAAGAGTCCCGCGGCGCTCACGCCCGTGAAGACTTCGAAGATCGCGATGACGAGAACTGGTTGTGCCACACCCTGTATTTCCCGGGTGACAAGCGCGTGACCAAGCGTGCCGTGAACTTCTCACCGAAGACTGTCCCGACGTTTGAACCCAAGATTCGGACTTATTAAGGGGTGACCGATATGTTGCAAGTCAGTGTTTATCGTTACAACCCTGATCAGGACGCTGCTCCGTTCATGCAGGAGTTTCAGGTCGATACCGGTGGCAAGGACTTGATGGTGCTGGACGTGCTGGCGCTGGTCAAAGAACAGGATGAAGGCTTTTCGTACCGTCGTTCGTGCCGTGAAGGCGTGTGCGGTTCCGATGGCATGAACATCAACGGCAAGAACGGCCTGGCGTGCATCACGCCGCTGTCTGCAGTTGTCGCCAAGAACAAGCTGGTTGTCCGTCCTCTGCCAGGTTTGCCGGTTATTCGTGACCTGGTCGTCGATATGAGCATCTTCTACAAGCAATACGAGAAGGTGAAGCCATTCCTGCAGAACGACACGCCGGCTCCGGCCATCGAACGTCTGCAAACGCCTGAAGAGCGCGAAAAGCTCGATGGTCTGTACGAGTGCATTCTGTGCGCTTGCTGCTCGACCTCCTGCCCGTCCTTCTGGTGGAACCCCGACAAGTTCCTCGGTCCAGCTGCACTGCTGCAAGCCTATCGTTTCCTGGCTGACAGCCGTGACACCCGCACCAACGAACGTCTGGCTTCGCTTGATGACCCGTTCAGCGTATTCCGCTGCCGCGGCATCATGAACTGCGTCAACGTATGTCCGAAGGGTCTGAACCCAACCAAGGCTATCGGTCACGTGCGCAACATGTTGTTGCAAAGCGGCATCTGATTCATCGCTTTATCTGTTACACCGTTGCACAGAAGTGGCTGCGGCGCAGGCTTCAACCGGCGCCGTAGTTTTAACCTGAGCAGTAGCTCGCAAAGCTGCCGCTCTTATTTTGAAGAAATGAGACCAGCAGGGGCATCCGGGCTGGTACCCGGACTATCTGCGTGATCCCTGGTGACTTGATACAGTCGCTGCACACGACTATTTCAGGATTGCTCTGGTGTCTTCGCCGGTGGTGTCCCCTTACCGAGGGTGACCAAGCATGCAAGAAAGCGTGATGCAGCGCATGTGGAACAGTGCCCACCTATCCGGTGGTAACGCTGCCTATGTGGAAGAGCTCTACGAGCTCTACCTGCACGACCCTAACGCTGTGCCAGAAGAATGGCGCACCTACTTTCAGAAGTTGCCAGCAGACGGCGGCTCTGCCACTGATGTATCGCATTCGACTATTCGCGATCATTTCGTGTTGCTGGCTAAAAACCAGCGCCGCGCTCAACCGGTGTCCGCCGGCAGTGTGAGCAGCGAGCACGAAAAGAAGCAGGTTGAAGTGCTGCGACTGATCCAGGCGTACCGGATGCGTGGCCACCAGGCTGCTCAGCTCGATCCGCTGGGCCTGTGGCAGCGTCCTGCACCCGCAGATCTGTCGATCAATCACTACGGCTTGACCAATGCCGATCTGGACACGACTTTCCGCGCTGGCGACTTGTTCATCGGCAAAGAGGAAGTGAGCCTACGCGAAATTCACGAAGCGTTGCAGCAGACATATTGTCGCACCATAGGCTCCGAGTTCACCCACATCGTGGATTCCGAGCAGCGCAACTGGTTCATGCAGCGTCTCGAAAGTGTTCGTGGTCGTCCGGCGTTTTCGGCTGACATCCAGAGCCACTTGCTTGAGCGTGTCACCGCGGCGGAAGGTCTCGAGAAGTATTTGGGCACCAAATACCCAGGCACCAAGCGTTTCGGTCTGGAAGGCGGCGAAAGCCTGATTCCGATGCTTGACGAGCTGATTCAGCGCTCCGGGTCCTACGGCACCAAGGAAGTCGTGATCGGCATGGCCCACCGTGGCCGTCTGAACGTACTGGTCAACACCTTCGGCAAGAACCCGCGCGACCTGTTCGACGAGTTCGAAGGCAAGAAAAAAGTGGAACTGGGTTCCGGTGACGTCAAATACCACCAGGGCTTCTCTTCCAACGTCATGACCGCAGGCGGTGAAGTTCACCTGGCCATGGCATTCAACCCGTCTCACCTGGAGATCGTTTCCCCGGTGGTCGAGGGTTCGGTGCGCGCGCGTCAGGATCGTCGCAACGATCCGAACGGTGACAAGGTTCTGCCGATTTCCCTCCACGGCGACGCGGCGTTTGCCGGTCAGGGCGTGGTCATGGAAACCTTCCAGATGTCGCAGACTCGCGGCTTCAAGACGGGCGGCACGATCCACATCGTCATCAACAACCAGGTCGGTTTCACCATCAGCAACCCGCTGGACTCGCGGTCCACCGAGTACGCCACCGACGTTGCCAAGATGATTCAGGCGCCGATCCTCCATGTGAATGGTGATGATCCGGAAGCCGTGATGTTCGTCACCCAGTTGGCGATCGACTACCGCATGCAGTTCAAGCGGGACATCGTCATCGATCTGGTCTGCTACCGCCGTCGCGGTCACAACGAAGCGGATGAGCCTAGCGGCACACAGCCTCTGATGTACCAGCAGATCACCAAGCAGCGCACCACTCGTGAGCTGTATGCCGAGCATCTGATCAAGACTGGCGTCCTCGATGACGCCCGCGTTCAGGCCAAGGTCGATGACTACCGCAGCGCGCTGGACAACGGCCTGCACGTGGTGAAAAGCCTGGTCAAGGAGCCGAACAAGGAATTGTTCGTCGACTGGCGTCCGTATCTGGGCCATGCCTGGACTGCGCGTCACGACACCCGCTTCGATCTCAAGACCCTGCAGGAACTGTCCGCCAAGCTGATGGAGCTGCCAGAAGGCTTCGTCGTGCAGCGTCAGGTGCAGAAGATCTACGAAGATCGCCAGAAGATGCAGGCCGGTGGCTTGCCGATCAACTGGGGCTACGCCGAGACCATGGCATACGCCACGCTGGCGTTCGAAGGCCACCCGATCCGCATGACAGGCCAGGACATCGGTCGCGGTACGTTCTCGCACCGTCACGCTGTGCTGCACAACCAGAAAGACGCCGGGACTTACATTCCGCTGCAGAATCTGTACGCCGGTCAGCCGCGCTTCGACCTGTACGACTCGTTCCTGTCGGAAGAGGCCGTGCTGGCATTTGAATACGGTTACTCGACTACCCAGCCGGATGCACTGGTTATCTGGGAAGCGCAGTTCGGCGATTTTGCCAACGGCGCCCAAGTGGTTGTCGACCAGTTCATCACCAGCGGCGAACACAAGTGGGGCCGTCTGTGCGGTCTGACCATGCTGTTGCCGCACGGCTACGAAGGTCAGGGGCCGGAGCACTCTTCGGCACGTCTTGAGCGTTACCTGCAATTGTGCGCAGAGCACAACATTCAGGTGTGCGTACCGACGACTCCGGCGCAGATCTACCACCTGTTGCGTCGTCAGGTCATCCGCCCGCTGCGCAAGCCGTTGATCGTGCTGACTCCGAAATCGCTGCTGCGTCACAAGCTGGCTGTTTCGACGCTGGAAGACCTGGCCGAAGGCTCGTTCCAGACCGTCATTCCGGAAATCGATACCCTCGATTCGGGCAAGGTTACGCGTCTGGTGCTGTGCAGCGGCAAGGTCTACTACGACCTGCTGGAAAAACGCCGTGCCGAAGGTCGTGAAGACATCGCTATCGTCCGTCTCGAGCAGCTGTATCCGTTCCCTGAAGACGACCTGATGGAAACCATCGCGCCGTACACCAACCTGCAGTATGTGGTCTGGTGTCAGGAAGAGCCGATGAACCAGGGTGCCTGGTACAGCAGCCAACACCATTTGCGTCGCAGCATGGGCAACCACAAACGCGAACTCGTTCTCGAGTATGCCGGTCGTGATGCTTCTGCCGCACCAGCCTGTGGTTACGCTTCGATGCACGCTGAGCAGCAGGAAAAACTCCTGCGCGATGCCTTCACTGTTTAACGCCTTCGAGCATTAGAAACCGAATTAAGGAATTACAGATAATGGCTATCGATATCAAAGCCCCCTCTTTCCCGGAATCCGTTGCCGATGGCACCATTTCCAAGTGGTACAAAAAAGAGGGTGATGCGGTAAAGCGCGACGAGATGCTGGTTGACATCGAGACTGACAAGGTTGTCCTGGAAGTACTGGCCGAAGCTGACGGCGTGATGGGCGCGATCACCAAGGAAGAGGGCGCTATCGTCCTGTCCAACGAAGTGCTTGGCACGTTGAATGACGGCGCCACGGCGTCTGCTGCTCCGGCACCCGCTGCTGCGCCTGCCTCGGCACCTGCCGCTGCACCGACTGCCGCTGGCGAAGAAGACCCGATTGCCGCGCCTGCTGCACGTCAACTGGCTGAAGAAAACGGCATCAATCTGGCCAGCGTCAAGGGCACCGGTAAAGACGGCCGTATCACCAAGGAAGACATCGTTGCCGCCGTTGAAGCGAAGAAATCCGCTCCAGCCGCTGCACCTGCTGCCAAGCCTGCTGCCGCTGCCGCTCCAGTCGTTGCCGCTGGCGACCGCACTGAGAAGCGCGTGCCAATGACCCGCGTTCGTGCAACCGTTGCCAAGCGTCTGGTCGAAGCCCAGTCGAACATGGCGATGCTGACCACGTTCAACGAAGTCGACATGACCGAAGTCATGGCGCTGCGTTCGAAGTACAAGGACCTGTTCGAGAAGTCGCACAATGGCGTGCGTCTGGGCTTCATGTCCTTCTTCGTCAAGGCGGCCACCGAAGCGCTGAAACGCTTCCCGGCAGTCAATGCTTCGATCGACGGTTCCGACATCGTTTACCACGGTTATGCCGACGTCGGTGTCGCGGTTTCCAGCGATCGTGGTCTGGTTGTGCCGGTTCTGCGTAACGCCGAGCACATGAGCCTGGCTGAAATCGAAGGCGGCATCGCTACCTTCGGCAAAAAAGCCCGTGACGGTAAGCTGTCCATCGACGAGATGACCGGCGGCACCTTCACAATCACCAATGGTGGTACTTTTGGTTCGATGATGTCGACGCCGATCGTCAACCCGCCACAAGCTGCAATTCTGGGCATGCACAACATTCTGCAACGCCCGATGGCAGTCAACGGTCAGGTCGTGATTCGCCCGATGATGTATCTGGCACTGTCTTACGACCACCGTTTGATCGATGGTAAAGAAGCAGTAACTTTCCTCGTTACCATCAAGAACCTGCTGGAAGATCCTGCTCGTTTGTTGCTGGATATCTGATGAGGCAGCCTCGAGTCGCAACCTTCGAGCTTCAAGTCAGATGCGAAAGGGCGTGCAGTCGGGGCTGATGTGTTTTACCTAATCAATAGGTCGCAAGTCGGCCTCGCGTTGAAACGCGGACTGACTTGCAGCTTGCAGCTAAAAGCTTGCAGCTAAAGAGGAACTCTTTGTTATGTCCCAGAAATTCGACGTGGTAGTGATTGGCGCAGGCCCTGGCGGCTATGTTGCCGCCATCAAGGCAGCGCAACTTGGTCTCAAGACTGCCTGCATCGAGAAATATCAGGACAAGGAGGGCAAACTGGCCCTCGGCGGTACCTGCCTGAACGTGGGTTGCATTCCATCCAAGGCGCTGCTCGACAGTTCCTGGAAATTCTACGAAGCCAAGAACGGTTTCGCAGTGCATGGCATTTCGACATCCGAAGTGGCCATCGACGTGCCCGCCATGATCGGTCGCAAGTCGACCATCGTCAAAGGCCTGACCGGCGGCGTCGCCAGCCTGTTCAAAGCCAACGGCGTGACCACCCTGCAAGGCCACGGCAAATTGCTGGCCGGCAAGAAAGTCGAGCTGACAGCGGCCGACGGCACTGTTGAAATCATCGAAGCGGACCACGTGATCCTTGCTTCGGGCTCGCGTCCTATCGACATTCCGCCAGCTCCGGTTGACCAGAAAGTCATCGTAGATTCCACCGGTGCGCTGGAATTTCAACAGGTTCCACAGCGTCTGGGCGTTATCGGCGCAGGCGTGATCGGTCTGGAACTGGGTTCGGTCTGGGCTCGCCTCGGCGCTCAGGTCACCGTTCTGGAAGCACTGGACAAGTTCATCCCGGCCGCTGACGAAGCCGTTTCCAAGGAAGCGCTGAAAACCTTCACCAAGCAGGGCCTGGACATCAAGCTGGGCGCTCGCGTGACCGGCTCCAAGGTCAACGGCGAAGAAGTGGTTGTCAGCTACACCGACGCAGCAGGCGAGCAGTCGATCACCTTCGACCGCCTGATCGTTGCTGTCGGCCGTCGTCCTGTGACCACCGACCTGTTGGCCTCCGACAGCGGTGTCGACCTCGACGAGCGCGGCTTCATCTACGTCGATGACTACTGCACCACCAGCGTTCCGGGCGTCTACGCCATCGGTGACGTGGTTCGCGGCCTGATGCTGGCGCACAAGGCCTCGGAAGAGGGCATCATGGTTGTCGAGCGCATCAAGGGTCACAAGGCCCAGATGAACTACAACCTGATCCCGTCGGTTATCTACACCCACCCGGAAATCGCCTGGGTAGGCAAGACCGAACAGACCCTCAAGGCCGAAGGCGTTGAAGTCAATGTCGGTACGTTCCCGTTCGCAGCCAGTGGCCGTGCCATGGCAGCCAACGACACCGGTGGTTTCGTCAAGATCATTGCCGATGCCAAGACCGATCGCGTTCTGGGCGTTCACGTTATTGGCCCGAGCGCTGCCGAACTGGTACAGCAGGGCGCCATCGCGATGGAGTTCGGCAGCAGCGCAGAGGACATCGGCATGATGGTCTTCTCGCACCCGACTCTGTCCGAGGCACTGCATGAAGCTGCACTGGCTGTGAATGGCGGCGCCATCCACATTCAGAATCGCAAGAAACGCTAAGACAACAAGAGAAACCACGACGCAGTGCCCGTCGTGAGCCTTGCCAGCAGGGCTTACCGCGGAATCTGCGCCGGACTCGACCTCTCAGGCGGCTTCACGAGTGCCCGACGGCATTTGCGGGGTCCACCCGGAGTAGCGGTCACAGGTGGTGCGGCACGCTGACGTGCAGCACCGAATGCGCAGTACCTAAACGAAGACGGTAATAAGCATGAATCTTCACGAGTATCAGGGTAAGCAGCTGTTCGCTGAGTACGGCCTGCCAGTATCCAAAGGTTACGCGGTAGACACCCCGGAAGCAGCAGCAGAAGCCTGCGACAAGATTGGCGGAACCGAGTGGGTCGTCAAAGCCCAGGTTCACGCAGGTGGTCGCGGTAAAGCGGGCGGCGTAAAGCTGGTTCGTAGCAAGGAAGACGCTGCAGCGTTCGCTCAACAGTGGTTGGGCAAGCGCCTGGTGACTTACCAGACTGACGCCAACGGTCAGCCAGTGACCAAGATCCTGGTCGAGTCCTGCACCGACATCGCCAAAGAGCTGTATCTGGGCGCTGTGGTCGATCGTTCCAGCCGTCGTATCGTGTTCATGGCTTCCACCGAAGGTGGCGTGGACATCGAGAAGATTGCTCACGACACTCCTGAAAAGATTCTCAAGGCCACGATCGATCCACTGGTTGGCGCTCAGCCATTCCAGGGTCGCGATCTGGCTTTCCAGCTGGGTCTGGAAGGCAAGCAGGTCACTCAGTTCGCCAAGATCTTCACCGGTCTGGCCAAACTGTTCCAGGACCACGACCTGGCTCTGCTGGAAGTGAACCCGCTGGTGATCAAGGCTGACGGCGATCTGCACTGCCTGGACGCGAAGATCAACATCGACGCCAACGCCATGTACCGTCAGCCTAAGCTGAAGGGCTTCCACGATCCTTCGCAGGACGATCCTCGCGAAGCTCACGCTGCCAAGTTCGAACTGAACTACGTTGCGCTGGAAGGCAACATCGGCTGCATGGTCAACGGTGCTGGCCTGGCCATGGGTACCATGGACATCGTCAACCTGCATGGCGGCAAGCCTGCAAACTTCCTTGACGTTGGCGGCGGTGCCACCAAGGAACGCGTTACCGAAGCATTCAAGATCATCCTGTCCGACACCAACGTCGCTGCAGTACTGGTCAACATCTTCGGCGGCATCGTTCGTTGCGACATGATTGCCGAAGGCATCATCGGTGCAGTGAAAGAAGTCGGCGTTAAAATCCCGGTTGTTGTGCGCCTTGAAGGCAACAACGCTGAACTGGGCGCTAAAGTACTGGCAGAAAGCGGTTTGAACATCATCGCTGCGACCAGCCTGACCGACGCTGCTCAACAAGTTGTCAAAGCCGCGGAGGGCAAGTAATGAGCGTCCTGATCAATAAAGACACCAAGGTTATCTGCCAGGGTTTCACTGGTTCGCAAGGTACCTTCCACTCCGAGCAAGCCATTGCCTACGGCACCAAAATGGTTGGCGGCGTGACTCCAGGCAAAGGCGGCACCACGCACCTGAACCTGCCAGTGTTCAACACTGTGAAAGAAGCGGTAGACACCACTGGCGCTACCGCCAGCGTTATCTACGTTCCGGCTCCTTTCTGCAAGGATTCCATCCTTGAAGCAGCGTTCGGCGGCATCAAGCTGATCGTCTGCATCACCGAAGGCATCCCGACCATCGACATGCTCGAAGCCAAGGTCAAGTGTGACGAGCTGGGCGTGATCCTGATCGGTCCTAACTGCCCAGGCGTCATCACTCCGGGCGAGTGCAAGATCGGTATCATGCCAGGTCACATTCACTTGCCAGGCAAAGTCGGCATCGTGTCGCGTTCCGGCACCCTGACTTACGAAGCTGTGAAGCAGACCACTGACGCCGGTTTCGGTCAGTCCACCTGCGTCGGCATCGGCGGTGACCCGATCCCTGGCTCGAACTTCATCGACATCCTGAAGCTGTTCCAGGAAGACCCGCAGACCGAAGCGATCGTCATGATCGGCGAGATCGGCGGTTCGGCTGAAGAAGAAGCGGCTGCCTACATCAAGGCACACGTGACCAAGCCGGTTGTTTCCTACATCGCTGGTGTGACTGCTCCTCCGGGCAAGCGCATGGGCCATGCAGGTGCAATCATCTCGGGTGGTAAAGGTACTGCAGACGAGAAATTCGCTGCACTGCAGGACGCTGGCGTAAAAACCGTGCGCTCCCTGGCAGACATCGGCAAGGCCCTGGCCGAGCTGACCGGTTGGCCGACCAAGTAAGCTTCGCTTACTGATTCGAGCAATCGACAAAAGCCACCTTCGGGTGGCTTTTGTTTGGGCGCTTGAAAAGTCATGCCCGGGCCAGCTTGGCTAACCGCCGTTATTTGCCCGCCATTCGTCTCGCGTCAATTCCCATAGCTGTTCCTGCGTCGTGCCGCAGACAAACTGCGATTCCTGAACGGTCACAAGGCGCATGCCTTCGCGCTGCGACAGGCGGCAGGACGCTTCATTCAAGGCAGACTTGGCCACGCGCAGAACAGGGCGTCTGAGTGTTTCAAACCAGAAGCGATCAATTGCCACGCAGACCTCTGACATCAGCCCCAGCCCCTGATAGGTCGGTGAGAGCCAGAAGCCACGGTTGTTATCCTGCTCGTCCATCATGCAGGCACTGCCGATCAAGCGGTCCTGTTGGCCTCGCAGACGAATCGACCAATGCCATTCTTCCCCGTCCTGCATCGCAGGTAGAGCGTCTTCGCGCAGGTAGCGCAGCGCTTCGCCTTCTGGATAAGGCCAAGGCACGTGATGGGTCAGGTAGCGCACAACCTCCCAGTGGTTGAACAGGCTCTGCATGGCGGGCGCGTCTTCGAGTTGCAGCGGCAGCAGAAGCAGACGTGGCGTTTGCAGAGGCGGGGTAAGAACCACAGGCCGGGTTTTCGTTTCGGGCATGGACATCAGTCATCGGCAGCAAGGATGCCCGTCAATCTACCGATCGATCAACGGTTGGTCTGTCGGAAATTTCCGAATATCCAGCAGTTTGTTCGGTTGCTGTCTAACGGTGCATCGTCGGGTGATATGCCCTGAGACAGTGCGTTTTTGGTCGAAGTTGGCTACCCTGTCTGCCGTTTTTGCGGTGCCCTCACGAGGGGTGTTTCGCAAGGTACTGCCACGTCTTACGCCGACGGGCTGCGTCTGCCTCATTCACGGGTGACGTCCCATCCCTCATCTCGAATCCGTGTGGTCCCCGTAATGAAAGTCTTGAAAGGCCAGGACGTCCTGGCACTCGGTTTTATGACATTTGCCCTGTTTGTCGGGGCTGGCAACATAATCTTTCCGCCTATCGTGGGCCTGCAGGCCGGGCCGCATGTGTGGATGGCGGCGCTCGGTTTTCTGGTCACGGCGGTCGGCCTGCCGGTGATCACCGTGATCGCCCTGGCCAAGGTTGGCGGCGCGATGGATGCCTTGAGCAGCCCGATCGGCAAGATTGCCGGTGGGGCACTTGCGGCGGTCTGCTATCTGGCGGTCGGTCCGCTGTTCGCGACCCCGCGTACGGCCACCGTCTCGTTTGAAGTCGGTCTGGCCCCGCTGACCGGCGACAGCCCAATGGCGCTGTTTCTCTACAGTCTGGTGTATTTCCTGGTGGTGTTCTGGGTCTCGCTGTATCCGGGGCGCTTGCTGGATACGGTCGGGCGCTTTCTGGCACCGCTCAAGATCATCGCCCTCGCGGTGTTGGGGATTGCGGCGTTCGCTTTGCCCGCAGGCGGCATAGGCGAGGCCGAGCCGGCTTATGCGATCGCGCCGTTTTCTCAGGGTTTCATCAATGGTTATCTGACCATGGACACGCTGGGCGCGCTGGTCTTCGGCATTGTCATCGTCAATGCCATCCGCTCTCGCGGTGTCGAGTCGCCGCGTCTGATTACTCGCTACGCGATCATCGCCGGGCTGATTGCCGGTGTCGGGCTGGCGCTGGTGTATGTCAGCCTGTTTCGTCTGGGCTCCGGCAGTCATGCGGTCGCGGCAGGCGCGAGCAACGGCGCTGCGGTCCTGCATGCCTACGTGCAGCACACCTTCGGTTCGCTGGGCAGCGGCTTTCTCGCCGTGCTGATTTCTCTGGCCTGTCTGGTCACGGCGGTGGGCCTGACCTGCGCCTGTGCGGAATACTTTGCCAAGGTGCTGCCGTTGTCCTACCGAACGTTGGTGATCATTTTGGCGGTGTTCTCGTTACTGGTGTCCAATCTCGGGCTGACCAGGCTGATCCAGTTTTCGATTCCGGTGCTGACAGCGATCTATCCGCCGTGCATCGTGCTGGTCGCGCTGAGCTTCTGCAAAGGCCTCTGGCAGAGTCAGGGCAGGGTGGTCGCGCCCGTCATGTTGGTGTCGTTCGTTTTCGGCCTTATCGACGCGCTCAAGGGGGCAGGATTCGGTGAATATCTGCCGGGCGCGTTGACCAGTATGCCGCTGAGTGATCAGGGCCTGGCGTGGCTGGTGCCGTCGGTCATCACCCTGGCAAGCGCGGTGGTGATCGATCGGGTCATGGGCAAGCGCAGCGAGGCGCTGGCTTGAATGTCCGGGTCTTGCGCCGGCTGATTGCCGGGTAAATCGTAATCAATGAAAAGGCCCGCTCGAAGCGCAATGCTGTTCACTTA
>NZ_ATDK01000061.1 GCF_000444135.1 Pseudomonas avellanae BPIC 631
TGTTTTCGAAAAAATCAGCCACCAACTAACGGAAAATTCAAATCTTATCAATAGCTTAGCTTGCAGGTTATGGGTAACTTATTTCGAAAACAGTACACTAGAGCTGTGTCCGCGCACAGGCAGGTGACTTACAGGCCCAACAGCCATGTCTGGATTCTCGTACTCAGTAATGCAGATATGGGTGTCCCAAGAGTGATGTCCACGGCAGCGCAATGGTCGAGCGGCATATGCAATGCACTTTGCATCCTGCAAAGCAGGACAGGCAACGTTGGTCCTCATATGAGCTTCGAGGGACAACGGACGCACTATTTGTGCAGCAGCATGAACTCGCTGCTCGAAAGCACGGTAAGCGCTCTGATCCAAGGTTGCCTGCAAATAATCGATAAGACCAAAGATCTCGACTGGAGATGCAACAGCCCGGATGTAACAACAGTACGAGCACCCGGTTTGACAGGCGACCACTCGGTCATCAAGGCCTGTGGATGAGCGAAGCACTTCTTCGTATCGGCGTATTGTTGCACGCCTGGCATTTTCGGGGCCATTACGCTGGCATGTGATAACCGTAGCAAAGTGCTCATTTTCAGCAATTTCTCGCACTCGGGCAATAAGTTCAATCTGGTTCATGACACCTCCATTGGACACGAGAAAGCACCCGAGAAGGGGAGCCCGCAGAATTTGGAAACAGTCGTACGGTAAGCCTGCCGACGGGGGACAGACTCTTGTGCCGCATGGACCGTGTGTAGTGGTCAACTGATCCCGGACACGACGTTAAGGCTTTGCACATATGTCACAAAACTTTTAGCTGCTTAGCTATTTTTCTTGCCGAGTGACGTATTTTCTGAGTCTCTCCAGCTTTACTCAACACCTCCAACTCCGCCTCTAAACTATTAGATCTCGGTACAAATAAAGCCCATTTCAATGCCAAGCCAGACCAGTACTCACTCTGACTTCTAAGACCTGCCAAAACAATTTGCTCAAATGGAAATAAGTCTATGAACCTCTCGGAAAGCCCATAACCTTTAAGCCCATCGATCATCTTGCAACGAACCACTTCTGGTAGATCCTCTAGTACTGGCAGAAAAAATACATACGCAGTTTCGTCGCTGACTGTCTGAACAACAGATTCTGTCGATCTAGCCCAAAGCCCCTTGGAAGTAAGCCCTAAAAGAAAACGCCCCCCACACAACTTTGCTACAGGAAGCCAACTCAAATTAGCCCCTTCAGAGTTGTACTCGATTTTTTTTATCCATGGAGCATCTAGCTTACCGAGCTCCATCAATAGCTTTTTTTTCAGCTCATCTATCATCTAGATATCCCGGGAGTATGGGTAACATCCACACCATGGCTGCTCATAAAGGACTTGAACTGCTCACGAAGCTCGGGAGTCCAGTTCATCCCGTAATGTCCGCTCCATTCATAGGTTCGAAGAACTCCATTTTCCTTCCAGATCCCGCCGCCGACGATAGCGTCAGATGAAGGGATTTTTCCAGCATCCAAAATCCCATCATGCCCAAACTGATTCCGCCCCATGATGAATCGCTGACTAGCCGGATCGTAAATAAAGTCAATCGGTTTTGAATTACTCAACCCTTGTACAGCTTTAGAGGACGAATATGCATCACTGACTTCTAAGAAGCCCTTAGCTGGCCCACTGCCATTTGCCGCAGCTTTTGCACCATCGAAGCTCGCGTCATTGGCGGCAGCTTTTCCGGTACCTACAACACCTGTTTCTCCAGAAACCAAACCGGATGCAGGGCCTTTGGCACCTAAAGTACCATCAACCTGTCCAGGCCTCACCCCAACCGCTGCACCATCATACACCGCACCAAACAGCCCTAAACCATTAAGCAGCGCCTGAGCCCCGTACATGACCCGCTCAGAAGACGTTGCCTGATCGCCTGAAACCGGGTTCGAACCGCCACCCGCCATGTACAGTTGGCACCCGATTCCGGCCGCGCCTATTCCTCCGCAGCCCGCAGCGAAAAGCTCTTTCGAGGTTTCTGAGAGGGTTGCTTTGGCCGTCGCCAGTTCAGTGGCTGACTTCGCGTTGTAGATCTCTGATTGCTCGTAGCTGGCAGGCTCTAGCGCCCACTCCTGTCCCAGGTTGGTTTTAATGGTATTGCTGGAGACAACGCACACACCGTTGCCGGATGTCGCACACTTGACCAGTTGGCCTGGTTCAGTGGTCGAAGCAGGTGTCTTCAGGAAGTCGTCTGCAACGGCCTCGGTCTCTTTAAGCAACGAGCTAGCTTTCACCAATAGTTCGTCGATATCTTTCGACAGCTTGTCGCAGCTTGAGGACGATACCCCGCTGCACGACTCCGCAAACTGACGTTGTTTCATCAACAGCGTGAGGCCTTCTGCGCCTCTTAGCTGGTTGTTCTCGACTGCGTTTTTCGCCGCTCCTGCACCCGCAAGCGCATCCGCTGAGTCGCCTCTAGCCAAGCCTCCGACCAAGCCGCCTGCCAGTGTCGACAGTGCGGATACTTTCTGCTTTTCAGCTTCAGTCAGTTGGTCCGCAGACTTCCCGGGATAAAGCTGGCTGGCGACCAGTTCGCCAATGCTTGCTCCGGCAGCACCGGCTACAGCAGAGTTCTGTTGAGACTTGGCCAACACGGCGCCAAGCAACGCATGGGCCATTATCCTGGCTTCAAGATTATCGCCCGTGCTCTCTTTGATAACGCCAGCAATGTAAGGTGCTGAAACGCCTACCGCAGCCTGGCCAAGATTTCCCGCGGCCAATCCCTGAATGGCCGCAGTAGCGGCCTGAGCGGCTCTTTGCAGATCGCTACCTGTTCCGTAGGTCGCCATGGTTTTCTTGTAGGCATCCGTGCCCTGTAATGCCTCGACGTAGGCCTGACGGTCTTTGTATGAAGCGTTCGGGTCAGCCCCCGGCATGTTTTTGTCTTTCAGTTCAGCCTGGGCTGCTTTCGCGGCTTCGATGGTTCCTTGAGTACGAATGATGTCCATGGACTGATTGGCAATATCACCAATCAACTGCGCCTGACGCAGTCGCGTCTGCTCTTTTTCCTTGTCGAAAATAGGGCTCAACGCGTTATTGGCGTGCTCGACATCACGGCTCAGCGCAGTAACGTCCTGCTGTTGTTTGTCCTGATCGCGGACAGTCAGCTCGCCATCAGAAACAGCGGCGTAGGTTGTGCTGCTGTCTTTGCCTTTGTTGTTGGAGCCGACCAGCAACAGGCTGCCCATGTTGCCCATGAACTGCGAGCCGACGTCCCCTCCCGTGCCGCCGCTGACACTTTGGGACTGGCTGGAGAAGTTGGCTTTGTTGCCGATGTTCATCCAGCCGAGCGTGCCCGTATTCAGCGTGTTTTTGTCGGCGCTGGCCGTACTGCCGATAACGCCGCCGTTGAGTTGAGTATGTTCTCCTACTTTGATCTGATAACCGTCCTTGCCAGCAAACAGACCCGTTTGCTCCTTCACGCTGTCAAAGTTGGATTGGATCTTGCTCTGGCTGACGCTAAGCGAGCCGCTTCCCGTCATGGAGCCGAAGGTAAAGCTTCCTCCGCCACTGACGTTGGACTGCTTGGTGTCATAGCGGTCGGTGTCCTGCTGGCTGCTGACGGTCAGATTACGTTTGATGTCGGCGACGATTTTCTGAGCGCTGACCTGGGCGCCTTCGAGCGTGGTGTCGCGGCCACTGTTCATCGTCAGCTGGTTACCGGCATTAACGCTGGTTTCAGTCCATACCGTGCCATCACCCTTTTCTTTGCCGGTGCCCGAGTTGGCATTAGCGAAGATACTGAGGCCTGCGCCACTGGAACCGACCCCAAGGCTGGCACCTACCGCGCCACCGCCGCTCTTGTTTGAGCCGTCCAGCCTTTGGGTATTGACGCCTGAGCGCAGGTCAATGTCTCTGGCAGCCGACAACAACAAGTTGTTACCTGCCTGAAGTTTGCTGCCCCGCACAGAAAGATCGCCGTCCGCAGCGTTTGCCTGACCTGTTCCGGTTGCAATGACGCTGATATTGTTACCAGCGGTGAGGTTGCTGCCTTGGCTGACGCTTTGTTCTTCCAACTGGTTGGAACTGGATTTTTGAGTTCCCAGAGAAAGTGCGACCCCCACGAAGCTGCCAGCTTGTGCACCTGATTCAAGCGCCTGTGCGCCCTGCCAGGCCTGGTATCCAGACAGTCCTGCCTTGACGCCCTGAAGCGCCGACAGACGAGTGTCGTCTTCATGCTTCGCATCTTTGGCGGTCTGTATCGTAGTGTTTACCGCTTCCCCTACTACACCGGACAGTGCGAGCGTCAGACCGCTCTTTTTGCTTTCCTGGGCTGAGCGAGTGGTAACGTCGTTCGCAGCATCCACAATGCTGACGTTTTGCCCGATAAGCTTGATGTCTTTTCCTGCGACAACGTCCGATGCCTTCACGGTAAGGTCTTTACCGGCGATGACATTCACGTTGCCCAGCACACTGCCTACCGTGCTGCCTTTTTGCGTCTGGCTCTCGGTCTCTTGCTTATAACTATTTTTCGAGGAGCCCAGTGTGACGCCGATTCCGCCAGTGCCCATCAACCCTGACTTTTTCGTTGATTGGCTGTGTTGGGCGTTGAATGTCTCGGCAGCGCTTTCGATACGGACATCGTTACGCGCCTGCACATTGGTTTCGTCTGTCGAAACAATATTGCTGCCATAGGCGACAACATCACGACCGGCCTGCACCAGTGTCGTGTTTCCGCTGAGAGTCGAGCCGGTCAGCGAGGTTGTGGTCGCCGAGTCGTTACTCATTTTGCTGGTGCTGGAAAAGCCAAACCCGCCCGACTTTGACTTCGCAGACGCGCTGGACTCGGTATTCCGAGCTGCACTCAGATTGACATCGTTGCCCGCCAGTACGGTCAGCGCGCCTTTGTCGCTGTTGATGGTGGAGCCGTCAAGATTGATGTCATTCACGGCTACAACTGTATTTTTACCTTGCGACTGAATGACCGATGACACCGCTTGGACGCTTTCGCTTTCCGTCATTCTCGCGCTCTTTTTACCCCAGGAACCTTTCTTGGTTTCGGAGTAGAAAGAGGACTTGGCGTTATCAGCCGTTTCTAGATTCAGATCATTATTGGCATACAGATACGCTTCATTTCCTGCGGTGATCTTACTTGCGACCATCGTCGTATCGCGGCCAGTCAGACTTGTGAAGTCATTCGCGGCGGTTAGCTCGCTCGCCACCTGCGTCGTCTGGCCATTGGAGGTCGCGATGCGCTTCTTGCCGTCTTTGTCTTTGCCATCGATGTTGTGTACGTCACCGGCCGAAGCCACATACAGATCACGTGCAGCCTGAACGTTCAGGTCCTTGCCGGCAGAAGCCTGACTGGCCAGAACATTAATATCCCGCCCCGCATCAATCCCAAGGTCGCCGCCCGCTGTAACGGTTGAACCCAGGCTTTTCACATCCGTGGTGATGACCGACTTGTGCCCGCCATCGAACAGTTCGTGCTTTTCGCTGCTGTCAGTTTTGGCCAGCAGGTTGATGTCGTTGCCCGCCTTGAGCGACAGGTCGCCACCGGCGCTCATGGCGCCGTAGTTGGTGATGTCCCGACCAGCGTTGAGGGCGAGGTTTTCACGAGCGGTGATGGTGCTGCCCGCGTCGGTTACGGTGCGCATACCCGCGCCGTCACGCACCTGGATGGCGGTGCGGTCGTTGAGGATGTCGCCTTTGACGGCGGTGAGGCTGACCTGCCCGCCACGAATCTCGCCGGCCATCGCGTTGCGAATGCTGTCCTGCGCGATCATCTGCAGGTTATTGCCCGCGTCTACCAGGCCACCCTGATAAATGCTGCCGCCGCTGCTGACGTTGAGGTTGTTACTGGCGCGCAGGGTTCCTACGTTGATCAGGTCGCCGCCCGAGATCAGGTTCAGGTTGCGACCCTGGATCAGGCTGTTGCCGCGCAAGTTGCGTGAGTCTGCCTGTGCCAGGTACAGCACCGGCACAAGGACTTTCTGGCCGTCGACGACACGGTTTTCCATCCACACGATGTCGTGGGTCAGGGCGCTGACCTGTTCGGCGTTCAGCGCGACGCCGAGGCTGAGGTTCAGGGCGCTTTTGCTGGCCAGCGCGTTGTCCATGAGATAGCGGTACTGGTCGTAATCGCTGGTGAGGCCATCGGCGAGGAAGCGCTGTCCTGTTTGCGCCAGTACTGCGTCGCGTATCAGGCGCTGTTCGTACAGGCCGTCACCCAGACGACGCCAGTTGCTGTCAGGGTTGATGTTGAGGCGACTGAGGATGTAGTCGGAACCAAGAAACTGCGACAGGTTGGTCAGGTTCGGGTTGGTTTCTATCAGGTAATTACTGGTCGGGTCAGGGTTGCGAATGAACAGTCCGTAATCACCTTTGGGCAGCTGGAAGGTCGCGCCAGCGGTCGGGTCCACGGCGGCGAACGGAATGCCGCTGTAGTCCACTGGAGTGAAGACGGTCTGTACGCTGCCATCAGCGGCGACGTGCTGGACGGGCTTAACCGACGCTACGGTCGTGGCTTTGGCGTCGGTGGCCTGCTTGTTGATCGTGATGTCGATGCCGCCGACCTTGATGCCTGTCTGATCCTCACCCAGCGTTCCTGTGAGTATTTCCGGGGTGTTGTTGGCGCGCAGCGAACCGTTTTGCACGGTGCGGGCGACGTTCAGGTTAACCGCGCCGCCCGCCTGAAGCGTGGCGGCGTATTTGGGCTGCGTGCTGTCTGTCCAGACAGTGACGTTGCTTTGTTCTTCAAAGCGACTGTCGGAGGAACGAGCCTTGAGCACTTCAAAACGTGCCAAGTCAAAGTTGCCAGCAGCCACAGCGGCTTTGAAGGCTGGGATGTCGACAAACTCCATCTGGTCCCAGTAGTCGGTGTCGATCCGACCCGGTGTGCCGATCGAGATGCTGTTCTGCCCGGTGCGCTCTGAGGCGCCCTGGTTGAGCAAGTCGTTGGCGGTGATGCTCAGGTTGCCATTGGCGGCCAGCAGGCTGTAACGGTTCTGTACGTTGTCAGCCTGAATGGTCAGGTCCTTGCCTGCCACCAGTCGGGCCGACGGGGAATCCTTGACGGCGGTTTCGAGCAGCGTCTGCTCAATGGTAATAGCGCCGCGCTTGAACGAGTCATGCCCGTCGCAATGCTGGCCGCACTGCCAGTTCAGGCTGCCGCTGACTATTTTCTGGCCCAGCTCGAACTCGGCCTTGGCGTTTTCCACAGCGGTGGCATTGATGGTGATTGCGCCTTCGCTTTCCACCGTGCCGGACAGGTTGCTGAAACGCTGTGCTGCGCTGCCGTCCAGATTGGCCACGCTCAAATCACCACGACTGTAGACGTCGCCGTACAGGTTGCTAAACGTGCCGGTGCGCAAGGCCATGGCGCCGCCGCTGAACAGCAATGAATCAGCGCTGTTGGTGATGGCGTTGCTGGCATTGAGGTTAACGGCGCCCTGTGCGCCCAATGTGCCGCGGTTGTCGATCTGTGCCGCGTCGATGCGCAGGTTCTGGCGAGCGGTCAGATAGCCGAGGTTGTCGAGGGTGCCGCTGAGTTTCAGGCGCGTGTCGCTGCCCGCGCCAATGCGGCCACCGTTCTGGCTGACGTTGTTGGCGGTGATGGTCAGCAGGTTTTGCGCAGACAGGCGGCCGCTGTTGGTCAGATCGCCGTTCAGGTTGAGCGTCAGGTCGCCATCGCTGAGCAGTTCGCCACCGTTGTTGAGGCTGTTCAGGTTGAGGGTCAGACCGGTCCCGCTGGCCAGCCGGTCACCGGCCAGCAGTGCCAGTGAGTCGCTGGTGTAGGTCAGTGCATTATTGAGCTGCACCTTGCCCAGCCCGTCGACAGCGCCGAAATTCCAGTCCCCGCTGCCCAGCGCGGTAATGCTGCCACCCGTCCCGGAGACGCGATTGAAGTCCAGTGTCAGCAGGCCGGTGTTAGCGTGCTCGATGCTGCCTGCGCGATTGTCCAGCGCATCGGCCTTGAGGGCGAAGTCGGTGTTGCCGACTTCGATACGGCCGCTCTGGTTGATGATGCTGCCGGCGAAATCGAAAGTGCTGGTGTCGGTGGTCAGGGCGCGCAGTGCGCCGGTGCCTGTGTTGTTGATGCCCGCATTGTTGTTGACCACGTTGCCCAAGGCGCGCAGTTGCCCCGAGGTGTTGTTCAGCGAACCACCTTGCAGATTCAGCGTGGTATTCGATTCAATCAAGCCGCCGCTGTTGATCAGGTTGTTGGCGGTGAGGTTAACGCTGTCGCCGCTGAGCTGGGCGCCGTTGGTGTTCGACAGTGTGGTGCCAGTCGATACCAGCGAGGTCTTGGCGAAGAGTTTGCCCGCATTGCTGGTCACCGAGCCCACGTTCAAGGTCAGGCTGTCGACCAGACTGGAGACCATGCCCGCCTTGCTGCCATCACTGCTGGTGTCCAGCGAAGCGGCGGTGACGCTTACCGTGTCGCCCTGAATCGTACCGCCGACGTTGCTGACGGTGCCGCTGCCCAATTCCAGCCCCGTGGTGCCGCCACTACTGAGCAGCGTACCGCCGTTGTTATCCAGCGCGCCGCCGTTGTTATCCAGCGCGCCGCCGGTGTAGATCAGCCCGCCGGTGCCCGCGACCAGTTGGCCTTGCTGGCCGTTGCGCAGGGTGGTTGCTTGCAGGCTCAGCTGTTTGCCACGAATGCTGCCGCCCTGATTGTTGAGGTCAGACGAACCGCTGATCGTGACCAGGCTGCTACCCGCATCGATGATGCCGGTCATGTTGCTCAGCAGGTTGCTGACTTTCAGAGTCACGTCGCCGCCATTGCTGACCACTGCGCCGTTGTTGTCGTTGATCAGCCGTGGTGCGTCGATCAGCACGTTCTGGCCAAGCAACGTACCGGCGCTGTTGTCCAGCCATGCGCCGCTGACCAGCAGGCCGCCGTCGCTCTGAATCTGGCCGCCGCTGTTGAGCAACTGAGCCTGGCTCGCCGTTGGGGCAAAGCTCAGGGCCATGCCCTGCGTGCCGGCTGCCAGCAGGCCTTGCTCGCGGTTGTCGAGACCGGCGGCGTTCAGGTCGATGCGGTCACCGACGATCCTGCCTCCACGGTTATCGATCTGCGCACCAGGCGCGCTTACGTTGACGCCGGCCCCCAGCACGCTGCCGCTGCGGTTATCCAAGCCTGTCGCGTTAAGGTCGAGATTGCCGGTGACCGCCAGCAGGCGGCCAGTCTGGTTCAGGACATTGCCACCGGTGATGCTCAGCAGGTTTTGCGCCTGCACGGTGCCGCCGGTGTTATCCAGTGTGCGGGTCGCCGTCACCCGTGCATCGCCCGCACGGGCCGACAGCAGGCCGTCGCGGTTGTTGAGCGTGGTGGACGCAACCGTAAGGCTGGTGCCGTCGATCTGACCGGCACTGTTCTCCAGTGCGCCAGCGCTGATCGTCAGGCTGCCGCCCGATGCCTGAATAAGGCCGCTACGGTTGTCGATCTGCGCGCCCGGCGCAGTCACGTTGATGCTCGTCCCCAGCAGGCTGCCGCTCTGGTTAAGAACATTGCCACCGGTGACGTTCAACAGGTTCTGCGCCTGAACGGTGCCGCCGGTGTTATCCAGCGTGTTGCGCGCCGTCACACGTGCATCGCCTGCACGAGCTGACAACAAGCCGGAGCGGTTGTTGAGCGTGGTGGACGCAACCGTAAGGCTACCGGCGTCGATCTGACCGGCACTGTTGTCCAGTGCGCCCGCGCTGATCGCCAGGCTGCCGCCCGCTGCCTGAATCAGGCCTTCGCGGTTATCGAGGCTGTCGAGTTGCAGGCTGGCCGCCTGCCCGGTGGCAAAACGAATCACGCCGGACAGGTTGACGATGGCCGGGGTCGAGATGAACAGCGACTGTTCACCGACGAGACGTGCCGCCAATCCCTGATTAATGATCTGGCCGCTGGTCAGGTTGACCGCGCCGCCTTGCACCACGCTCTGGTTGTTGAGGGTCTGAGCCGCATTGATAGTCAGTGCGCGACTGGCTTCGATGCTGCCGGTGTTGGCGACCACCGGCGCGTTGATCGTGACGTCACCGCTCGAGTTGCGGCTGTTGTCGGCTTCGATGCCCGAAGCGATGGTGCCCGCGTTTGTGACTTTGGCTGCGTTGATCTCCACGCGGCCACGAGCAGCCAGGCTTTGCTGGTTAACGAGTTCGCCGGGGGTGCGCACGTTGGCGCTTGCCGCATAGGCCTTGCCGGTCATCTCGACGCTAGCCGCGTTGATGTTCAAAGCGCCCTGCGCGGAGGCTTGCGCGATGTTCAGGTGACCGTTGGCGTCTATCTGAATATCGCCGCCACTGGCAGCCATATTGCCTGCCGTCTTTACGCCGACACCCTGTTCGGTGCCGACCAGCTTGATCGCGTTGGCGTACATACCGCCAAGCGCAGAGGAATCAATGGCCAGTTGCGGCTTGTCGGCGGCATTGGCAGCACGCTGTGTGGTCGCCAGCGTGTCGGCGTTGACGTCGTTGGCACCGGTGACGATGTTGAGTTGTTTTGCGTAGATATCGGCGTTGATCTTCGCAGAACGGGTGATCAAATCGAATTGGTCGACTGCGCTTGCATCCAGGCCTTTGCCATCGATCGTGACGCTGCCGCCGTCCACGGCAAAATGGTCGAGTTTGCCATTCGCATCGAGTACCGGCTTGCCAGTGCTGAGGGTGACACGAGGCGTGTTGATAAAGCCGCAGCCGCTGCAGGTGACGCCATAAGGGTTGGCAATGATCACGCGGGCTGCCTGCCCGGCCACCTCGGTGTACCCATTCAACTGGCTGGCGTTGGTGCCGGTCACTTCGTTGAGGATGGTGCTGGCGGCGCGCCCGCCTAACTGATTATTGCCAAGGATATTGCCGCCCAGTTGGGTGGCTTGTATGGCATTGGTGGCGTTGTTGAGAATCACACCCTTGCTGTCGACGTTGTACTGCTGGTACTGGTTATGCGAAAGCCCTGCCGCGTTGGGAGCGGCAATGTTGATGACCGGCACACCGTTGCCTGCCTGGCCTACGGACGTATTGGTGGTACCGCTGACTGCTATCCCGTCGGCCTGCGCCCAGATCGGCTGCCAGAACATGACGTTGGCTAGCAGCAACGCCAGCAGGCGCTTGGGAATGCCCAGAAATCGCGTGCGCTCGGCTACTGCAGCAGAGGGCTGACGTGCCAGCAGAGCCAGTTGATGAGCGTCCATGTGGGCGACCTCGGAGCAGCGTTATTAAAGGAAAAAGTCCATGCGGAAGTAGATCGGCGCTTCGCGCTCGATCACGTCGGGACGTTCCAGGGAATGGGCAAAGGTGACGGACGCAGCGACGTGCTGGCCGCGGGTAAACAATTCCAATGAGTTGCTGGACAACCGACCATGGTTTTGGCCGTTATAACGATCATTGCGGATAACCCCCTGATCGTAGCCAGCGGCAGCGCCGTATTCGGCGAACACCGGGCGCAGCCAGTCGAGCGTCATCGGGCGGGTCAGGCGGATTTCGTTGCGCCAGTAGCCGCCGCTGTCGCCGGACAGAAATTCATCCTTGTAGCCGCGCACCGATGACGAACCGCCGAGGCTCAGGCGTTGCGGGCTGAACAGCACGTCTTCGCTGCGTTGTCCGGTGGCCAGGCTGGTGAAGGCCAGGTTCTCGCCCCACAACTGAAACGGATGCAGGTAGCTGATGGTACCGGTGTATTTGCGGTAGCGAGCATCGGCTTCGCCCGGCCCTGGATCGTGGTTGCCTTGTGCATCCAGCAAACCGATGCCCTGTTGCATGCCCAGGTCGATGTTGACGAACGCCGAGCCGACCCGCCGACCGTGGTTAATGCCGAACTGTGCTTCGGTGATGCGGTTGCTGCTCAAGGCCAGCTTGCTGTCCTCGACGTAGTTGTTGGTGCGCAGGTACGCGAGACCGGCGTTAAGCGAGGTCTTGCTGACCGAATCGCGGTGGATCACGCGCTCGGCACGAAACTGATGGTTCTGGCTGTCGCCATCCTGTTTGAACTTGAAGCCATCGGCTTCGGCCTGCGAGCGATATTCGGTTTCGCTATACAGATAGCTGAAAGTCCACCAGCCCCACGGCAGACTGTATGACAGAAGGCCGTTGTGCGAAGCTTGCTGGTGGTCGCTGACCGCATCATGACCGCCGCGCAGACTCAACTGATCGGCAAAACCCAGCGGGCTGTCCCAGTCCAGACCCACGTTCCACTGCTGCTCGCCAGTACTGCGCTGGCCTTCGTTATTGCGCGAGAGGTTGGCACGCCAAGGCTTCTGCGAGGTATTTTTGACCACAACATCGCTACCGCCAACAGCCTGGCCCGGAGTCAGCTCCATTTGCGCCTGATTGGACGGAAGGCGGTTGAGCTGATCAACCATCTGCTCGATTTCCCGCAGATTGAGTAACTCGCCCTCTTTACCCGGAAAGGCCATGGCTAGTTCGCGATCCGAGAGGCCGCTAGCAGCGTCACTGCGCAGATTCTCTAGTTTACCTTCGATGACCAGCACCTGCAGGTCACCCTTGGACAGATCCTGCTGCGGCAGATAGGCCCGAGTGGTCACCAGACCTTTGTCGATGTAATGGTCGGTGATGGCCTTCAGCAGTTCATTGAGCTGGGCCACGCCCAGGCATTTGCCCTGAAACGGCTTGATCAGTGCATCACGCTCAGCGGGTGATATGGAATCCGCCCCCTTGAGTTCGATGCGATTGATAGTGAAGCAGCGGGTGTCGGCGGGCGTGGCGGGTGTTGTCGGCGTGGTCTGCTTGCCGGGCAGGTCCTTTAGCTCTTCCAGGCGACGGCGCTGCTCTTCGAGCAAGCGGTCCTGGCGATCACGTATGAGATCCTGTTCGCCGGGGGTTGCAGCCTGAACAGGCGTCAACGCTCCTGTGGCCAAGAGCAGCGCACACAAACCCAGCCATGTCCTTTTAAAGGCAAGCATAAATATTCCATTAGAAGCGCTAGTGGCGAGAGGTACGCCTGTTTGGAATTGGTCAATACGACGTTCAATGCCATGCCGGATAGCGGCATATTGACATCGTGCGCAACCATCGTGAAACAGACTACATAGATATCAGAAAATTCCCATTAATTTCTATTTTGGCGCTGATTTCTGATTACTTATGCAGTTCTAGTGAATCGCCCCTGGTTTCCTAGATTGTTGGCGCCGGCGCCGAATTGACCCAGTTGCCGAGATATCACTGAACCGGGCAGACTCCCCGAGAACCACTATTTTACTGGGTTTGTGTTGACTTGAGGGTGGGCTAATCGCACGGCAGCACGTGGGTCAATTCAGCGTAGGCATTAACACACGTAAGGCCTATGGCCTGCTGTTGACGCCAGCGTCAGCAACGAGAAGACCGGTCGGCCATTTCGGCCACCAGCGCTTCATCGTGAAAAAGTTGCTCGCCAATCAGCGCTAGTGTACTGTTTTCGAAATAAGTTACCCATAACCTGCAAGCTAAGCTATTGATAAGATTTGAATTTTCCGTTAGTTGGTGGCTGATTTTTTCGAAAACA
>NZ_ATDK01000062.1 GCF_000444135.1 Pseudomonas avellanae BPIC 631
TGGCCAAACTGGATCGTGATGCGTTCTTCAATGCTGAGTTCATGATATGACATAGGTTCACCGTACCGGATTGGTCAGGTGTTGCGCTCAGTTTTTGCCGCCGCCATATTTAAAAAGCCTGCCCGACGCTGACAACACGCAGAGAGAAAACGAACCGTCACGCCATGTGCGCCAGTTTGAATATTACTCCTGTGTGTAAGCAGACACGCACCAACGGGTTACCCGTTCTGTTCCATCGGGAGTTTGTTGCCGTTCAGCAACGTGCGGCCCCTTGCGCCGAAGATGAGGTACAGGACCGACACTGGCGACTGCCAATTGCTGTCTATGCTTATTCCAAAAAGCACGTTTTAAAAAGCTTTATACACGCTTAGGGTATATACACCGGACCACCGGACGTCGTGATGTTTTTCCAGCCGCACCTGATGCGGTCTATTGCTACGAGGTTCCGATGGTCTCTTTCACAACTACCCCTGTGGATAAACCCAGGGCTGTGCCGACTGCCAGTGAGCGACGCGAGTCTGATCCGGCGACAGTTACCGCCCACAACGTCACGGCTTCACAAGAGCCAGACGTCGCCCCCCGCCTGCTACCGGCCACAGTGTTGCAAAACGACGCTGAGGCCATTGCGGCGGCTCATCGGCTGGCCGCTTCAGCACGGTTCAATGCCGCTACGCGCGATCAGCAGCGCAACTTGCCGTGGGCTGAAATCGAACACTTCACGCGCAGCGGGCTGGGTAGCATTTCCATTCCCCGTGCCTACGGCGGTCCACAAGTCTCGTTCGCCACCGTGGCGGAGGTGTTCAGGATCATTTCGACCGCCGACCCGGCACTTGGACAGATTCCGCAAAACCAGTTCGGCATCCTCAATCTGCTGCAAAGCAGTGCCACCGAGCAGCAGAAAAAAACCCTGTTTCAGAGCGTGCTGGACGGCTGGCGCATCGGTAACGCCGGCCCCGAGCGCGGTAGCAAAAACACACTCGAGCTCAAGGCGCGCATCACCGCCAACGGCGACCGCCTGGCCATTACCGGTCAGAAGTTTTACTCGACCGGCGCGTTGTTTGCGC
Source organism: Pseudomonas avellanae BPIC 631 (assembly GCF_000444135.1). Classification (GTDB taxonomy): domain Bacteria; phylum Pseudomonadota; class Gammaproteobacteria; order Pseudomonadales; family Pseudomonadaceae; genus Aquipseudomonas; species Aquipseudomonas avellanae. Next base: position 1,065 of record NZ_ATDK01000062.1, read on the forward strand.
ACTGGGTGGCGGTCAAGGCGCTGGACGATCAAGGCAGGCAGGTCATGGCCTTCGTCAAGCGCGGTACACCGGGCCTGAGCATCGTTGATGACTGGTCGGGCTTTGGCCAGCGCACCACGGCGAGCGGCACCGTGTTGCTCGACAACGTGGCAGTGGAGGCCGAGCAGGTGGTCGACAACTGGCGCTTGGCGCTGATACCCAATATTCAGGGTGCAGTCTCGCAACTGATTCAAGCGGCCATCGATGCGGGCATTGCTCGCGGCGCTATCGATGATGCGATTGCCTTCGTCCGCGAAAAGTCCCGCCCGTGGATCGACGCCAAGGTAGAGCGCGCCAGCGACGACCTGTATGTGATCGCCGACATCGGCAAGCTGAAGCTGGAACTGCACGCGGCGGAGGCCTTGTTGCGCAAGGCGGGTCAGGAACTGGATGAGATCAACGCTGCGCCCATCGACGAACAGTCGGCGGCACGCGCCTCCATCGCCGTAGCACGCGCCAAGGTGCTGACCACCGAAATCTCCTTGCTGGCCAGCGAAAAGCTGTTCGAGCTGGCGGGCAGCCGCGCCACGCTTGCCGAGTTCAATCTCGACCGCCACTGGCGTAACGCACGCGTTCACACCCTGCACGACCCGGTGCGCTGGAAATACCACGCGGTCGGCACCTGGCATTTGAACGGCACCCTGCCCGCTCGCCATTCCTGGATCTGAACCAGACCACTGGAGAACACCCTTCATGAGTTTCAATCCACAGGCGCGCGACCACGCAGCGCTGATTACCAGTGACGCGCAGGCCCTGCACATCGCCCGCGAACTGGCCTCGCAGTTCAAGACCCAAAGCGCCCAGCGCGACAGCGAGCGCCGTTTACCCCACGCCGAACTCGACCTCTACAGCCAGTCAGGCTTGTGGGGCATCAGCGTCCCGAAAGCCTTTGGCGGCGCGGGTGTTTCAAACGTGACGCTGGCCAAGGTGATTCAGCTGATTTCCGAAGCTGATGGCTCGTTGGGCCAGATTCCGCAGAACCATTTTTATGCCCTTGAAGTGCTGCGTGTGAACGGCAGCGCCCAGCAACAGGCGCGGCTGTATGCCGAGGCGCTGGCGGGCGGGCGTTTCGGCAACGCGCTGGCTGAACTGGGGACCAAAACCGCACACGACCGCACCACGCGCCTGACGCGCGATGGCGATGGCGATGGCGATGGCGATGGTTATCGCATCAACGGCCGCAAGTTTTACGCAACCGGCGCGTTGTACGCGCAACGTATTCCCACCTCAGTGGTTGACGACGACGGCGTGCAGCAACTGGCGTTCGTCCCGCATGACAGCGAGGGGCTGACGGTTATCGATGACTGGAGCGGTTTCGGCCAGCGCACCACCGGCAGTGGCTCGGTGGTGTTCGACAATGTGTACGTCAGCGCCGACGATGTATTGCCATTTCAGAGCGCCTTCGAGCGGCCAACCACGGTCGGCCCGCTGGCGCAGATTCTCCATGCGGCCATCGACACCGGCATCGCCCGCGCCGCCTTCGAGGACGCGCTGACCTTCGTTCGCACCCGTACGCGGCCATGGATTCGGGTGTCGAAAAAGCCGTGGACGACCCGCTGGCGCTGCACAGCTTCGGCAGGCTGGGTATTCGTCTGCACGCCGCCGAAGCCCTGCTGGAGCGGGCCGGGGAATTTCTCGATATCGCCCAGGCCGACAGCACTGCCGAGCACGTCGCCGCGGCCTCGATAGCCGTGGCCGAAGCCCGCGCCATCAGCACGGAGATTTCTCTGGCGGCTGGCAGCACGCTGTTCGAACTGGCAGGCAGCCAATCGACCCTGGCCGAACACGGCCTGGATCGCCACTGGCGCAACGCTCGCGTGCACACGCTGCACGATCCGGTGCGCTGGAAGTTTCACGCCATCGGCAATTACTACCTGAACGACACAAACCCGCCGTTGCGGGGGACGATCTGATGGCGCGCAAGAAGATCCTCCTCAATGCGTTCAACATGAACTGCATTGGCCACATCAACCACGGCTTGTGGACGCATCAGCGTGACACCTCAACGCAATTCAACAGCCTGGACTACTGGACCGATCTGGCGAAGCTGCTGGAGCGTGGCCTGTTCGACGGGCTGTTTATCGCCGACATCGTCGGGGTGTATGACGTCTATCAAAACTCGGTAGACGTCACGCTCAAGGAAGCCATTCAGTTGCCGGTCAACGACCCGTTGCTGCTGGTCTCGGCAATGGCCGGGGTAACGAAACACCTGGGTTTCGGCCTGACCGCCAACCTGACCTATGACGCGCCTTATCTGTTCGCCCGGCGCATGTCGACGCTCGATCACTTGAGCCGTGGCCGGGTGGGCTGGAATATTGTCACCGGGTATCTCGACAGTGCGGCGCGGGCCATGGGCCTGAGCGAGCAGAACGAACACGACCGCCGCTACGACCAGGCCGATGAATACCTGGAAGTGCTCTACAAACTTTGGGAAGGCAGTTGGGAAGATGACGCGGTGATCAACGACCGCGAGCAGCGCGTCTATGCCCAGCCGGGCAAGGTCCACAAGATTCGGCACCAAGGCGAGTTCTATCAGGTCGAAGGCTATCACCTCTGCGAACCGTCGCCGCAGCGCACGCCGGTGCTGTTTCAGGCGGGCAGTTCGGAGCGCGGTTTGCAGTTTGCCGGCCAGAACGCCGAGTGCGTGTTTATCAGTGGCCAGAACAAGGCCGCGACCCGCGAGCAGGTGGACAAGGTCCGCGCCAGCGTGGTGCAGGCGGGGCGCAACCCGGATGACGTCAAGGTGTTCATGGGCCTCAACGTGATTGTTGCGGCGACCGAGGCGCAGGCCCGCGAGAAGCACGCCGAGTACCGTCTTCACGCCAGCGCTGAAGCCGGCGTGGCGCACTTTGCGGCCTCGACCGGTATCGACTTTGCCGAATACGAACTGAACGAACCCATTCAGTACGTGAAGAGCAACGCCATTCAGTCGGCGACCAAGAACCTGAAAAACAACGACTGGACCCGTCAGAAACTGCTCGACCAGCACGCCTTGGGCGGCCGCTACATCACGCTGATCGGCTCGCCTGAGCAGGTCGCCGATGAGCTGGAATCGTGGATCGAGGAAACCGGCCTGGACGGCTTCAACCTGACCCGCATCGTGACGCCGGAGAGTTACGAGGACTTCATCGACCTGGTCATCCCGGAGCTGCAACGCCGCGGGTCATACAAGACTGATTACGAAAATGGCAGCCTGCGCAAAAAACTGTTTCCGGAAGGTACGGATCGTTTACCGCAACGCCATGCAGGGGCAGCACACCGGAGTATTTGATTATCGAACGGACGCAGAGCGTCCAGAACGGCATTACCACGCAGAATGCTCGGCGTTATACATAAGTCTGCTCTTGATTCTGGCCAAAGGCCGTGGGAGCGGACTTGTCCGCGAAAGGGCCGGTATATTCTCTGAAAATGCATCTACTGAGATACCGTCTTCGCGGACAAGTCCGCTCCCACAAAGCTCCATATTCAAGGAATCTCAGGACTTTGTGCAGAACGCAGGAGCAATAATTTCTTAAAGGACCGCACCATGAGCAAAACCCTCGCTGCACTGGCCCTCGGCCTGTTGACCCTGACCGCTTACGCCGACGATAAACCCCTGAAAGTCGGCACCACGGCAGCCTTCGCCATACCGTTGGAAGCTGCTGTAGAAGAAGCTGGCAAGCAGGGCCTGAAGGTCGAGCTGGTGGAGTTCACCGACTGGATCGCGCCCAACGTCAGCCTCGCCGCCGGTGACATCGACGTGAACTACTTTCAGCACATCCCGTTTCTGACCAACGCCAACGAAGCCGCCGGTTTCGGGCTGGTGCCGTACGCGCCGGGCATCATCAATAACGTCGGGCTGTACTCGAGAAAGTACAAAACCTTCGATGAGCTGCCGATCGGTGCCACCGCGGCCATTGCCAACGACCCGATCAACAGCGGGCGCGGCCTGCAACTGCTGGCCAAGGCCGGGCTGATCACCCTCAAGCAGGGCGTTGGCTACAAGGCCACCGAGGAAGACATCACCGCCAACCCGAAGAAACTCAAGCTCATTCAGGTGGAAGCCGTGCAACTGGTGCGCGCCTACGATGATGCCGATCTGGTACAAGGCTACCCCGCCTACATCCGCCTGGCCAAAACCTTCCCTGCCGACTCGGCGATTCTGTTCGACGGCATGGATCACCCGGAATACGTGATTCAGTTCGTCATCAAACCCGAGCGTAAAGACGATCCGCGTCTGGCCAAATTCGTCGATATCTACCAGCACTCGCCGGTCGTCCGTGCGGCGCTGGACAAGGTCAACGGCAAGCTTTACCAGGTAGGATGGAAAGAATGACAGCAACCGCGCAACGGCAACTGCCACTCGACACCACGGGCGCAGCTCAGTTGGCGCAACAGGCCGAGCTGCACCCGGAGTTGAACCGCGCCCATGTGCGTTTTATCAATCTGGGCAAGACCTACCACGGCAAACAGGGCGCGGTGGAGGCGCTGGGCGGCATCGACCTGGCCATCCAGCGCAGCGAGATCTTCGGCATCATCGGCCGCAGCGGCGCAGGCAAGTCGTCGCTGATCCGCACCATCAATCGTCTGGAACAACCCAGCAGCGGCCGGGTGCTGATCGATCAGGTGGACATCGGCGAGTTCAACGAAGACAAACTGGTGGAACTGCGCCGGCGCATCGGCATGATCTTCCAGCACTTCAACCTGATGTCGGCCAAGACCGTGTGGCAGAACGTCGAGCTGCCGCTCAAGGTGGCTGGCGTGCCCAAAGAGCAACGCGCCCGCAAGGTCGCGCAGTTACTCGAGCTGGTGGGCTTGCAGGACAAGCACAAGGCGTATCCGGCGCAATTGTCTGGCGGGCAGAAACAGCGCGTCGGCATCGCCCGCGCACTGGTGCACGACCCGGCGATTCTGCTCTGCGATGAAGCCACCTCGGCGCTGGACCCGGAAACCACCCAGTCGATTCTCGGCCTGTTGCGCGAGATCAATCAGCGCCTGGGCCTGACCATTGTGCTGATCACCCATGAAATGGCGGTGATCCGCGATATCTGTCACCGCGTCGTGGTGCTGGAGCAAGGCCGAATCGTCGAGCAAGGCCCGGTCTGGCAAGTGTTCGGCGACCCGCAGCACGAGGTCAGCAAGACCTTGCTGGCACCGCTGCAACTCGGGCTGCCCAAAGAGTGGGCCGAGCGCCTGAGCGATTATCCGCAACGGCCTGATGCGGCCATCCTGCTGGATGTGCATTTCACCGGGGTCAGCGACGAGGGGCCGGACCTGGCTGCGCTGTTCGCGACGCTGGGCGGCAAGGTGCAACTGCTGCAAGGCGGGGTCGAGCGTATTCAGGACCGCGCCATAGGCCACCTGATTCTGTTGATTGCCGGCTCGCCGCACCCTCGTGAAGAACTGCTGTTACGTGCCCGCCAACTGGCACCGCGCGCGGAGGTATTGGGTTATGTGGTTTGATCGCTTGCTGCAAGGCACCCTCGACACGTTTCTGATGGTCGGCGTGTCGTCATTGATCGCGCTGCTGCTGGGCATCCCGCTGGCGGTGATTCTGGTCACCAGTTCCAAGGGCGGCATCTATGAGGCGCCGGCAATCAACCGGGTGCTGGGCGGCTTCGTGAACCTGTTTCGCTCGATTCCCTTTCTGATCCTGATGGTGGCGCTGATCCCGTTCACACGGATGATCGTCGGCACCACCTACGGCGTGTGGGCCGCCGTGGTGCCGCTGACCATTGCGGCCACGCCGTTCTTCGCGCGCATCGCCGAAGTCAGCCTGCGCGAGGTTGATCACGGGCTGATCGAGGCCGCGCAGGCGATGGGCTGCCGGCGCTGGCACATCATCTGGCATGTGCTGCTGCCCGAAGCGCGTCCCGGCATTGTCGGCGGCTTTACCATCACATTGGTGACCATGATCAACTCATCGGCCATGGCCGGTGCCATTGGCGCAGGCGGGCTGGGCGACATTGCCTATCGCTACGGCTATCAGCGCTTTGACACACAGGTGATGCTGACGGTAATTGTGTTACTGGTGGCTGTGGTGGCGCTGGTGCAACTGGGCGGCGACCGGCTGGCACGCAGCTTCGACAGACACTGAGCAGCCGAGGCGGCCCAAGGGTATATTGGCGGTCTTCCTTTACCGGACCGCCTTTGATGAAACTCGATCCACAGACCCTTGCGCAGATCACCGCCACCACCGTCAGCCACTACAATCGCGTGGCTGATGACTTTCGCGAAGGCACCCGTGACCACGACGTCAGCCAGAACATCGACGCGCTGCTGCGCCATATCGAAGGATCGGCGCCGTGGCAGATTCTCGATTTTGGCTGCGGGCCGGGGCGTGATTTGAAGACGTTCACGGCAATTGGGCACGTTGCCGTCGGGCTTGATGGCTCCGAGCGCTTCGCCGAGATGGCCCGTGCCGAAACCGGTTGCGAAGTCTTTCAGCAGAACTTCCTTGAGCTCGACCTGCCGCAAGGCCGCTTCGATGGCATTTTCGCCAATGCGGTGCTGTTCCACATCCCCAGGCAGGAACTGCCACGCGTGCTGCGCGAACTGTATGCCACGCTTAAACCGGGCGGCGTGCTGTTCAGCTCCAACCCGCGCGGTCAGAATCAGGAAGGCTGGAACGGCAAGCGTTACGGCGCATATCACGACCTCGAAACATGGCGCCAATTGCTGACCGACGCCGGGTTTACCGAACTGGAACACTACTACCGCCCCGCCGGGCTGCCGAGGGATCAGCAGCCGTGGCTGGCGAGCGTCTGGCGGCGCTAGAGCGTCGAGAGATGCCCCACGCGCAGCGCCCGGCGTTATACGCAAGTCTCGTGGGAGCGACCGGGGCGGCGATCCGCATTGCTCGCGAAAGGGCCGGTATATTCACCGAAAATACATTGTCTGAACGGATGCCTTGATTATCGTGCCAATGCTGCGCGTTGGCATGCCGTTCAGGACGCTCTGCGTCACTTTTGCGACGCAGAGCGTCGAGAAATGCGTCCCCACGCAGAGCGTGGGGACGATAATCAAAAGCGGAGCATTAGAACGATCATCAATGCGCAGGCTGTGCGTGTTCGCCCTCGTTCTTGTCTTCGGCTTCCTGACGCTGTTCGTCGGTCGGTTCCTTGATGCGATACCAGGCCACGTACAGCGCTGGCAAAAACAGCAAGGTCAGCAGCGTGGCGATGATGATGCCGCCGATCATGGCGTAGGCCATCGGCCCCCAGAACACTTCGCGGGCAATGGGGATCATGCCCAGGCTGGCCGCTGCTGCCGTCAGCAGAATCGGCCGACGGCGGTGCTCTGTGGCTTCCACCACGGCGTCCCACGGCAGATAGCCACTCTTTTCGTAGGCATCGATCTGGGTGACCAGAATCACCGAGTTGCGGATGATGATGCCGATCAGCGCCAGCACCCCGAGAATCGCCACAAACCCCAATGGCGTACCCGTCGGAATAAGCGCCAACACGACGCCGATCAGCCCCAGCGGCGCGACACTGGCCACCAGGAACATCTTCTGCACGCTGTGCAACTGGATCATCAGGAACGTCGCCATAAGGAACAGCATCAGCGGCGCAACACTGGCAATCGGCCCCTGCGCCTTGCTGCTTTCCTCAACCGTGCCACCAGTCGCGACCTTGTAGCCCACCGGCAAACCGGCTGCAAACTTGTCGATTTCCGGCTTCAGTTGATTGACCAGATCGGTCGGCTGAATCTCATCGCGCACCGAGCCTTTCACAGTAATGGTCGGCTTGCGATCACGCCGCCAGACCAGCGGCTGCTCAAGCTCATAGCCCACAGTGGCAAACGCCAGCAGCGGAATCGAGGTTCCGGTCGGCGTCACGATCTGCAGGTTCTGCAGGGTTTCCGGTGTACCACGCTCGGCGTCTTCGGCACGTCCGACCACGTTGATCAGGTAAATGTCATCACGTACCTGCGTCACGGTCGAGCCACTGACCACGCTGTTCATCAGTTTGGCGACGTCCTCGGACGACAGCCCCAGTTGCCTGGCCTTGTCCTGATTGATGTCGATGCGCAAAACCTTGCCTGGCTCGTTCCAGTCGTAGATCACCTCGCCCACATGCGGGTTGTGGTCCAGCAGCGTGGCCAGCTCGATGGCGTGCTGACGCACTTTGTCGATGCTCTCGCCGCTGACCCGATACTGCAGCGGACGCCCCACCGGCGGGCCCATTTCCAGGGCTTGCACGTAGGAACCGATGCCGACGAAATCATCACGCAGACGCTTTTGCAGACGCGCGGTCAACGCACCTCGCTCTTCCAGGCCTTTGCTGACAATCACCAACTGAGCATAGAACGGGTTTTCCAGCTGCTGATCGAGCGGCAGGTAGAAGCGCACCGAACCCTGCCCGATGTAGGTGCTCCAGCGCTCGATGTCCGGATCGTCCTTGAGGCTCGCTTCAAAACGGTCCACCACCTTGCGCGTCTCGTTGATCGAGGCGTTTTGCGGCAGGTTCAGGTCAACAAGAATTTCCGGGCGGTCCGAAGACGGGAAGAACTGGTTCTGCACGAACTGCATGGAGAACAGCGACGCGGCGAACAACCCTACCGTGATGCCAATCGCCAGCCAGCGGTGGCGCATGGCCCAGAGCATGCTGCTGTTGAAGGCACGGCCTATGCGGCCCGGCTCTTCGGATTTGGGCTTGATGTTGGCGCTCAGAATGTGCACGCCGATCACCGGCGCAAACAGCACGGCAACCACCCACGACACCAACATCGCCACGGCAATTACAGCAAACAGCGTAAAGGTGTACTCCCCCGCCGAGCTGTTGTTCAGACCGATCGGCACAAAGCCGGCCACAGTCACCAGCGTACCGGTGAGCATCGGGAACGCTGTGGAGGTATAGGCGTAAGTCGCGGCCTGCTCCTTGGTTTCCCCCATTTCCAGCCGAGTGACCATCATTTCCACGGTAATCATGGCGTCATCCACCAACAGACCGAGGGCGATGATCAGCGCGCCGAGGGAAATCCGTTGCATGGTGATGCCGCTGTATTCCATGAACACAAATACCATCGCCAGCACCAGCGGAATCGAACACGCGACCACCAGCCCCGCGCGAAACCCGAGGCTGACGAAGCTGACCAGCAACACGATGATCACCGCCTCGAACAACGCGCTGGTGAAGCCGCCCACGGCCTTGTTCACCACCTCGGCCTGATCGGAGACCTTGTGTACGCCGATACCCACCGGCAGCTCGGCAGTCGTGGCGTCCATGCGCTCGTGCAGCGCCTCGCCGAACGCTTGAATGTTGCCGCCCTTCTTCATGGCGATGGACAGGCCGATGGCCGGTTTGCCGTTGAAGCGAAACAACGGTTTGGGCGGATCGGTGTAGCCGCGCGTGATGTCGGCAATGTCGCTCAGGCGGTAAAAGCGGTCGTTGATCCGCAGATTGACCGCTGCCAGATCCTTCTCGGAAGCGAACTGGCCAGAGGTGCGCACGGAAATACGTTCCGGCCCGGCTTCGATCACCCCGGCAGGCGTCACCGCGTTCTGCGATTGCAGGCTTTGCACCACCTGACTCTGATCGATGCCCAATGCCGCAAGTTTGCGCGTGGAGAAATTCAGGTACAGCACTTCATCCTGCTGGCCGATCATCTCGACCTTGCCCAGACCCGGCACTTCGCGGATGTCGGCACGAACCTTCTCGACGTAATCACGCAACTGACGCATTGAAAAGCCGTCTGCGGTAAACGCATAGATCGAGCCGTACACATCGCCGAACTCGTCGTTGAACGACGGGCCTTGCAGCCCCTGCGGGAACTGGCCACGGATGTCATCGACCTTCTTGCGCACCTGATACCAGATCTCCGGTATCGCCTTGGCGTTGGTGGTGTCACGCAGGTAAACGAAGACCGTGGACTCGCCCGGCCGGGTATAGCTTTTCACGTAGTCCAGCGAGTCCAGCTCTTCAAGCTTCTTCTCGATGCGGTCGGTCACCTGCTCCAAGGTCTCGTCCACCGTCGCGCCCGGCCAGCGGGTCTGGATAATCATGGTCTTGATGGTGAAGGACGGGTCTTCCTCGCGCCCAAGCTTCATGTAGGAAAACACGCCCATCAGCAGCGCGACGAACATCAGGTACCAGACAAACGACTGATGCTTGATGGCCCACTCGGATAAATTGAAATTCCCTTTCATCACGGGCTTTCCTCATCGACTTTGACTTTCTGGCCCGGCTTGAGGCTGTTGACGCCTGCGCTCACGACTTTTTCACCCACTTTGACACCGTCTGCCAGCACAAAGCTGTCGTTGTCACGGCTGGTAATATTCACCGCTCTGGGGTTCACCGTCTGGCTCTGCGGGTCGACGATCCAGATCTGGCGTTTGCCATCGACCTCCTGCAGGGCATTGATCGGTAAACGCATACGCGCCGTGATGGTCGAGCTGAGCGTCACGCTGATGGCAGTGCCCAGCCGAAACGCCGCTGGCGTTTCGGCCAGTGACAGGCGCGCACGACGAGTACGTGTCGTGCGGTCGGCCTGGGGCTCGATTTCGCGAATGGTCGCGGTGGTGTTGATGTCCGGATTCAACTGGCTGGCCACGGTGAAGACCACGTCGCGGGGCAGTTGATCGGCCAGTGCGGCGGGCAGATCGATCACTGCTTCCTTGATATCCGGGCGCGCAAGGGTGACGACTTCCTGTCCGGCAGTCACCACTTGCCCGGCCTCGACTTTCCATTCGGTCACCACCGCATCGTGATCGCTGCGCAGCTCGCTGTAGCTCAATTGATCGCGCGCCTGCTGGGCCGCGGCCTTGGCCTGCTCCAGTGACGAACTGGCAGTCTTGAGGTCAGTCAGCGCAACGTCGAGCTGCGCCTGGGCACCGACGCCACGGTCGAACAGTTCTTGCTGACGACGGGCGTTGGCCTGCGCGTTGATCCACTGCGCCTGAACATTGGCCAGATCGCCCTGACGGCCGCGCACGTTATTTTGCTGATCGGTCGGGTCGAGGGTGGCGAGCAAGTCGCCTTTCTTCACTTCGCTGCCGACGTCCACGTTGCGTCGGGCAATGCGCCCAGCCACACGAAAGCCCAGCACGCTCTGATAACGCGCCTGGATATTGCCAGCGAAACGCCCGAAATCCTGCATCGATTCCGGCTGTGCTTCAACGAACACGACCGGTCGTATGGGCTCGGGCGGTGCTTCTTCCTTGCCACAGCCGCTCAGCAGAAGGCCGCCCAGCAACAGGCATGAGATACGCTTCATGGCTGCACCTGCGCATTCTGGTGTTTGGGTTGTTCGGCAATCTCGACCTGCATGTCCGGGTGCAATAGCTGTCCGCCAGCGATCACGACGTTCTCTCCACCTTTAAGCCCATCGCCGATGATGACTTTGGAGGTCAGGTAACGGGTGACCGTGACCTTGCGCAGATTGACCTTGCCCTGCTCGTCTACCACCCACACAGCGGGTTTACCCAAATGCTCGCCGAGGTCCTTGGTCAGCGCTGACCACGGCAACTCGACACTGGCATTGGCCGGCGCGCTCAGCGCGACACTGACCACCGAACCGAGGTCCATGCCTTCCGGCAGCGGGTCCAGCGCGATCTTGACCTGCAACGTCCCGGTTTGCGCCGAAACCGCCGGGGTCACTTCGCGCACTTTGCCGCTGACCTTGATCTTCGGGTTGTCTAGCAGCGTGACCTGTACGGCTTGATCGGTGGGCGGCTGGACGAACAGCGATTCGTAAACATTGAACACCGCGTCGCGCTCACCATCACGCGCAAGGTCAAAGATAGGCACCGTCGCCTGCACCACCTGGCCGACTTCTGCCTGACGCGCAGTGATCACCCCCGGTGCATCCGCGACCAGCGCGGTATAACTCAACTGCTCGCGGGCATTGGCCAACTGCGCCTGCGCGGCTTTCAACGAACTTTCGCTGCCGCGCACGGCAGCCTGTGCGGAGTCATATTCGCTGCGGCTGGTATAGCCCTTGGGCAACAGCTTTTGCTGGCGCACGAACGCAGCGCTGGCCTGACTCACGCGAGCCTGTTCGGCGGCCATAGCAGCAGCTGCCGAATCGACATTGATCTGCAGATCCTTGGGGTCGAGCCGGGCCAGAACCTGCAGGGCAGTGACCCGGTCGCCGACATCCACATTGCGCTGAATGATCTTGCCGTTGACCCGAAATGAAAGAGGGGTCTGCACCCGCGCCTGAACGTCGCCGGTCAAGGCGACACTGGCCGCGAAGTCGGCACTTTTTACCGTTTGCACATAAACCCTTGGCAGTTCCGGAGCGAGCGGTTTTTTCTCGCCGCAGCCTGCCAGCGTCGCCAATGCAGCGGCGAGACCGAATGTAACCAGTCTAGAAAGACGAACGGGCATGCAGACTCCTTGTGCGGCTGCCGGGTGCGGGCGTGATAAGGGCGAGAGAATAGCGTGACTATGCGACTGCAGGCGAGAGGGAGGGTTCCTTGGGGCGGGGCAGAACACGTTAATCAACGACCGGATCTTGCTGAAGGTAGATGGATAACCAAATGGCCAACCAGCGGTAACGGCGACCAACAAGCCTCACTTTCAAATGATCGAGCTCAGGCTTTTCCTGAAGCGAAGTTCAGGCACTGCTTTCTGGGCCCGCTTGTCCATTATGGAACGAGCAATTGACCAGCCACGCAGCCCGGCCGTCGGGTAAGCAATAAGGATAGCGGCAATTCTCAGCGGGTGGATTGCTGGTGATTCAGGGTCAGTTTTTGTCAGAACGAAGGACGTGCCCCATGCCGCAGTGGCAACCAGTGCAGACACTCCGGTGAATGCCGAGATTTTTTCCGCTCGAGTCGCCGGTCTTCTGGTCGCCTGTACTGGAGAAGTCAGATTATTGCTGGCGACAGCCTGAGGCTTCACTTTGACACCTTTGAATACAGCTCTTATAGGCGCACGGACCGCCAGCAAACCCATAATGCTGTTCAGGACAGCAGCACCGATGTAGAGGGAAGACTCCAAATCCTCAAGAAAACCATGCCCTGACGGATCAGAGCGATTGACCGGGTCCCCCGCGCAATAGGCATAGGCATTCAAACCACCCTCGCCAAACGGGCTCAGGCTGTCGGGGCTGTTGAAGCGCATCAGCACCGGGTTGTAGGCGCGATAGCCGTTGCCCAGCAGATAGTGGCCGGTTATGTCGTCCAGAAGTTCGCCATTGAAACCCGGCCGCGGGCCGGACTGCCGGGATATTCCAGCGATAGCCCTGGCGAGCGGCGTGCGGGTCGCGATACGGTCCAGCGCGTCGTAGCTGTATTGGCACAGACTGATTGGCTGAGGCATGGCGAGTAACCGGGTTGCGATAGATGAACATCACCGATGCTCACAATGAAGGGTTGAGGAGGCATCGGCTACTCGTAGAACTACTAGGTAGTTGATCATCGCTTATCTTTTAGCTGACAAGACCACCTTATGCAGCAGAATTAACCCGATTCTTTCCAAGGCTGCGCTTCGGGCAGAGGACGCAGAGCGTCCAGAACGGCATGCGACGCGGAGCGCCGCACGATAGTTGCGGTTATCGTTCCGCACGCTCCAGCGTGGGAACGCAGTTCTCGACGCTCTGCGTCGCCAAGAGGACGCGGATGCCCTTCGTGACGCTCCGCGTCATCCTCAAACCGCCCGGATCAACTCCCCTCAGTACCCTGCGCCTCTTCGAAAAAATAATCCTTCCAGCTCGCTGCCTTGTTTTTCAGCACGCCCAGTTCATGCAGTTTCTCGGCGTAGATGAAGGTGCGCTGCGGGGTGATGGTGAAGTCGATTTCCGGGTCGGAAACGATCTTCTCTACCAGCGACAGCGGCAGTTTCGATTGCTCGACGCGGATGTAGGTCTGCGCAGCAGCCGGTTTGTCGGCCTTGATGATTTGCTCGGCTTCGGCCAGTGCGTCGTAGAACGCCTTGTAGGTCTTGGGGTTTTCGTCGTGGAATTTTTCGGTGGTGTAGAGCACGTTGAACGTCGCCTGACCGCCCAGCACGTCATAGGAACTGAGCACTTTGTGGACGTTGGGGTTTTCCAGCGCCTGGTACTGGAACAGCGGGCTGGAGAAGTGCGAGTTGATTTCCGAACCGCCCGCCAGCAATGCTGCGGTGGCGTCCGGGTGGGCCAGGCTCACCGAGATGTTGTCGAATTTCTTGTAGTTGTCGTTACCGAACAGCTTGGCGGTTTCGATCTGCAAGGTACGCGACTGGAAGCCCACACCCGCGGCAGGCACGGCGATGCGGTCCTTGTCGGTGAAGTCCTTGATGGTCTTCACGTTGGGGTTGTTGGTCAGCAGGTAGTTGGGCATCGAGCCCAGCGAGGCGATGGCCTTGACGTTCTGTTTGCCCTTGGTGCGGTCCCAGATGGTCAGCATCGGCGGCACGCCTGCCGACACTACATCCAGCGCGCCGGCCAGCAGCGCTTCGTTCATTGCCGTGGCGCCGGAGATGCTGTTCCAGTCAACCTTGATGTCCAGGCCCTGCTCTTTGCCGTGCTTTTCGATCAGTTTCTGATCGCGCACCACGTCGAGGATCAGGTAGCCGATACCGAATTGCTGGGCGATGCTGATCTTGCCTTCCGCCTGCGCACCACTGCTGAGCAGGGCACCGAACAGGCCGAGAGCGGCTGCCAGCACAGTCAGTGCCGGGCGTTGAAATGCAGTTGTCATGTGGTTCTCACCCTGATTATTCAAAAGAAGACGGCGAATCAACGCTGCATGCCCCAGCGCTTGACGGTCAGGCGCTCGATGTTGGCGAACAGCAGGTTCTCGACCAGCAAGCCGATGAGGATTACCGCTGCCAGGCCTGCGAAGACTTTGTCGGTATACAGCTCGTTACGATTCTGGAAGATGTACCAACCCAGACCGCCCTTGCCGGATGATGCGCCGAAGACCAGTTCGGCGGCGATCAGGGTGCGCCAGGCAAAGGCCCAGCCGATTTTCAGGCCGGCGAGAATGGAGGGCAGCGCGGCGGGAATCAGGATGTGCCAGACAAAGCGCAAACCCTTGAGGCCATAGTTGCGCCCGGCCATGCGCTGGGTTTCCGACACACCGAGAAAGCCCGCGTAGGTATTGAGCGCCAGCGCCCACAGCACCGAATGCACCAGCACGAAGATCAGGCTGTTCTGCCCCAGCCCGAACCACAGCAGCGCCAACGGCAGCAGGGCAATGGCCGGCAGCGGGTTGAACATGGCGGTCAGCGTGCTGAGCAGGTCGCGGCCCAGTTGGGTGGACACGGCCAGCGTGGTCAGGGCAAACGCCAGCACGATGCCGATCAGGTAGCCTTGAATCAGCACAGTCAGGGAAATCCACACCTTGCCCGGCAGCTCGCCGGAGATCAGCCCGTCATAAAAAGCGGCGGCCGTTTGCAGAAAGCTCGGCAGCAGCAGGTCGTTGTTCTGCAGGCGTGCTGCCAGTTCCCAGATGACCGCCAGCGCGATCATGATCACACTTTTGCGCACCCAGCTCAGTTGCCAGATGCGCTGCGCCAGCGGCAGGTCGCGGGCCAGGTCTTCCTGAGTGAAAGGCTCCAGCGTGATTTCGTATTCTTCGCGAGCGGGAGGTGCGAGGCTCATGGTTCGGGTTTCCCGATAATCGTGTAGATAGGACGCGGAGCGTCCTGAAAGGCATTACCACGCGGAGCGTGGGAACGATCAAAGCAGTCACTCAATAAGCAATCCGGATGTCCTGAAAATTCAGTTCCTGATCGACGGTCCCGGTCTCACCTTCATCAAACAGCAGACGATGAATGCGCTGGGCGGTTTGCTGGAAGCCGACGCCGCCGAGGCTTTTCAGGTCGTATTGGTGGCTGTTGATTTCCGCCCGCACACGACCCGGATGCGGCGACAGCAGCAGGATGCGATTGCCCACCACCAGCGCTTCTTCGATGGAGTGCGTGACGAACAGCAGCGTGAAACGCACCTCGTCCCACAGCTCCAGCAGTTCTTCCTGCATCTTGCGGCGGGTCAGTGCATCCAGCGCGGCGAACGGTTCGTCCATCAGCAGGATTTTCGGCTGCATGGCCAAGGCGCGGGCAATCGCCACACGGGCTTTCATGCCGCCGGACAAGGTGTGCGGATAAGCGTCGGCAAACGCACTGAGGCCGACTTTCTCCAGGTAATAACGCGCGCGCTCCAGCGCTTGAGGCCGCTTCAGGGTGCGCGAAGCCAGCAGCGGAAACATGACGTTCTCGATCACGGTTTTCCACGGTGGCAACTGGTCGAATTCCTGAAACACCACGATGCGATCAGGACCGGGCTCGGTGACCTGATTGCCCGCCAGACGAATCTCGCCTTCGCTGGGCTGAATGAACCCCGCTACCGCTTTGAGCAGCGTGGACTTGCCGCAGCCGGACGGGCCGAGCAGAACGAAACGGTCAGACGGATCGACCTCGAAACTGACCTGGTGCGTTGCTCGCACAACGCGCTCTGGCGTGCGGTATTCGAGGCTGACGCCGCGAACCTGCAACAAGGCTTCTTGCGGTTGGGCGCTCGTGCTGGCCGTGTGGCCTTGCGCGACAGCATTCATGAACGGCTCTCCTGAATCAAAACGGCGCGGTGCCTTGAATGGTCGTGCGATGCAGTTTGCGTCGCAGATGCGCCGGGCAACCGGCGGCCAGGTGAATCAGGGATCGGTTATCCCAGAACACCATGTCGTTGGCTTGCCACTGATGACGATAGATATGTTCGGGGCGCACGCTGTGGGCGTACAGCTCGCCGAGAATCTGCCGGCTTTCGTCTTCCGGCAAACCCAGAATGTGAGTGGTGAAACCCTCGCTCACAAACAACGCCTTGCGACCGTTTTCAGGATGGGTGCGCACGATCGGGTGGCTGACCTCGACCACCTGAGCCAGTTGCTCGGCGGTCAGGGTCGGGCGCCAGTTGACGGCGTTGTGGCCTTCGGAATAACGCGCGGTGTAGCTGTGAACCCCCGAGCGCCCTTCAACTGCATCACGCAGGTGTTGCGGCAAGGTGTCCCACGCCTGATGCATATCGGCGAACAGCGTATCGCCGCCCTCGCTCGGCAACTCCTGGGCGTAGAGCATCGAGCCCAGGCTTGGCAGTTCCTTATAAGACAGGTCCGAGTGCCAGTATTTGCCTGCATCGCCCAGACCTACCGGCTTCTCGTTCTCGACAATGTTGGAGACGATCAGGATTTCCGGGTGATTGGCCAGCAGGAACTGCTTGAGTACATGGATCTGCAGCACGCCAAAACGGCGGCTGAAATCGATCTGTTGCTGCGGCGTGATCTGCTGATCGCGGAACACCACAACATGGTGATCCAGGTGCGCACGATGCACGCGGGCAAAATCGGCGTCATTCAGAGGCCTGGACAGATCCAGCCCAACGATTTCCGCGCCCACCTTTTCGGCGAATGGACGCACGTCGAACGATTGCGAGGCGGCGTGAGTGGACGATGAAACGAGGGAGGCTGCTGGCATGAGAACTCCGACTCCAGAACAGTGTGACTGAAAGACGGAACTGTATAGGTATAAGAAAGAGAATTTAAATACCGTTGAGGAATATCGATAGTCCCGAATACACCCGCAGACTTTGTCGAACGTAGCGGCTCATAAATGTGTCACAGCAGATACATCTCAGTGTAAGACCTGCTTGCTAGGGTCTGCGCCTTATTCAAATTGAGTGAAGGCGCACGCTATGCGATGCAATAAACCGGTTGCCCAGATCATGGTGTCGTCCTTGATACTTTCGATGCTTGCCGTTTCAGTGCACGCAGCAGGACGTTCAGGTGATGACAGGATCAACGGTGTGGACCTGCTTTCCGGCTTCGACACGTTGTGGACAAACGGCGCGACCTGGGACACCGGCACGCCGACCGCGCTGGGGCAAAGCCTGCTGCGGCGCAACCTGCAAATCGTGGTTGACCGCGCCAACTCGCGCACGCTGGCTCAGGAAACCGCCGCCTATTTCGATGACCGCCGTGACCAGAGCTACAGCGCCACCAGCGGCCTGGGCTCGTTGACCGCGGCCTACAGGGCAGGCGCTGGCGCTTTCACCACCATCACGCAATTCGATGACAGCAACAAAACCGTCAAATACGACGACAAAGGCAATGGCGCAGGCAGTTCGACTTCCGCGCTGGGCAAGGTGGTCGATCTGGTCGGCGCGGTGCGCAACGACGCGTCCACCACGCCAGCCAAATCTCATTATTTGTACCCGCGCCCGTGGCGACAAAGCCTGGACGGCCAAAGCCTGGCCTTCGTGGTTGCGCCATCCCTGCGCCCGGCGCAAAGCACCACGCCGGCCAGCGACTCGGGTTTCCCCAGCGGGCATACCAACGCAGCCTATTTGTCTTCCTACGCATTGGCCTACGCCATCCCTGAGCGTTTCAGCGAGTTGATGCTGCGCGCCTCGGAGATTGGCGACAACCGCATCGAAGCCGGCATGCACTCGCCGTTCGACGTGATGGGCGGGCGCATCACCGCCACCTACTTTGCCATCGACAACCTGTCCAACCCGGCCAACGCGCAACTGCGCGCCGACGCCCGCGCCCAGGCACTGAATTACTTCACCGCGCAGTGCGGCGGCGACGTCAACAATTGCATGGCAACCATCGACCCGGCCACTGACCGCACCTCCCAACACGCGCTGGACAAAGCGCTGTACACCTCGCGCATGACCTATGGCTTCGACCCGGTTGGCCCGACCAACCTGGCACCCGTGGTGCCGGTCAGCGCCGAAGTGTTGCTGGAAACCCGCTTCCCGTATCTGGACGCCAGTCAGCGCCGCGAGGTCCTGGCGACCACTGAAATTTCGTCAGGCTACGCGGTGATCGATCAGTCCGGCGGTTATGGCCGTCTGAACCTGTACGCAGCAGGCGATGGCTACGCAGCGTTCAATGCCAACGTCACGGTCAACATGAACGCCAGCCTGGGCGGCTATAACGCCATCGACGCCTGGCGCAACGACATCAGCGGCAGCGGCGCGCTGATCAAGAACGGCACCGGTAACCTGATGCTGACCGGCAACAACACCTACTCGGGCGGCACCGTGATCAACGGCGGCGTCCTGACCGGTCACGCTCAGGCCTTCGGCAGTGGAACGATCACCGACAACGCGACGCTGGTGGTCGATCAATCGACGAACGCCACCCTCGCCAACACCCTGGCGGGCAACGGTGCGCTGATCAAGCGCGGTGTCGGTTCGTTGAACCTGACGGGCAATAACAGCCTGTCCGGTGCAACGACGGTGCAAGCCGGTCGCCTAGCGGTAAACGGCAACCTGGGCAACTCCATCGTCAGCGTGCAACAAGGCGCAACGCTGGGTGGCAACGGCACCGTCGGCGGCATCAACGTCGCTCAGGGCGGTGTGGTTGCGCCGGGCAATTCGGTGGGGCAACTGAACGTCAACGGTGACGTCAATCTCGCCCAAGGCGCGGTCTACCAAGTGGAGTCGGACGCCAACGGCAACGCAGACCGTATCGTCGCCAGCGGCCGTGCGACGATCAATAACAGCACGCTGTCACTGGTCGAAGGCGGCAACTGGCTGGCCGCCAGCCGCTACTCGATTCTCTCGGCAGCCGGTGGCGTGAGTGGTGCGTTTGCCGCCGTGCAAACCAGTTTCGCCTTCCTCACACCGACCTTGAACTACACCGCGACCGATGTCGGGCTGACGCTTGATCGCAACGCCCAGCGCTTTTCCAGCCTGGCGACCACCGACAACGCAAGAGCCGTCGCGCAGGGCCTGGACAGCTCAGGCGCAAACAACGCGCTGTGGCGTCAGGTGGTGCAGTCCGACGCCTCCACGGCACAAGCCACCTTCAAGGCGCTGTCCAACGAACTGCATGCATCGACCCAGTCCGCGCTGATCGAAGACAGCCGCCTGGTGCGCAACGCCATGAACGATCGAATGCAGCAAGCGCAGTCTGCACAGGCATTTGGCAGCAGCACACAAACCCTCGCCGGCGATGCTTCGCGTGGAGTGGTCTGGACCCAGGCCATCGGCGCAACCGGCAAGACCGAAAGCACCCGCGACGTCTCGGGCCTCGACACCCGCACCAGCGGTTTGCTGTTCGGCGCGGACGTGCCGCTCGACGACACTTGGCGCCTGGGCGCAATGGCCGGTTTCAGCAACAGCAGCTTCGACCTGCGCCATGCATCGGGCTCCACCGACAGCGATAACTACCACCTGGGCGTCTACGCCGGAGCCAAATGGGGCCAACTGGGCCTGCGCCTCGGCGCGGTGCGCACCTGGCATGAACTGACCGCCAAGCGCACGCTGGACCTGCCGGGCTCGTCCGAGCATTTCAAGGAAGACTACAAAGCGGCGACCAATCAGGTATTCGGCGAACTGGGTTACGCCATCGACATGGGCAACGCACAACTCGAACCCTTCGCCAACCTCGCCCATGTGCGACTGGACACCGACGCCTTCGATGAAAACAGCAACGCCATCCGCCTGGAGAACAAATCCCAGGACAACCACATCACCTTCAGCACCCTCGGCCTGCGCGCCGCGACTCACTTGAACGCTGGCGGCGTCGCAATCAAACCCAACGCCACACTCGGCTGGCGTCGCACCTACGGCGACGTCACCCCGGAAAGCCGCGCAGCCTTCAGCGGCGGCAGCACCTTCGAACTCTCCGGCGCACCGATAGCACACAGCGCAGCGGTACTCGGCGCAGGTGTTGATCTGGGGTTGAGCGATACGCTGAGCGTTGGGCTGAGTTACAACGGGCAGGTGAGCAGCGATGCGTCTGATCAGACGCTGAATGCGCGGGTGACGTTGGCGTTTTAAAACTGAAAAATCGCCCACTGTGCAGCTCTCTGCGAATTCAGAGAGCTGCATGCGGGACATTGCGACTCAACGCGTAGGACCCGTCAGAAACACCCAGCCTGCTTTGACTTCATTATCGGCCTTCTCTATCGTGCCCCTACCAGCCGGAGCAGTCAGGGAGACGCCGAATGCCGTTATGGAGCATTGTGCCAACGTGGTTCGATATAGAACGACGTTTTAGCCGAAGCATGGGCTACCAGCCTGGAGCCAGCTTCCAGCGCAGCCCCAGCAATGAGCCTGTTTCGACGTTACAGCTCAACCTTCGCCGTATCAGCAATATCAGAACCGCATTCATCCGCGCCGAATGGCAAGCGGCCCGCCGACTTGGGCGGCGTTTCGCAGACATCGACATCGCCAGCATCATCAACGACCTGATAGACGTGGTTAGCCAAATGGCCATGATCGTCGCGGGCAGTACGCTCGTCGGGGGCGCGATAGGTGCAGGGATCGGCTTCGGTTTCTTTGGGATCGGCGCGCTTCCTTCTGGCGCAGCGGGTGCCGCAATCGGCCTGGAAGTCAGCACCTGGATCCTGGCGATTCTCGGCCTGGCCTCCATCGCCGAATTTTTCGTCGACGGCCTTCCGCAGATTTTCGACCATTACGTGCGTGGCATCAAAGTCGCCTGGGAAGGCACCCGTGGCGAGCCTGGCCTCAACCCCTTCGGCGGCGATGATCCGCAGGCTGTAGACCGCGCCGCCTATCACATCGCCCAAGGCCACGAAGAAGTGGTGGTGCTGCTACTGGGCGCCATCGTCGCCTACCTGACGCGCGGCCGAGGCAATGCAAACGTGCTTGCCAGCGAAATGCAGGCCAGTTCAAGAGGTGCGAAGCTGGCCCAATGGATGCTCCAGCACGAAGAGGCCCTGAGAAGACACCCCGACCTGCAAAACGCCGGCCCTCGTAGAGGGGCGCTGGACAAACCGGAGTCACCGCCCCCGCCTCCACCACCCAATCGACGTGCGGACGAGCCTGAGCCGAAGAAACCGTTGGGTATGGCGGAGCATGAGGTGCCATGCTTTAGATTAAGTGAAAAGCACCGCAACCTTGCTAAAGAGTTTGATGACCAGCTAGTGTACTGTTTTCGAAAAAATCAGCCACCAACTAACGGAAAATTCAAATCTTATCAATAGCTTA
>NZ_ATDK01000063.1 GCF_000444135.1 Pseudomonas avellanae BPIC 631
ACTGTTTTCGAAAAAACCAGCTACTAACTAACGTAAAATTCAAATTTTATCAATAACTTAGGTTGCGGGACACGGGTAAATTATTTCGCAAACAGTACACTAGCCAGGATTCGGAAATTTTTACTATGGAGCGCGCGCACGCTTTGCCCCAATTGTCGCCTACTACGGGACGTTGCATATAAAGTTCTCAGATTGGTTGTCACCCCGAGTACACAGGGTGACCTACGTCATATATTTTTATAGTTTGACTCGAGTCAATCCCAGCTCAACGCCCCACCCGTCTGATACTCAATAACCCTAGTCTCAAAGAAATTCTTCTCTTTCTTCAAGTCCATAATCTCGCTCATCCAAGGAAACGGATTCGTCGTCCCAGGGTACTCTTCCTTCAACCCAATCTGGCTCAGACGACGGTTAGCGATGAATTTCAGGTAATCCTCCATCATCGCCGCGTTCATCCCCAGCACGCCGCGGGGCATGGTGTCGCGGGCGTATTCGATTTCCAGCTGGGTGCCTTGCAGGATCATCTGCGTGGCTTCTTCTTTCATCTCGGCATCCCACAGGTGCGGGTTTTCGATTTTGATCTGGTTGATCACGTCGATGCCGAAGTTCAGGTGCATGGACTCGTCGCGCAGGATGTACTGGAACTGCTCGGCGACGCCGGTCATTTTGTTGCGGCGGCCCATGGAGAGGATCTGGGTGAAGCCGCAATAGAAGAAGATGCCTTCCAGTACGCAGTAGTAGGCGATCAGGTTGCGCAGCAACTCTTTGTCGGTGTCGACGGTGCCGGTTTCGAACTTCGGATCGGAGATCGAACGGGTGTATTTCAGGCCCCAGGCTGCCTTTTTGGCGACCGATGGGATCTCGTGGTACATGTTGAAGATCTCGCCTTCATCCATGGCCAGCGATTCGATGCAGTACTGGTAAGCGTGGGTGTGGATCGCTTCTTCGAAGGCCTGGCGCAGGATGTACTGGCGGCACTCCGGGTTGGTGATCAGGCGGTACACGGCCAGTACCAGGTTGTTGGCAACCAGTGAGTCGGCGGTGGAGAAGAAGCCCAGGTTACGCATGACGATGCGGCGCTCGTCGTCGGTCAGGCCTTCCGGATCTTTCCAGAGGGCGATGTCGGCGGTCATGTTGACTTCTTGCGGCATCCAGTGGTTTGCGCAACCGTCCAGGTATTTCTGCCAGGCCCAGTCGTACTTGAACGGCACGAGCTGGTTGAGGTCGGCGCGGCAGTTGATCATCATTTTTTCGTCAACGGCGACGCGGGCGCTGGCGCCTTCGAGTTCGGCCAGGCCTTCAGCGACGTCCAGTGCGTCCAGCGCTTTCTTGGCGCGGATCAGGGCAGCGGAGTCGTTGGCGGTAACGGCGCGGGCTTCTTGGGCTGCGAGGCCGCCAGCGCTGTCGAGGCGGTCCATGTTGGCTTCGTTGGCGTGACCGGCGTTGGTCGCTTTGGCGACTACTTCGCCGTCTTCTTTATCGAATTCGTCCCAGCTCAGCATGGTGTAATTCTCCTGCTTGAGGGTCAGTCGGGTGGACTGGCCTGTTGGATCTAGAGGGGGTGTTGCTTGCTTTCAAGGTGTTGCGCGCAAGGAACATGAATTTTTGGCTTTTGGGGCCTTTGGGTGAGGAGGAGGGTGGCAAGGGGATGTGTGTCCCTTGCCGGCCTCTTCGCGGACAAGTCCGCTCCTACAGCAGTCTACGAGTACAGCATTCGGCTTGTTGGCCTCTTCGCGGACAAGTCCGCTCCTACAGCAGTCTACGAGTACAGCATTCGGCTTGTTGGCCTTTTCGCGGACAAGTCCGCTCCTACAGGTACAGCGTTAGGCTTGTTCGCCTCTCGCTGTTCCTGTGGGGGCGAGGTGGGTTTGCCTTACTGGCAAGCCTCGCAATCCGGCTCGTCGATTGCGCATGCCTTTGGCACTGGGGCCGGGCCGGCAGGTGCGGCTTCGGTCGGGCGAGGGGCGGTGATCGCCGAGTCGTCCGGGCCGTGGCCGCCGCTCGATACGGCGTTGAGCTTGCCGGTGTTGACGGTGGATTTCTCGGTGCTGGTCGCGGCCAGGGCACGGAGGTAGTAAGTGGTTTTCAGACCACGGTACCAGGCCATGCGGTAGGTCACGTCCAGCTTCTTGCCCGAAGCGCCAGCGATGTACAGGTTCAGCGACTGAGCCTGGTCGATCCACTTCTGACGACGGCTTGCTGCGTCAACGATCCACTTGGTGTCCACTTCGAAGGCGGTCGCGTAAAGCTCTTTGAGCTCCTGCGGGATGCGCTCGATCTGTTGCACCGAACCGTCGTAGTACTTCAGGTCGTTGATCATGACCGAGTCCCACAGGTCGCGGGCCTTGAGGTCGCGAACCAGGTACGGGTTGATAACGGTGAATTCGCCGGACAGGTTCGATTTCACGTACAGGTTCTGGTAGGTCGGTTCGATCGACTGCGACACGCCAGTGATGTTGGCGATGGTGGCGGTCGGTGCGATGGCCATGATGTTCGAGTTACGAATACCTTTCTGCACACGGGCACGTACCGGCGCCCAGTCCAGGGATTCTTTCAGGTCGACATCGATGTACTTCTGGCCACGTTGCTCGATGAGGATCTGTTGCGAGTCCAGCGGCAGAATGCCCTGGGACCACAGCGAACCCTGGAACGTCTCGTAGGCACCGCGCTCGTCAGCCAGGTCGCAGGACGCCTGAATGGCGTAGTAGCTGACCGCTTCCATCGAGCTGTCGGCAAACTGCACTGCAGCATCGGAACCATAAGGAATGTGCTGCAGGTACAGCGCGTCCTGGAAGCCCATGATGCCCAGGCCGACCGGACGGTGGCGCAGGTTGGAGTTCTTGGCCTGCGGTACGGAGTAGTAGTTGATGTCGATGACGTTATCGAGCATGCGAACGGCTACATCGATGGTGCGCTTGAGCTTGTCGGTGTCCAGCTTGCCGTTGACGATATGGTTCGGCAGGTTGATCGAGCCCAGGTTGCAGACCGCGATCTCGTCCTTGTTGGTGTTCAGGGTGATCTCGGTGCACAGGTTCGAGCTGTGAACCACGCCCACGTGCTGCTGCGGGCTGCGCAGGTTGCACGGGTCCTTGAAGGTCAGCCATGGGTGGCCGGTTTCGAACAGCATCGAGAGCATCTTGCGCCACAGATCCTTGGCCTGGATGGTCTTGAACAGTTTCACCTTGCCCGGGTATTCGGTCAGCGCTTCGTAGTACTCGTAACGTTCCTGGAAGGCCTTGCCGGTCAGGTCGTGCAGGTCCGGTACTTCGGATGGCGAGAACAGGGTCCACGGGCCGTCGTCGAAGACGCGCTTCATGAACAGGTCAGGGATCCAGTTGGCGGTGTTCATGTCGTGGGTACGACGACGATCATCACCGGTGTTCTTGCGCAGCTCGATGAACTCTTCGATGTCCATGTGCCAGGTTTCCAGGTAGGCACAGACAGCGCCCTTGCGCTTGCCGCCCTGGTTGACCGCAACGGCGGTGTCGTTGACCACTTTGAGGAACGGCACGACGCCTTGCGATTTGCCGTTGGTGCCCTTGATGTACGAGCCCAGCGCACGAACCGGCGTCCAGTCGTTGCCCAGGCCGCCTGCGAATTTGGACAGCATGGCGTTGTCGTGGATCGCGTGGTAGATGCCCGACAGGTCATCCGGCACGGTGGTCAGGTAGCAGCTGGACAGCTGTGGACGCAGGGTGCCGGCGTTGAACAGCGTCGGGGTCGACGACATGTAGTCGAACGAAGACAGCAGGTTGTAGAACTCGATGGCGCGGTCTTCACGGGCTTTCTCTTCGATCGCCAGGCCCATGGCCACGCGCATGAAGAAGATCTGCGGCAGTTCGAAACGCACGCCATCCTTGTGGATGAAGTAACGGTCGTACAGGGTTTGCAGGCCCAGGTAGGTGAACTGCTGATCACGCTCGTGGTTGATGGCCTTGCCGAGTTTTTCGAGGTCGAATTCGGCCAGCACAGGGTTGAGCAGTTCGAACTTGATACCGGTGGCGACGTAGGCAGGCAGCGCCTTGGCGTACAGGTCTGCCATTTCGTGGTGGGTGGCGCTGTCGGCGACACCGAGGAAGCCCAGGCCTTCGGCGCGCAGGGTGTCCATCAGCAGGCGGGCGGTGACGAACGAGTAGTTCGGCTCGCGCTCGACCAGGGTACGCGCGGTCATGACCAGTGCGGTGTTGACGTCTTTCAGCGCCACGCCGTCGTACAGGTTTTTCAGGGTTTCGGTCTGGATCAGGTTGGCGTCGACTTCAGCCAGGCCTTCACACGCTTCGGTGACGATGGTGTTCAGGCGACCCATGTCCAGCGGCGCAAAGCTGCCGTCGGCGAGGGTGATGCGGATCGACGGGTGAGCCTGAACCTGATCTTCGGGGGCACGAACGGCACGCTCCTTGGCACGCGAATCACGGTAGATGACGTAGTCGCGAGCCACTTTCTGCTCGCCGGCACGCATCAGCGCCAATTCGACCTGGTCCTGGATTTCTTCGATGTGGATGGTGCCGCCCGAAGGCATGCGACGCTTGAACGTGGCGCTGACCTGTTCGGTCAGGCGGGCAACGGTGTCGTGGATGCGCGACGAGGCAGCAGCATTGCCGCCCTCAACTGCAAGAAACGCCTTGGTGATGGCGACGGTGATCTTGTCATCCGTGTAAGGGACGACAGTACCGTTACGCTTGATCACGCGCAATTGACCGGGGGCAGTGGCAGACAGATCCTGTTGGGCCTGGCTTGCCTGCGGCGCGCCGGTCGGCGAGTTCTCGCGAGTTGTGTCTGTTTGCATGTGTGACTCCACGTTCCTTTAAGTTTGTTCGGGCATTGCTGCCCACCGTTTCGTTTCGAGCAGTGAGTCGCAAAAGGCGACTCAAGGGCTCCAAAACGAAGGTGGCAGCGGGGTGTTTTTCCGCTGCCAGGTTTTGAAGCCAAAAAGGACCGGGCCAAGCCCGATCCTTTGAAAAACTGATGAAGAATGCGTGTTCGATGTTGCAAACCGTGTACTGCGCGGCTTTGCTCCCCGCGCGAGCAACCGGGTATCGAAAACGACTTTAATTTCAACCCCGCAAACGCAAGAAAAGTGCTTGAATTTCTCGATTGAGTTGTGCTGGGTTTTTTGCGGAAAACCCTACATGTAGGGTGTCCCTCGCCGTCGGGCTACAAGATAATGCGTTTTGGACATGAATTGCAACGCACGGCCTGTGGATAAAGTGTGTGTAGTTTGTGTATGAAACGCACACCATGCGTGTAGGCCGCATAACTACTGGACCGGGACCGTTTGTCACCATTTTCTGTAGGCACTTGCGGCAGGTTACTGATTTTTGAGGGCGCGAACCCTATCACAAAAAAACGGCGCTGCAAGGGCAATCTGGCATGTCGTTTGCCGCGTTGCTTTCTTCTCGTTCGGCAGCGGCTGCGGTTGCTACACTCGCCTGCGACAAGGGGCCGCAACCCTGCGTTTCAACACACAATAACAACAGTAGGGAGATGTCTTTGGAGCCGCACACCTGGCACGTGCTCATCGTCGAAGACGACCAGCGCCTGGCCGAGCTGACCAGCGATTACCTGCAGAGCAACGGCCTGAGCGTGTCGATAGAAGGCAATGGCGCGCTGGCGGCGGCGCGGATCATCGATGAACAGCCGGACCTGGTGATTCTCGACCTGATGTTGCCCGGCGAAGACGGCTTCAGCATCTGCCGCACCGTGCGCGACCGCTACGACGGGCCGATTCTGATGCTCACCGCGCGCACCGACGACACCGATCATATTCAGGGGCTGGACACCGGGGCTGACGATTTTGTCTGCAAGCCGGTCCATCCCCGCGTGTTACTGGCGCGCATTCATGCCTTGTTGCGTCGCAGCGAAGCGCCGCAAGTGCCGGCCGCCGAGCTGCGCCGCCTGGTGTTCGGGCCACTGGTGGTGGACAACGCGTTGCGCGAAGCCTGGCTGCGCGAACAGAGCATCGAGCTGACCGGTGCCGAATTCGACCTGCTGTGGCTGCTGGTGGCCAATGCCGGGCGCACGCTGTCCCGCGAAGAAATCTTCACTGCGTTGCGCGGCGTCGGTTACGACGGCCAGGATCGATCGATTGACGTGCGTATCTCGCGCATTCGTCCCAAGATCGGCGACGACCCCATTCATCCGCGCCTGATCAAGACCTTGCGCAGCAAGGGCTACCTGTTTGTGCCTGAAGCAGCGCAGGACATGAGCGGCCACGTGTTCAGCGGCTGACCTGATGAACTCGATCTTTCTGCGCATCTACGGCGGCATGCTCGGCGTTCTGGTGCTGGTTGCGCTGCTCGGCGTGCTGGCCCTGCATGTGCTCAATCAGGAGCGCGGCGAGCAGTACCGCGAGCGGCTGGCCCACGGCACGTTTACGGTTCTGGCCGACAACCTGCTGTCCCTTGACGCCATCGAACGGCGCCGTGCGCTTGCGGTCTGGGAGCGGCTGATGGGCATTCCCCTGAGCCTGCAAAGCGTCGAGCAGGCCCATCTGGACAGCGGCGCGCGCGGTCGGCTGGCGCGTGGCCAGGTGGTGGTCGAGCAAATGGGGCCGCACGCCGCCAGGGTCTATCGCCAGCTTAGCGACAAGGAGCCGCTGCTGTTGACCGGCGAAGTTCAGCAGATTACCGAGCAACTGGCGCGGGCAACTATTTACCTGTTGATCGACGAACTGGTGCGTTTTCCGGTCGATGAGCAGCCGGCGCGCCTGCAAGCGCTGCGCATCGACAAGGGTTTTGGTTTCGACATGCACCTGCTGGCGCTGGATCAGGCTGACCTGGATGACGATCAGCGCCGCCGCATCTATGAAGGCGACACGGTGATGGCGCTGGGCAAGGGCGGCGACTCAATTCGCGTGCTGGCCGGGATTGTCGACACAAACTGGGTGCTGGAAATAGGCCCGCTGTACCAGATGAACCCCTATCCGCTGCACTGGCTGCTGATGATTGCGCTGCTGGGGCTGTGTTTCATCGGGCTGGTGGTTTATTTGCTGGTGCGGCGTCTGGAGTGGCGCGTGCTGGAACTGGAAGCCGCGGCCACGTTGATCGCGCAAGGCAGCCTGCAAACCCGTGTGCCCACCGAGGGCTCCGATTCGGTAGGGCGTGTGGCGGCGGCGTTCAACAGCATGGCCGAGAACCTGCAACGCTCGCTGATGATCCAGCGTGAACTGGTGCGCGCCGTGTCTCACGAGCTGCGCACGCCGGTGGCGCGGCTGCGATTCGGTCTGGAGATGGTCAGTGACGCCACCACGCCCGAGGCGCGGCTCAAGTACATGCGCGGCATGGACAGCGACATTCAGGACCTCGACAAGCTGGTCGATGAGATGCTCACTTACGCGCGCCTGGAGCAGGGCGCGCCGACCCTGAATTTTCAGCGCATCGATCTGGATGCGCTGATCGATCAGGTCATCGCCGAACTGGCCCCACTGCGCGCTGATGTCAGGATCACGCGCGGCGAGTGCTTCACGTCTGAAGAGGGCGAGGCGGCCTGGGTCGAGGCCGAGCCGCGTTATCTGCACAGGGCGTTGCAGAATTTGGTCAGCAACGCGATGCGCCATGCCGAGACCGAGGTGCGCATCAGTTATCAGCTGGGCGCGCAGCAGTGCCGCATCAACGTGGACGACGACGGTCCGGGCGTGCCTGAAGAGGCGTGGGAGCAGATTTTCACGCCCTTCATGCGCATCGACGACAGCCGCACCCGCGCGTCAGGCGGGCATGGGCTGGGCCTGTCGATTGTGCGGCGGATCATCCACTGGCACGAAGGCCGTGCGCTGGTCGGGCGCAGTGTCGGTCTGGGCGGGGCGTGTTTCAGCCTGTCCTGGCCGCGCACGCAGGTGCCGCGTTGAATTCGCCTTTGTTTGCTGGAGCGTTGGCGCCGTTTGGGTGCACGTTGCTGGCGGCAGATGACCCGCGCCCGGTGGTGGCGTTGCCTGAACTGTTGCAACCCACGCGGCTTGATCAACTGTTGCTGAGTGTTTACGGGCCGCAACTGATGCCCAGTCAGTTGCCGATGCTGGTTTCGCAGTGGGCCAAGTGTTACTTCATGCAGATCATTCCCCCGGTGCTGGTTGCCAGCCTGGTGCAGGGTTGGCATTGGCCGTTGACGCATGATCAGGTCGGTGTGGCGCTGGACGAGCGTGGCGTGCCCTGTGGTGTCAGATTGCTGGGGCAGAGCGAGGTCTGGCGGGACGTTCCGGTTGATCCGTTTCAGCGCTTTGCCGGTTTGCTGGAGGATAACCTGCAACCGTTTATTAGCGCATTAAGTGCTTATGGCGAACTGCCCGGCGCAGTGTTGTGGAGCAGCGCCGGTGATTATCTGGAAGGCTGCCTTACTCGACTGGCTGAGTGCAGCGATACTTCGCTGGCGGCGGGCATGGCGTTGTTGACTGAGAAACGCAGGCCGGATGGTCGGGCCAATCCGTTGTTCCAGACGGTGCGTTATGTGGCGCAGAAGAAAGGGGCTGAGCCGCGTCGGCAGCGGCGGGTGTGTTGCCTGAGTCATCGGGTCGAGTGGGTCGGGCGTTGCGAGCATTGCCCGCTGCCCGAGTGATCAACCTTCGACCGCGACCAGGCTCAACAGGTGATCGCCCAGCACACTGAACTGGCCGTCCAGCTCCTTGCCTGCCTGCCATTCGCTGGACAGGTCGATCAGCAGCCGCAGGCGGACGTTGCCGTCGGCGGACCATTCCAGCAATTGTGCATCTTCGAAATAGAAGCGCTTTTGCACGATGGGGTAGAGCGCCTTGAACAGCGCTTCCTTGATCGAAAAGGTCAGGGTAACGCGCAGCGCAATCTGATCTTGCGGGCCGGCGGCCATATCGCCCAGCTCGGCAGCGGTGAGGATTTCTCCGGCCAGGCGTGAAGCGCGGTCGTGGCTCAGCAGGTTTTCCGTGTCCAGCCCCAGCCCGCGCCATTGCTGCTTGTGCGCCACCACCGCAGCGGCCCAGCCGGTGCTGTGGGTGATCGAACCACAGACATCACCTGGCCAGATTGGCGCACGGTCTTCGCCCAACGTGGGGGTGTGCAGGCGGCCATCAAGCTGGCTTAGCGCCTCGCGGGCGCACAGGCGACCGGCGAGAAACTCGGCCTGACGCTTGGCGACCGAGCGCTGAATGCTCGCAGGCGTCTCGATCGCACAGCGCTGAAAGTCATCGGCACCCAGCTTTTGCGGATCAAAACGCCCACTGACCAGCACCGCCCCCGGCACGGCATGCGGCAGTGGCCAGTGCTGGACGAGTTCGGGGCAACAGTGCGGGAGGTTGGGTCGTTGAGTCATGCGCGGCATTTTGCCGGGGGATTGGACTGGAGGGAAGAGTGCTGGGCGTCATCGAGCTCAACTATCGTGCTGCGCTCTGCGTCGCATGTCGTTCTGGACGCTCTGCGTCCTCTTAGCCAGGTAGAGCAAAAAACCGGTCACACTTTCATCATTTCCACCCACTCTGTCGGGGTGTACCGTTCGGACCTCTGATGATTCAAGGATGAACACATGGGCCGGAGTCGATACACCATCACCGAACCTGAAAAGCCTCACTTCCTGACCTGCACAGTGGTGGAGTGGTTACCGCTTTTTACCCGGCCTGTCCTGGTAGACATTCTGTTGAATGCCTGGCGCTATCAACAGGCTAATCAAGGGCTGCAGCTCTTCGGGTATGTCGTACTGGAAAACCATTTGCACTTCGTGGCCCAAGCGCCCGCTCTGGACAAATGTGTGAGCAGTTTCAAGTCGTTTACGGCTCGACAGATAATCGAAGCACTTGAGAGCGCCAATGCCGAGAGCACGTTGGAGCGTCTGCGATTCGTAAAGCGCCTGCACAAGAGTGACAGGGTTTATCAGGTTTGGCAGGAAGGAGCCCATGCCGAACTGGTGTGGAGCGAAAAGGTTATGCGGCAGAAGCTCGATTACATTCACCTTAACCCGGTAAAGAGGGGCTATGTGGACGTCGGCGAGCACTGGAGATATTCCAGCGCCCGAGATTATGAAGGGCAACGCGGTTTGATCGATATTCAGCGCTGGTATTAACGAAGTGTTGCGACGCAGAGCGTCGAGACCTGCATTCCCACGCTGGAGCGCGGGAACGATCATCTCAACTATCGTGCGACGCTCTGCGTCGCATGCCATTCCGGACGCTCTGCGTCCTCTTGGCGACGCAGAGCGTCGAGACCTGCATTCGCACGCTGGAGCGCGGGAACGATCATCGCAACTATCGTGCGGCGCTCCGCGTCGCATGCCGTTCCGGACGCTCTGCGTCCTCTTGACGACGCAGAGCGTCGAGAACTGCATTCCCACGCTGGAGCGCGGGAACGATCATCGCAACCATCGTGCGGCGCTCTGCGTCGTATGCCATTCCGGACGCTCTGCGTCCTCTTGACGACGCAGAGCGTCGAGACCTGCATTCGCACGCTGGAGGCGTGCGGAACGAGATATCAACTATCGTGGGCGCTCGCGTCGCATGCCATTCCGGACGTTTCGCGTCGCATGCCATTCCGGACGCTTCGCGTCGCATGCCGTTCCGGACGTTCCGCGTCCTCTTGACGACGCAGAGCGTCGCGACCTGCATTCCCACGCTGGAGCGCGGGAACGATCATCGCAACTATCGTGCGACGCTCTGCGTCGTCATGCCGTTCCGGACGCTCTGCGTCCTCCCAGTTTCGGGTGGACGCAGAATCTCAGTTATCGCTCAACCAAAGATCTTCTTGAAAAACACCTGCATGTCCGACCACGAGCTCTGGTCCGCGGCCTTGTCGTAGCCAATGTCCGGGCCGCCGTGTTCGCCGTGGCTCAGGCGGTCTGCGTCGGGGTTGGTGAAGCCATGTTTGGCGCCGTCGATGCTGACGAATTTATAGTCAGCCTTGGCGTCGTCCATTTCCTTCTTGAAGGCGGCGACGTTCTCCGGCGTGACCATGCTGTCCTTGGCACCATGCTCGACCAGCATTGGCACCTTGATGCCCGGTTTGGCCGGGCTATTGGTCACCAGTGCGCCGTGGAAGCTGACCACGCCCAGCAATGGCTCGCCGCGACGGGCCGCATCCAGCACGATCTTGCCGCCGAAGCAGTAACCCACCGCGGCAATTTTTTTCGGGTCGGTCTGCGGTTGTTTCTTCAATTGCTCAAGCCCGGCATCAAAGCGCTTGTCGGCTGCATCGCTGTCCTTGAGCGCCGCCTGCATGAAGGCCATCGCGTCTTTCGGGTGCTCGGTGTTCTTGCCTTCGCCGTACATGTCGATAGCCATGGCGCTGTAACCCAGTGCCGCCAGATCACGGGCGCGACGCTTGGCATAGTCGTTCAGGCCCCACCACTCGTGAACCACCAGCACACCGGGGCGCGGGCCTTTTACGGCGTCGTCGTAGGCGTAATAACCCACCAGTTTTGTACCGTCGGCACTTTTGTAATCGATCTGCTCGGTCTTGATCGCCGCCTGGGCGAGGCCGGTCAGGCCCATCATGATCATTGCAATCCACAAACGCATGTTCAGCTCCTTCTTGGGTGGGGTGCAGCACGAATGTCAAAAGATAGCCGATTCTGCCGCCTGTGGCGCGCACGACTGTTCAGCGCCGGTTCATAGCGTGTTCAGTCGGGGTTCAGCCCGGCCCGATTACTGTGGAGCCGTACCTTGACAGCGTTCCCGAGCGCAAAAGGAGTCGAAATGTTGAATCTCAACAAGTTTTTCCTGGCCTTGGCTTTTCTGGGTGGCAGTGCGGCGGCGCAGGCGGGCGATGGCACGCTTGACGTGGCACGCATCGAGTTCGGCAAGACCAGTGAAAGGTTCGATGACGCCAACAGTTGGGGGCACGCGCTCGATGAGCAGGCGCGATCCAACGTGTCCGTGGGGACGCTTTATTCACCGCCGGTTTACGGCAGTCTGACGGGCACTCACAATGGCGTGCCGGTCAGCCGCGAAATCCTGCTGGGCAGCTATGATGTGACACAGCATGTGCCCGTCAGCGCCCGCCTGTTGAGTACTGAGGCGACGATGTCGTTTCATTCTTTGTCTTGAGGCTGTGATTGTGCCTGGGAGAGCTGCATGAAGTTGTTGGTAGTTGAGGATGAAGCGCTGCTGCGCCATCACCTGCGTACCCGTCTGACCGAAGCGGGGCATGTGGTGGAAGCGGTGGCCAACGCCGAAGAAGCGCTGTATCAGGTTGCCCAATTCAATCACGATCTGGCTGTGATCGACCTCGGCTTGCCAGGCATCGGCGGGCTGGACCTGATTCGTCAGTTGCGCGCGCTGGGCAAGGCGTTTCCGATCCTGATCCTGACCGCGCGTGGCAACTGGCAGGACAAGGTCGAGGGGCTGGCCGCCGGGGCTGACGATTACGTGGTCAAACCATTCCAGTTCGAAGAGCTGGAAGCGCGGCTCAACGCTTTGTTACGCCGCTCGAGCGGCTTCATTCAGTCAACCATCACTGCGGGCCCGCTGCTGCTGGACCTCAACCGCAAGCACGCCGCTCTGGGCGAGCAGCCGCTGGCGCTGACGGCCTACGAATACCGCATTCTCGAGTACCTGATGCTTCATCATCAGCAAGTGGTGCCAAAAGAGCGCTTGATGGAGCAGTTGTACCCCGATGACGACGAGCGTGATCCGAACGTGATCGAAGTGCTGGTCGGCCGGCTGCGTCGCAAACTGGACAGCAGCGTGGCGTTCAAACCCATCGAAACCGTACGCGGCATGGGCTACCTGTTCAATGAGCGCTGTACGTGATTCGTTCGCTTCGCCTGCGTCTGATGCTGGGCGCCGCCACGTTGGCGGTGATCTTCATGTTGCTCATGCTGCCTGCGCTGCAGGGCGCATTCAGCCTGGCGCTGCGCGGGGCGATCGAACAACGGCTGGCTTCCGATGTGACCACCATGATTTCGGCGGCGCGCGTCGAAGACGACCATCTGCTGATGCCGTCGGTGCTGCCGGGCGAACAGTTCAACCTGCCCGGCAGTCGCCTGCTGGGCTACATCTATAACCGTCAGGGGCAGATGGTCTGGCGCTCGCTGTCTACCGAGTCCGAGAGCATCGACTACCACCCGCACTATGACGGGCAGGGCAGCGAGTTCACCAAGATCAAGGAAATCAACGGCGACGAGTTCTTCGTCTATGACGTCGAGATTCGCCTGCTCGGCGGTCGCAACGCCGCCTACAGTATCGTCGCTGTGCAGCCGTTGCGCGGCTACCAGGAAACCATCGACGGTTTGCGCCTCAAACTCTACCTGGGCTTTGGCGCTGCGTTGGCGGTGCTGCTCGGGCTGCTGTGGATGGGCCTGACCTGGGGGTTGCGTGCATTGCGCGGCCTGAGTCAGGAGCTCGATCAGGTGGAATCGGGCGTGCGCGACAGCTTGAGTGAAGAGCATCCCAGCGAACTGCTGCGCCTGACCGATTCGCTCAACCGCCTGCTGCGCAGCGAGCGTGAGCAACGGATTCGTTACCGCGATTCCCTCGACGACCTGGCTCACAGCCTTAAAACACCGCTGGCGGTGTTGCAGGGCGTCAGTGAAAACATCGCCAAACGCCCCGAGGACGTCGAGCAGGCGTGGGTGCTGCAATCGCAGATCGAGCGCATGAGCCAGCAGATCGGCTACCAACTGCAACGCGCCAGCCTGCGCAAGAGCGGTCTGGTGCGCCATCATGTGATGCTGCGGCCGGTGGTCGAAAGCCTGTGCAACACGCTGGACAAGGTCTACCGCGACAAACAGGTCAAGGCCACGCTCGACCTGCCGGAACTTTGTCAGGTGCACATGGAGGAGGGCGCGCTGCTGGAAATGCTCGGCAACCTGCTGGAAAACGCCTATCGGCTGTGCCTGAGCGAAGTACGCGTCAGCTTCACCCGCTCAGCGGACGGCGATGAGCTGTGCATCGAAGACGACGGCCCCGGCGTCCCGCACAGCCAGCGCGCACGCATCCTCGAACGTGGCGAACGACTGGACCGCCAGAACCCCGGGCAGGGCATTGGCCTGGCGGTGGTCAAGGACATCATCGAAAGCTATGGCGCACAACTGACGCTGGGGGATTCTCCGCTGGGCGGCGCGGCGTTCAGGATTCATTTTCTGGCGCAATAGGGAAGGGCGTAAAGCGATGCGCGAGCCCCTCAAGTGTCTGTGACGGGCCCGCATTGTTAAATTTAATCCTGATAGCTCATCAAGTGCTACCTATCAAATGCCTGGTTTCCTGCGATGAGATGTCAGCCGGTTAAACAGTCTGCTTAGCCACCATTTACTACGCGCTTCACGAATCTCTTCAATATTGGCGAACGTGTAAGGCCCCGTTTTTTTTTCTTTCGCCATAAGCGCCACCAGGCCTCGTATGGGTAATCGATAATGAAACACTAGTGTACTGTTTTCGAAAAAACCAGCTACTAACTAACGTAAAATTCAAATTTTATCAATAACTTAGGTTGCGGGACACGGGTAAATTATTTC
>NZ_ATDK01000064.1 GCF_000444135.1 Pseudomonas avellanae BPIC 631
CACTAGACGAAGGGGACACAGCCTGAAACACATGGTGTGTATTTCAGTTCCAGACGCCATCCGAAGATGTGTACTGGTTTCACTCAACCCTGCCCGTGAGCAAGATTGCTTAAAAATGGAGCGGGAAACGAGACTCGAACTCGCGACCCCGACCTTGGCAAGGTCGTGCTCTACCAACTGAGCTATTCCCGCAATGGCGTCCCCTAGGGGACTCGAACCCCTGTTACCGCCGTGAAAGGGCGGTGTCCTAGGCCACTAGACGAAGGGGACACACGTACAACATTCACTACTTATTTGCGCTACGCTGTGTGCTTTACGCTGTAAGTGGCGCGCATTCTATGGATGCTTTGAGGGGTCGTCAACCCCAATCTGAAAATTTATTGAAATCAATAACTTCGATGCCGTTCAGGAGGCTGACCGGTGGTCGCCATTTGCCTCGCGACTGCTCAACGGCCTCATCTATATAGAAGAGATGCCGACATAGTCCAACAAGGACATCTATGCGCAGTTGTGCTTAGCCACTACACTCGCACTAAAATTATTTGAACAAATGAGGTTTGCACAGTGACTCCACTCATGATCACGCTGATGGTAGTAGCAGGTATCGCACTGCTCATCGCGATCGGCTACCTGAATCACGTCGCTGAAAACGGCAAACTGGAAAAGGCCCGCACCAAGGTTGAACTCAGTGATCGCCTGCGTCGCTGCAGTGAGATCACTGAAGTATTCCCCGGCCAGTTGATGTCGCCAGCCTTGAAGCTGCTGCTCACGCGCCTGGAACTGAATGTGGTACAGCGCATGCTGAACCTGGACAAGGGCAACGCCCAGCTCAAGCACCGCATTGGCGAACTGGAAGAACAGATCGGCAAGGGCGAGCGCATTGATGTGCCGAACCCGGTGACGCCGATTCAGACCGAAGCCAAGGCCAAGGATGTGCGCTTTCTACTTGAAGCCCTGCATGGCCAGGTAACGCGCGCTGCCCACGATGGCTTTTTGCAGACCAGCGAAGCCAAGCACTGGATCCGCGAAATTCGCACCATTCTGGTCACGCTGCACATCGAGTTCTTTAATAACCTCGGTCAGGCGGCGCTCAGCCAGGACCAGCCTGGTCAGGCCCGTCTGGCCTTTGAACGCGGCGTGCAGTACCTGCGCAACCAGCCAGACCCGGTCACCTATCAACAGCAACTGCTGGCGATGGAGAAACAACTGGCGCGCGCCAACTCGATGGTGCTGACCAACACGGCGCCAACCGAAGACGACGACAACGCGCTGACCGAAGGCCTCAAGGCTGACGATTCCGAATCGGAATGGAAAAAGAAAGTCATCTACGATTGATGACTGCCACGCCGCTGCTCAGGCTAACGCCGGCAGCGGCAGGTCGACCGGCTCAGCAGTCGGTCGCGGCCAGGAAGATAGCTGCCAGACGCTCGACCCCCGCCTGATCCACTTCGCTGAAACGACCCACACTCGGACTGTCCAGGTCCAGTACACCGATCAGACGCCCGCCCTTGACCAGTGGCACCACCAGCTCGCTGTTCGATGCGCTGTCGCAGGCGATGTGCCCTGCAAACGCGTGCACATCTTGAACACGCTGGGTTTGCCGACTCTGCGCCGCCGCCCCGCAAACGCCTCGACCGAAAGGAATGCGCACGCAGGCGATCTGCCCCTGAAACGGCCCAAGCACCAGTTCTTCGTCGCGATTGAGGTAAAAACCTGCCCAGTTCAGGTCGTCGATCTGGGTGTAGAGAAACGCCGAAAACTGCGCGGCGTTGGCAATGAAGTCACGCTCGTCGGCCAGTAGCGACTCAAGCTGGGCGGCCAGCAGGGCATAGCCATCAAGGCCGGCACCCGTATTTTGCAAATCAATCATCTTTGTTGCTCCAGCAATTGTAGGCCTACCCAGTAACGTGAAAATTGATAGGCACAGCGCCCATTGCGATTACCGCGGGCAGTGGCCCAGCGGATTGCGGCTTTTTCCAGATGCTCGTCGCGCTGCCACTGCAAGCCGGCCTTGTGCGCCAGTTGCGTGATCCAGTGTTCGACCACGTTCAGGTAATGTTCCTGAGTGAACGGATAGAACGACAACCACAGACCAAACCGGTCAGACAAGGCGATCTTGTCCTCCACCGCCTCGCTGGGGTGCAGTTCGCCGTCTACGTGCTTCCAGTCGGCATTGTCACTTTCCTTCTCGGGCACCAGATGGCGGCGATTGGACGTGGCGTACAGCAGCACGTTGTCCGGTGCCTGCTCCAGCGAGCCGTCGAGCACGCTTTTCAGCACGCGATAATCGCCCTCACCCGATTCAAACGACAGATCATCACAAAACAGCACGAAACGCTGCGGCAGTTTTTGCAACTGCTCGACCAAGCGAGGCAAATCGCCCAGGTGATCGCGCTCGATCTCGATCAGGCGCAGCCCAACGGGTGCGTACTCAGTCAACAATGCGCGAATCAAGGACGACTTGCCGGTGCCGCGCGAGCCCCACAGCAAGGCATGGTTGGCGGGTAGACCATCGATGAACTGGCGCGTGTTGCGCCCCAACTGATCACGCTGCAGGTCGACGCCGACCAGGTCGGTCAGACGCGTCTCCAGGCTGACCTCCAGCGGCATCAGATAGCCGCTACGGCCTTCACGCACCCAGCGTGCCGCCAGCGCCTGTGACCAGTCGACCGGCTCACGCAGCGCTGGCAGCAACGGTTCAAGCCGCGCCAGTACGCCATCGGCACGCTGCAAAAAAGCATCCAACCGAGAATCCACGGGATCTCCTCATATTTAACTGATTAATCACCAGTGCCGATCAGCTATGCTTGGCGCAGCAGAAGTGGCAGTAGGTACTCATGGATATATCGCTCAAAAACAGGCTTTCGTTCAAGCAGGCACGCCTTGCCGTACTGATCGGCTTTGCGCTTGGCACCCTGTTGAGCGTGGCGCAGATTGCGATCGATTATGCCAGCGAAGACGCCTCCATCAATCGCGAAATCCAATCACTGCTGGAAATCATCCAGAACCCGGCTTCGCGTATCGCCTACAACATCGACGCCGAACTCGCCCAGGAACTCACGCTCGGGTTGTTGCACTCCCCTGCCGTGGTCAGTGCCAGACTGACCGATAACAACGACACGGTGCTCGCCAGCGTCGAACGAGCGACTGCCACCGGGCGTTACCGAGTGCTCAGTGACTGGCTGTTCGGCGAAAGCCGGCAGTTTCAGGAGAAGCTGCACCTCGACCACGTGCCAGACGAAACCATCGGTACACTGTACCTGACCGTAGACACCTTCGCGTTCGGCAGCCACTTTCTGCAACGCGCCGAGATCACCCTGCTCAATGGTTTTGTCCGCAGCCTGGCGCTGGCCGGCATTCTGACCATTCTGTTCTACGCGACCCTGACCAAGCCGCTGGTGAGGGTCATCCGCGACTTGAGCAGCCGCGACCCACGCACTGTCGACCAGGCGAAAATCACCTGCCCGCCGCATCATGAGCAGGACGAAATCGGCGTGCTGGTCGCGACGTTCAACCGCCAGTTCGAAACCATGAGTAGCGAATTTTCCAGGCGCCGCGCCGCCGAGGATCGGCTGACCGACCATCTGAATGAGCTGGAAAACATTGTTTCGGCACGTACCAACGAGCTCAAGGCCAGCAACATGCGCCTGCGCGAGTCCAACGAAGAATTGCAGATCGCGCGCAGCACGGCATTGGACATGGCCAACGCACGCTCGGCGTTTCTGGCGCACATGAGTCATGAAATCCGCACGCCACTCAACGGTTTGCTGGGCATGCTGGCGCTGTCGCTGGAAAGCCCGCTCGGCGCCGAGCAACGCCAGCAACTGATGATCGCCCACGACTCGGGCAAGGTGCTGGTCGAACTGCTCAACGATATTCTCGACATGTCCAAGTTCGATGCCGGCCATCTGGAGATCGAGCGCATTCCCTTCGACCTTGGGGGGCTGATCGAGGACACCGCCAATCTGCTCTCGCAGAATGCAGCGCCCAGCGTGGAACTGACCTGCCTGATTGCGCCGGATTTTCCGGCGATGGTCACCGGCGACCCGACCAGGGTCCGGCAGATCGTCAGCAACCTGCTGTCCAACGCGCTCAAGTTCACCCGTTTCGGGCGTGTCGATGTACGCCTGACCCACCATCAGGATGCGGCCAGCAGGGAACATCGTGTACGCATCGAGGTGCGCGACACCGGTATCGGCATCGCGCAGGATGCTCAGGCAAAAATATTCCAGCCGTTCACCCAGGCCGAAACCGCAATCACCCGCCAGTACGGCGGCACCGGGCTGGGCCTGGCGCTGACCAACAACCTTTGCGAGGCCATGCACGGCACATTGAGCATCCAGTCGCAATCAGGCTTCGGCAGTCAGTTCTGCGCCGAGCTGCCACTACCGGTGCACGTGCCGGCGGTTGCGCAGAACCCGCTCAGAGGCCGGGTAACCGTGGTCAGCTCGGCCGGCAGCGGTCTTGTGGAGTTGCTCGGCAGCCTGCTGCCCTTCTGGGGAGTGGACCTCAAGCGGCGCAGCATCGACGACAGCCCGGACGATCTGGACCTCGACAACGCTCCAGACCTGGTCATCACCGACTGCCCCGAGTGCCTGTTCGCGATTCGCCCGACCACGCCGGTGCCGATTCTACTGGTCACGGCTTACGGCAACTTCATGCCGGGCGAACAGGTTGCGGCGCTGGCGCCATTGCAACAGCAGGCCCGCCCACTAGCCCGCAACGCGCTTTACCACGCACTGCGACGCGTCCTGAATCAGGAAGACACCGGCAACCGGGACACGCTGGCGCTCGATCAGCCGACTCAGCGCGTGGCCCGCGTCCTGCTCGTGGAAGACAACCCGGTCAATCAACTGGTAGCCAAAGGCATACTGAGCAAGCTCGGCTGCGAAGTGATTATCAGCAGTCACGGTGGGGAGGCGCTGGAACAGCTGGAGCACGGCCATTTCGACCTGGTGTTGATGGACTGCAACATGCCGGTCATGGATGGCTATGAAGCCAGCCGCCAGATCCGCAGCAGCGGCCGCTGGCCAAACCTGCCTATCGTCGCGCTGACCGCCAATGCCATGCCCGACGAGCGTGAGCGCTGCAAGGCGGCAGGCATGAACGACTATCTGGCCAAGCCGTTCCGACGCACTGAACTGGCCGGCATTCTGGATCAGTGGATCCCCGTCACTGACGACCGCTGACAGGTTTAACGCAGCAGCGCTTCGATTTCATCCGTCAGTTCTTCAGGCTTGGTCAATGGCGCAAAACGCTTGACCAGCTTGCCGTCCTGGCCGATCAGGAACTTGGTGAAATTCCACTTGATGCGCTCGGTGCCCAGCAGCCCCGGCGCTTGCTCCTTGAGCTGAACGAACAAGGGATGGGCCTG
Source organism: Pseudomonas avellanae BPIC 631 (assembly GCF_000444135.1). Taxonomy (GTDB): domain Bacteria; phylum Pseudomonadota; class Gammaproteobacteria; order Pseudomonadales; family Pseudomonadaceae; genus Aquipseudomonas; species Aquipseudomonas avellanae. The sequence goes on from NZ_ATDK01000064.1 coordinate 5,375, forward strand.
ATCACCGTTGACGTCGACTTTCTTGAACAGCGGGAAGCTGACGCCGTAATTCAGTTCGCAAAACCCTGAAATAGTGCCCTCGTCTCCCGGCTCCTGCTTGCCGAACTGGTTGCACGGGAAGCCAAGCACCACCAACCCCTGATCCTTGTAGTCCTGCCAGAGCTTTTCCAGCCCTTTGTATTGGGGCGTGAAACCGCATTTGCTGGCCGTATTGACCACCAAGACCGCCTTGCCAGCAAAATCGGCGAGGGTTTTCTGTTCTCCCTTGATCGTCGTGACCGGGATATTCAGCAGGTTTTCGCTCATCAAAAGAGGCCTCGGGGCGGTGCGGGAGAGTGGGGCGTGCGCATGGACGTTAGCCTGCTATTGAAAGGCCCGCACGCCAATTGCCGTCATTGATGCAGGTCGATAAGCCCGAGGGCCGTCGCGAACCCTATTATCAAACGCGAGGTTCCAGCGTCAGGCAGACCGAATTGATGCAGTAACGCAGCCCGGTGGGTGGCGGACCATCGGGAAACACGTGACCCAGGTGGGCGTCGCATCGGGCGCAGACCACTTCGGTACGAATCATGCCGTGGCTGACATCACGCACTTCGACCACCGCACTGCCCTCCAGCGGGGCGTAGAAGCTCGGCCAGCCGCAGCCCGAGTCGAACTTGGTGGTGGAGTCGAACAGCGCCTCGTTGCAACAGATGCAATGGTAGACGCCCGCTGTTTTCGTATCGTTGTACTTTCCGGAAAACGGCCGCTCGGTGCCCTTGAGGCGACAAACGTTGTACTGCGCCGGGTCGAGCATTTCTTTCCACTCTTCGAGCGTTTTCTGCAACTTGTCCACAGGTACACCTCCGAATTCGAAAAAGCCCGATCTGTACCTTTTCCACAGATCAGGTGGCACGTATGATTGCGCCAGGTCAGACACCAGTCTGGCACCCGCGTTTGTCGCATACAAACCCATTTTCATGGCGAACGTGCTGCGACCCTTATTGCAAGCCGGCAACGCTCGTCCATTTTCGGGATCATCACCATGCAGTTCAACAAATCGAACAAGCTCGCAAACGTCTGCTACGACATTCGCGGGCCAGTGCTCAAGCACGCCAAACGCCTGGAAGAGGAAGGCCATCGCATCCTCAAGCTGAATATCGGCAACCCGGCACCGTTTGGTTTCGAGGCGCCGGACGAAATTCTGCAGGACGTGATCCGCAACCTGCCGACCGCTCAGGGCTACAGCGACTCCAAGGGCCTGTTCAGCGCCCGCAAGGCGGTCATGCAGTATTACCAGCAGAAGCAGGTCGAAGGTGTCGGCATCGAAGACATCTACCTGGGCAACGGCGTTTCCGAGCTGATCGTGATGTCGATGCAGGCGCTGCTCAATAACGGCGACGAAGTGCTGGTTCCGGCACCCGATTACCCATTGTGGACCGCCGCAGTCGCGCTGTCCGGTGGCAGCCCGGTGCATTATCTGTGCGACGAGCAGGCCAACTGGTGGCCTGACCTTGAAGACATCAAGGCCAAAATCACCCCGAACACCAAGGCCATGGTGATCATCAACCCGAACAACCCGACCGGCGCGGTGTATTCCCGCGAGGTCCTGCTGGGCATGCTGGAGCTGGCACGCCAGCACAACCTGGTGGTGTTCTCCGACGAAATCTACGACAAGATCCTGTATGACGACGCCGTGCACATCTGCACCGCCTCGCTGGCTCCTGACTTGTTGTGCCTGACCTTCAACGGCTTGTCCAAGTCGTATCGCGTTGCCGGTTTCCGCTCCGGCTGGATCGCCATTTCCGGGCCGAAACACAACGCGCAGAGCTACATCGAAGGCATCGACATTCTGGCCAACATGCGCCTGTGCGCCAACGTGCCGAGCCAGCATGCCATCCAGACCGCGCTGGGCGGCTACCAGAGCATCAACGACCTGATTCTGCCGCCAGGCCGCCTGCTGGAGCAGCGCAACCGCACCTGGGAGTTACTCAACGACATTCCCGGCGTCAGCTGCGTCAAGCCGATGGGCGCGCTGTATGCGTTCCCGCGCATCGACCCGAAGGTCTGCCCGATCTTCAACGACGAGAAGTTTGTGCTCGACCTGCTGCTCTCGGAAAAACTGCTGGTGGTTCAGGGCACGGCGTTCAACTGGCCCTACCCTGATCACTTCCGCGTGGTGACCCTGCCTCGGGTCGACGAGCTGGAGCAGGCCATTGGCCGCATCGGCAACTTCCTGAAGGGTTATCGTCAGTAACGGTTGCCCCCTGCCTCGCTACGCCTGACTGCCCCGACCTGTTCGGGGCAGTTTATTTGCGTCCACTCAAAACAGCGCTCCCGCCCCGCGCCAGCTCCTTCAAGCACAGGCTGTGCTGGCTCAGGCGCCGTTCAGCTTTACAGGATTATCATTGGTTTCGAGCAGAGGACACAGTTTGAAATAGTCCCTGTGTTGAATAGCGACGGTCATCACCTTATATACCCGGCATCGAGTTACATATTTATACCTGAGGAGAACGTTTCGACCATGATGCGCATTTTGCTGTTTTTGGCCACTAACCTTGCGGTCGTGCTGATTGCCAGCATCACCCTGAGCCTTTTTGGCTTCAATGGGTTCATGGCGGCCAACGGGGTTGATCTGAACCTCAATCAGCTGCTGGTCTTCTGCGCTGTGTTCGGTTTCGCCGGTTCGCTGTTCTCGCTGTTCATCTCCAAGTGGATGGCGAAAATGAGCACCGGTACTCAGATCATCACCCAGCCACGTACTCGCCATGAGCAATGGTTGCTGCAGACCGTTGAACAACTGTCCCGCGATGCGGGCATCAAGATGCCGGAAGTCGGTATTTTTCCGGCGTATGAAGCCAACGCATTTGCCACGGGCTGGAACAAGAACGACGCACTGGTTGCGGTCAGCCAGGGCCTGCTCGAGCGGTTCTCGCCGGATGAGGTGAAGGCCGTACTGGCGCACGAAATCGGCCACGTTGCCAACGGCGACATGGTCACGCTGGCGCTGGTGCAGGGTGTGGTGAACACGTTTGTGATGTTCTTCGCCCGTATCATCGGCAATTTTGTCGACAAAGTGATCTTCAAGACCGAGAACGGTCAGGGTATCGCCTACTACATCACGACGATCTTTGCCGAGCTGGTACTGGGCTTTCTGGCCAGTGCGATTGTCATGTGGTTCTCGCGCAAACGCGAATTCCGCGCTGACGATGCCGGCGCCCGACTGGCGGGTACGGACGCGATGATCGGTGCGCTGCAACGCTTGCGTTCCGAACAGGCCGTACCGGTGAACATGCCTGACAGCCTGACGGCGTTCGGTATCAACGCCGGCCTCAAGAAGGGCCTTGCAGGCCTGTTCATGAGCCACCCACCGCTGGAACAACGCATCGAAGCGCTGCGCCGCCGCGGTTGATTCAGGGCGCGCAACGCTCTGCGCTTATCGCAACGTGCGAACTTGTTCGCGAAGACGGTGGTTCCGGCGATACATATTCGCGGAATGTACCGGCCCCTTCGCGGACAAGTCCGCTCCCACGTCCTTCGGACAGAAGCTGGCAGTTGATGCGGCCCCAAAACTGCATCGGCAGGCTGAACGCAACCCCTTGTGTGCGAACTTGTTCGCGAAGACGGTGTTTCAGTCGACGCAGTTTTTCAACTCAAGGCACCTTTTCGCCCCTCGGCGACTGACTTTGAAGGATCAAAGTAAGCAAAATCCCCGCTCCGTTTCCGGCCCGACTTCGTCGGGTTCCTTCGCCCTGACACTGATCCGGGCTCAGCCGTCACTTACGTCGCACTCTGCTTCGTCAGTACCATCGTGATAAAAAAGCGCTTTCGTTTATATGCAGTGGCTAAGAGCAAGGCATGACATGGTGTTGCAGCACAGATGTGATGCGGAGCGTCGCATGCTACCGGTCACCGATCGCTCCCCCACTCCAGCGGGGTGCACCGCTCTGGACGCTCTGCGTCCGATCCTGAGTGCATGGCGCCGGGCAAAACTCAGCGTAATTTCCGCGCCAGCACATAAACCCGCTCATCAAGGCGCTCTACCCCGGCCTTCAAGGCTTTGGGGCTGCTGTGCAGCGCATCGTGCTCACCGACCTTCGTAATGTCCCAGTTCCTGGACACAAACGCCTGCAGCCACGTAGGCGGCACGGAGAATGGCGGGCCTTCGAGCCGACTCTGATCGTAATCCAGGGTGATCAATAAACCACTGCACTCTCGGGGCATCAGCGCTTCAAGCTGCTGCATATAGCGCTCACGCAAGTCGGCTGGCAGGGCGATCAAGGCGGCGCGGTCGTAAAAGGCTGTGCAGTGGCCAATGTCTTGCGATGTGAGGGCGAAGAAATCCCCGCACCATATTTCGATACCCGGCGCTGCATAGACACTGAAGTCGCCCTGCCGAGTGATCCGCGGTTGCACGCCGCGCTCACTGAAATAGCATTCGACCGCAGTCTCGGACAGCTCTGCGCCCACCACGTGGCAGCCCTGCCCGATCAACCAGCTCATGTCCTGGCTTTTTCCGCATAACGGCACCAGCACCCGGGCTCCCGACGCAAGCCCCAGCTGGGGCCAATACTGCTGCAGGTCCTGATTGACGTGCGCCTGATGAAAGCCGATCTGCCCTGCGTTCCAACGCTGCAGCCAAAAATCCGCGTGCATGAACCCTCCTGAAAATCCGATCAAAAAGCGTTAGAACTTATATTGGAATTAGATCATGAAGATGACCGACTATGGGTCATTGCCACTATTCTGGAGCCCTCCATGTTTCCAAGCCTGTTTATTTCCCACGGCTCGCCCACGCTCGCGCTGGAGCCCGGCGAAAGCGGGCCGGCGCTGGCACAACTGGCAGCCAGCCTGCCCAGGCCCCACGCCATCGTGATGGTATCCGCCCATTGGGAAAGCCACGAGCTTATCGTCAACGGCAACCCACACCCCGAGACCTGGCATGACTTCGGCGGCTTTGCGGCCGAGTTGTTTGCGATGCAATACCCCGCACCAGGGCTGCCGGAGCTGACCCGGACGATCGTCGAACTGCTGGCAGCCAATGGCCTACCCGCCCGCATCGACAGCAGACGCCCCTTCGACCACGGTGTCTGGGTGCCGCTGTCGCTCATGTACCCAAAGGCCGACATACCGGTGGTGCAAGTTTCACTGCCCAGTCGCCAGGGCCCGGCGTTGCAGACAAAGGTGGGCCGGGCACTCGCTGGCTTGCGCGAACAGGGTGTGCTGATTATCGGCTCGGGCAGCATCACGCATAACCTTTACGATCTGGACTGGAGAGCCGGGCCTGACAGGGTCGAGCCTTGGGCCGTGGAGTTTCGCGACTGGATGATCGACAAGCTGCAATGCAATGATGAAACCGCCCTGCACCACTACCGTACGCTGGCGCCTCATGCGGTGCGGGCACACCCCAGTGACGAACACCTGCTGCCGCTTTATTTCGCACGGGGCGCAGGCGGCACGTTCAGCATCGCTTATCAGGGCTTTACCATGGGCGCACTGGGCATGGATATCTATCGGTTCGACTGACACTCAGCCGCCAGCCTGAATTCAACGCAAAAAAATCCCCGAACCAGTCGGCAATGCTGTTCACTTAA
>NZ_ATDK01000065.1 GCF_000444135.1 Pseudomonas avellanae BPIC 631
CTGCGGCCTCGCGTTTGAATTCAATGGAAAAGGTACGGCGTTGTTTGGTCATCAGACACCTCTATATCTGGCGATATTCTCGCCTAAATGAGTGTCCGGAATCATTAGACCACTACACAGCGTGAAGGGCAGGCTGCCGAGAATCATCACCACAATCGCCACCCAGTGCACCGCAGGCTGCGGCCACTTGGCCAGCGACAGGTCGGAAGTGGAGAAACCGCCCGTGGAAATTGCCGACATCGCGTGGTTGATCGCATCGAACAGGCTCATGCCCGCCGCCCAGAACGCCAGGCTGCCCAGCGCGGTAAAGCCGACGTAGGCCAGCACGATGAACTTGGCCACCATGTGCGAGCGGGGCATGACCTTTTCCGAGCGGTCCGACGATTCGGTCTGAAACAGGCGCATGCCGCCGATGCGCAGTAACGGCAGAATCGCCACGGCCATACCGATGAAACCGATACCGCCCAGCCAGTGGAGCATCGAACGCCAGATCAGAATGCCTGGCGACATGCTGTCCAGGTTGCTGAGCACCGTCGAGCCGGTGGCTGTGATGCCCGACATGCTTTCGAAAAATGAGTCGGTGTAGCTGATGTGCTGGGTCAGCAGAAAGGGCAGGGCGGCGAAGATGCACACCACGATCCAGCTGGAAACCGTGAGCATGTACATGTCACGAGGGCGTAACTGGACATTGTCGGGGCGTCCGGGGACCACCAGCGCAAGGCCTGCGATAAAGGTGATGGCGCTGGCCCACAGAAACGAGCGCAAGTCTTCGAAACGGTCGTAGATGACCAGCGTGGCCATCGGCACGATCATGGCCACAGCCAGGGTGATCAGGAAGATGCCGATAATGAAACCGATAATGCGAAAGGTCGGCAACGACATGGATGGCTCTGGCTGGTATCAGGAAAGGCGCCATTCTACCTGCGCTTCAAGGCATGTAAACCAGCGCAATCCGCGGCAAGGTTCGACAGGCCGGGTAAGGAATTGTCCGCCGCACTCGTTATTGACGGTAAACAGGCTCTAGAATGCCCGATCATTTTTTCAAGGAGACAGCCCATGCAGGCGCTCGAGGTTTTGCTCAATCGAGTATCGGTTCCACGACTGGTCGACCCGGCCCCGGACGCTGCGCAGCGAGAAATCATGTTCGGCGCAGCCCTGCGCTCGCCGGATCATGGCCAGCTCAAGCCGTACCGCTTCCTGACCGTCGAAGGCTCGGCCCGCGAGCGCATGGGCGATTTGCTGGTTGAAGCGCTGCAACAGAGCGGCAACGAAGTCACCCCGCAAGCGCTGGAAAAGGCCCGTCTCGGCCCGTTGCGTGCGCCGCTGGTCGTGGTGGTGATTGCCTGCCTGCAGGATCACTTCAAAGTACCCCGCAAAGAGCAACTTATCACCGCTGGATGCGCCGCCCACGGCGTGCTGCTGGCAGCGTATGCGCTGGGTGTCGGTGCAGTCTGGCGCACCGGGGATTTGTCCTATGCGCCGCAGGTTGCCCAAGGCTTCGGGCTTGCCGCGGGCGAAGAGGTGATTGGCTTTCTGTACCTGGGGACGCCCTTGAACCCGCCGCGCGAGGCCCCGAAGGTCGACGTTGGCGAGTTTGTCAGTGAGTGGCAGGGCTGACGTGCTGGCCGGCCTAAACCGATGAAGGGCTGATCGGCTCTCTGGGCAGGTCAAGCGTGGCAATGAACCCGCCGTCCGGGTGATTGCCCAGTATCAGGTTACCGCCATGTCGCTCGGCGGCACGTTTGGCAATTGCCAGCCCCAGGCCGTGGCCCGGCGTGCTCTGGCCGGGGGCACGGTAAAAAGGTTCGCCCAGCTGCGCCAGATGCTCGTCGGCAACGCCTGGGCCGTGGTCGCGAACGCTCAGGCTGACTCGATCGCCTACCTGAATCGCCTGCAAGTCTATCCGCTGCCCGGCCGGGTTGAAGCGCAGGGCGTTGCGCAGCAGGTTGTCCAGCGCCCGCTCGATCATGTCCGGCCAGCCTTGCAGGTGCAGATCGTGCTGCACCTCGACCTGAATATGCTGTTCGGCACCGTCCAGGTGCGTGTCGTTTTTCAGTCGGTGCAACAGCTCGCTCAAATCGACCGGCTCAGGCCCACCGAAATCTGCGTCCAGACGCGCCAAGGCCAGAATCTCGCTGATCAGCGCTTCCAGTCGGTCACATTCACGGCCCAGACGCGGCCAGAGCTTTTCACGCTCGGCAGGTTCTGCGCGTTCAGCCAGTGCCAGAGCAATGCGCAGTCGGGCCAGAGGCGAGCGCAACTCGTGTGACACATCGCGCAACAGCTGACGCTGACTGCCGATCAGGCTTTGCAGGCGCGCGCCCATGCGGTTGAAATCAGTGGCCAGCACGCCGAATTCGTCGCGGCGGTTGGCCAGTTGGCCGAGACTGTGCTGTTGATAACTGGTCTGCCCCAGATCATGCACGGCACCGCGCAGACGGCTCAGCGGGCGAGTGATCGAGAGTGTCACAAACAGGCTGAACAGGGTCAGAACCACCAGCGCGATACCCAGCGCACTCAGCGGCCACATCAGGCTCTGGCGATGCCAGGCGTCAAGTTCCGGGTGCGGGATGCGGTAGATGAACAGGTAGGTTTCACCGGTCTTCGGGCTGCTGTATTCGGTGGCCAACCGGCGCCAGGGCAGTTTGCGGCCGTTTTCGTCGGCGTCTTCCTGCTGACGGGCTTCAAACGCGGCAGCGCGTGGCGGGAAGGTGCCGCGTATGACCGGTTCGCCGCTGTCGCTGAGCACCTGAACATCGATGCGGTTACGCCGTTTGATGTCCTGTAGAAAAGCCTGAGCGCTGTCGGCACCGTTTTCCTCGAAGCGCTGCGTCCAGTTTTCTGGCAACGAGTTGAGCACCGGGTGGCGGTTGAGGATCCACGCGTCCTGGTCGAGCATATGCCCCAGCAGTACCGACAGCCCTGCAACCAGAGCGATGGCCAGCCAGAAGCTGGCCAGGATTCGCCAGAACAATGAGCGCACAGGATTCCCGCGATCTCAGTAAAAAAGCCCGGCATGCGTGTGCATGCCGGGTTGGTTTCAACTCATCGGGCCAGTCGGCCTGACGGTTATTGGGCCTTGGCTGTTTTTGCCGCTTTCCAGGCTTTGAATTCTGCCCATTCGGCGCGGCGTTCGTCTTCTTTCTTTTTGATTTCGTCGAACTGCTTCTGCTGATCAGGCTTGAGCAGTGCGCGAACTTCGCTGTCGGTCTTGGAGCGTTTGGCTTCGATTTCGTCTCGCATTGCCTTTTGGTCGGCAGCCGGCATTTTTTCCAGGTAGCTTTGAGTGATCTCGCGACGCTCATGCATCTGCTCGCGCATCAAACGATCAATCTGCTGACGCTGTTCGCGGGTCAGGTCCAGCTCTTTGAGTGGGCCTGGGCCGCGATGCATACCAGGGCCACGGTCATCACGCTGCATGTGCATGCCGGGTGCGTCTGCATCAGGGCCACCGGCTGGAGGTGCTGGCGGAGCGGCCATTGCGAGAGTTGGCAGGGCGGTGGCGAACATCAGAGCGATCAGGGTCTTGCGCATGGTGTATCTCCTTGTCTCTAGTGCGGCTTGATGCCGATGAGCCCAGTTTAGGGAGATCAAGGTCAAGCGCGGTCAGCGCTTGGTAAAGCTTGTGTAAGGGGGTAGGTACAAGTTGTCAGCTGCAAGCTGCAAGCCAGAAGCGCTTTGCTTTTACTTGCAGCTTGCCACTTGAAGCTTGCCGCTGCTCAAAGAGCATAATAATACCCGCGGCTGCGCAGGGCGACGATGCGGGGGCGGCCGTCGGGGTGCGGGCCTATTTTCTTGCGCAGGTTGCTGACGTGCATGTCCAGGCTGCGATCGTACAGGGTCAGCTTGCGGCCCAGTGCCAGTTGCGCCAGTTCCTGCTTGTCCACCGGTTCGCCGGGCTGGCGCATCAGCGCTTCGAGCAAACGGCTCTCGGACACGGTCAGGGTCAGTTCTTTCTCATCGACACTCACCACGCCGCGCATCGGGCTGAACGTCAGGTCGCCCAGCTCGAGTTGCGTGGACGACGCGACGGGGTGGCTGCGGCGCAGCACAGCGCGCAGCCGGGCGGTGAGTTCGCGGGGGTCGCAGGGTTTTGCCAGGTAATCATCAGCGCCCAGTTCAAGGCCCAGAATGCGGTCCAGCGGCTCGCCGCGTGCCGAAAGCATGACCACGGGCAGGTCGGGATGGTCGGCGCGCAATTGCTTGAGCAGTTCCAGGCCGCTGCCGTCGGGCAGCATCACATCCAGCACCACGGCAGCCGGAGCAGCCTCGGCCAGAGCCTGACGTGCGCTGGTCCCGTCGTGACAGGCGCGTACCTGAAAACCTTCCTGGCTCAGCCAACTGCACAGAAGTTCGCACAGCTCCTGATCATCATCAATTAGTAACAGCTCGCTCATGACTCACTCAATTTAGCCACTGCCGACGTTGCCTACGCCAACCGCTGATCAATATACCGCAGAGAAGGGCGAACATCGCAACGCCACCGCCCGCGACGAACCATTGTTGCTGCTCGGTCAGCAAGCGCGGAGGCGCGGCCGACAATGCTTCTTTGAGCTGCAACTTGAGCTTTTGGTTCTCTTGGCGCAAGCGCGTCAACAGCGCGGTGTCGCGCTCCGGGTTGGCGTTCTGCAACTGTTGTGTCAGCTCGTCGCGCTGACGCTCGCTGTCCTTGAGGCGCAACTGCAGGTCGGCAATCTGGTTGGCGGGGGTAGGCAGGTGCAAAGGCTGAACTGCACCGGTTTCATTAACCGTCTCGGCGTTTACCGGCACACCCGTCGCCATCAACACCGCCCACAGACACCACGTACCTGAACGCATCTGAATTCCCTTTTACCGAACCGTGTAAATTCGCACATTGAGCAGGTTATCGGCAGGGCGTCGGGAAATATGAGCAAGGGCGGCGCAAGCGACACCGCTCTGCTTCAATACAAACAGAGCGGTGCAAGGTTTTTGCAGGGGGGATCAGGGCAGCACTTGCTTGAACGGCTTGACCACGACGTTGGCGTAGACGCCAGCTGCAACGTACGGGTCGGCTTCGGCCCAGGTTTTCGCTGCGCTCAAGGATTCGAACTCGGCGACAACCAGGCTGCCGCTGAAACCGGCAGCGCCCGGATCGTTGCTCTCGACCGCCGGATGTGGGCCGGCCAGTACCAAGCGGCCGGCATCCTTGAGCGCGTTCAGGCGTTCAAGGTGTGCAGGGCGTACACTCAAGCGCTTTTCCAGCGAGTTTTCGACGTCAGTGGCGATGATTGCGTAGAGCATGTCAGTCCTCGGATTTGGGCGTATTGGGTGTGGTGTCGTGCAGATGGCGCGACAGGTAGATCCCCTGGCCGACCAGGAAAATCAGGGTCATGCCCAGGCTGCCGAACACTTTGAAGTCGACCCAGAATTCCTGATAAGTGAACGCCACGTACAGGTTGGCCGCGCCGCAGAACAGGAAGAAGATGATCCAGGCGATGTTCAGCCTGGTCCAGATGGCCGCCGGCAGGGTCAGTGCGTGGCCCATGATGCGCTGGATAAGCGGGCGGTCACCGATGAAGTGACTGCCGGCGAAGGCCACGGCAAACAGCCAGTTGACCACCGGGGCTTTCCACTTCAGGAAGGTTTCGCTGTGAAAAGCCAGCGTCAGGCTGCCGAACACCAGGCAGGCGACGAGCGTCAGCCATTGGCTCTTTTCCAGCTTGCGCTGCTTGATGTAAAGAATGCCGTAGACCACCACCGAACTGATGATGAGCATGGCCGTTGCGCTGAATATGCCACCGAACGTGTAACTGTTGCCGAGGATATCCACGGCACGCGGCTCGGTTTTGTAGACGATGAAAAACAGGAGCAGCGGGATGAAGTCGATGAATTGTTTCACAATGGCAGCCAGAAGCAGGATGTGGCGGCATAATAACAAACATCAATGAACACGAAAGCACCACTATGAATGTTGACCTGCATTGCCACAGCACCGCCTCCGACGGGGCACTCTCGCCCACGGCGCTGGTTGCCCGTGCTCATGAATACGGCGTGCGCGTCCTTTCGCTGACCGACCACGACACCCTCGAAGGGCTTGAAGAGGCCCGTACAGCGGCGCATTCACTGGGTATGCAGCTGGTCAACGGGGTCGAGCTGTCCTGCACCTGGGGCGGCGCGACCATTCATGTGCTGGGCTACGGATTCGACACTCAGGCCCCGGCATTGACCGAAGCCATCGCCCGTCTGCATGAAGGGCGCTGGCTGCGCGCTGAAGAAATCAGTCGTAAATTGGCGATCAAAGGTATGCCTGGCGCGCTGGAAGGTGCCCGGGCCATCCAGCAAGAGCTGGGTGACAGCGGCAATGCGCCCGCGCGTCCGCACTTCGCCGACTTCATGGTGCGCGCAGGTTTCGTCAAGGATCGCGCCGAAGCGTTTCGCAAATGGCTGGGGGCCGGCAAGCTGGGCGATGTCAAGCAGCACTGGCCGACGCTGGAAGACACCGTGGCCACGTTGCGCGCCTCGGGCGCATGGGTCAGCCTCGCGCATCCTTCGCATTATGACTTTACCCGCAGTAAACGGCGTAAACTGGTCGGCGATTTCGTCCAGGCCGGTGGCCACGCCATCGAAGTGGTCAATGGCATGCAACCTGCCGATCAGGTCGGCACCCTGGCCATCCTTGCCCGCGAGTTCGGTCTGCTGGTTTCGGCCGGCAGCGACTTCCACGGTCCCGGCAACTGGGGCGAGATCGGCACTTACCGTCCGGTGCCTGAGGATCTACCGCCTTTATGGTGCAGATTCAAACATGAACAGCCTACTGCCGCCGTCTGAACAGGAAGTTAACGTGAGTCAATTTTTCCAGGTCCATCCGGAAAACCCGCAGCCGCGCCTGATCAAACAGGCCGCGGAAATCATAAAAGCCGGCGGGCTGGTGGTCTACCCGACAGATTCCTCCTACGCGCTGGGTTGCCAGATCGGCGACAAGAGCGCCATCGAGCGTATCCGCCGCCTGCGTCAGCTGGACGACAAGCACAATTTCACCCTGATGTGCTGCGACCTGTCGCAACTGGGGCTGTTTGCCAAGGTCGACACCGGCGCGTTCCGTGCGCTCAAGGCGCACACGCCAGGGCCTTACACCTTTATTCTCAACGCCACCCGCGAAGTGCCGCGCCTGATCCTGCACCCCAAGCGCCGCACCATTGGCCTGCGTGTGCCGAGCCATCCCATCGCCCAGGCGTTGCTGGAGCAACTGGGCGAGCCGCTGATGAGCGTCAGCCTGATCATGCCGGGTGACACCGTGCCGCTCAGCGATCCCTACGAAATGCGCCAGATTCTCGAGCATCACGTGGACCTGATCATCGATGGCGGGATCGGCGGTATTTCGGCGTCCACCGTCATTAATCTGTCCGAGGGCGAGCCGCAGATCGTTCGTGTCGGTTGTGGTGACCCGACCCCGTTCGGTGACCGCGCTTAATGACCGTCGTCGAGGCCGCAGACAGCCAGGCCGATGCCCAGCAGGAACTGCCGTTCGCGCTGGTCTACGGGCGTGCGGTCACGCAGATGCCGTTGGACCTTTACATTCCGCCGGATGCGCTCGAGGTTTTTCTCGAAGCGTTCGAGGGGCCGCTCGACCTGCTGCTGTACCTGATTCGCAAACAGAACATCGACATCCTCGACATCCCGGTGGCCGAAATCACCAAGCAGTACATGGGTTATGTCGAGCTGATGAAAACCGTGCGCCTGGAGCTCGCGGCGGAATACCTGGTGATGGCCGCCATGCTGGCCGAGATCAAGTCGCGCATGCTGCTGCCGCGCTCGGCGGAAATCGAAGAGGAAGAGGGCGATCCACGTGCCGAACTGATTCGCCGCCTGCAGGAATACGAGCGCTTCAAGGCGGCAGCCGAGGGCATAGACGGCTTGAAACGGGTCGGCCGCGACGTCATCGTGCCGAAACTCGACGCCCCTGAAGCCCGTGCGCGCAAGCTGTTGCCGGACGTCAGTCTTGAAGAAGTGCTGATGTCCATGGCCGAAGTGCTGCACCGCGGCGACATGTTCGAAAGCCATCAGGTCAGCCGCGAGGCGCTGTCGACGCGCGAGCGCATGAGCGACGTCCTGGAGCGTCTCAAGGGCGGCGGTTTCGTGCCGTTTGCCGAGCTGTTTACCGCAGAAGAAGGGCGTCTGGGTGTGGTCGTGACATTTATGGCTGTGCTTGAGCTTGTCAAGGAGTCCCTTGTCGAGCTGGTCCAAAACGAGCCCTTTGCGGCGATCCATGTCCGGGCGCGAGCCGAGTAGAGCAAGAACACACCCATGAACCTCAACGAACCCCGCGAACTGGCCCCGTTGCTCGAAGCGTTTCTGCTGGCCTCCGGAAAGCCGCAGACCCTGGAGCGGCTTTACGAGCTGTTTGAAGAAGGCGAGCGTCCCGAGCCGCCGGTGTTCAAGAAGGCGCTGGAAATGCTGCGCAAATCCTGCGAGGGGCGTGCGTTCGAACTCAAGGAAGTTGCTTCGGGTTATCGCTTGCAGATTCGTGACCGGTTTTCACCTTGGGTCGGGCGGCTGTGGGAAGAACGGCCGCAGCGTTACTCCCGCGCCATGCTGGAAACCCTGGCCTTGATTGCTTATCGCCAGCCGATCACCCGTGGCGAAATCGAAGACGTGCGCGGCGTTGCGGTGAACAGCCACATCGTCAAGACCCTGCTGGAGCGCGAGTGGATCCGCGTGGTGGGCTACCGCGACGTGCCCGGCAAACCGGCGATGTTTGCCACCACCAAGGGTTTTCTGGACCACTTCAACCTGAAAAGCCTCGACGAACTGCCGCCGCTGGCCGACCTGCGCGAGATGGAAACCGAGCCCGTCCTCGACTTCGAAGACGCCCCGGTACCTGCGCACCTGCAAGCCCTGGCCGACGCCAGCCTCGACCCGGACGCAGAGCCCGAAGCGCCTCGCGACGAAACCAGCTTCCGTACCTTGTTGGTCGAACTGGACTCGATGGAACAAGGCCTCAAGACCGATTTCGACGACCTGTTGCGCGCGGAGCCGGAGGCTGAGGACGGCAAAGGCGACGATGAGGTCTGACTGATGATTATCGCTCCCACGCTCCGTGTGGTAACGCTTTTCTGGACGCTCCGCGTCCTCTTGCGACGCAGAGCGTCGAGAACTGCATTCCCACGCTGGAGCGTGCGGAACGATAATCAGAATTATCGTGCACAATGCCCAGCGCACTTCGGTCGAATTCATCCGCCACGCCACGGTCACATCTGATATCCCTCGCCATGAGAACCGCTGCCCATGAGTTCGACCAGGAACCCCTGCATCAGCCTGTGCAAATTCGATGATGACATTTGCCTGGGTTGCGGTCGCAGCAAGCGCGAAATCAAAGCCTGGAAGAAGCTCGACAAGGACGACAAGCGCACGGTGCTTGATGAGTCCGCCAAGCGGCTGGTGAAGCTCAAGACCGCCGGTCGCAAAAAGAAGAAGTGACGCCGGCATTTGTCTCTGACGCTGGATGCTTAAATCAGCGCAGAGGCGTATGATGGCCGACCCTCGGCGATCAGTGGTCGCCCGGGCTATCAAGTATTTCGCCTTGCCGCTATCCACAGCGCGCCGGGCACAGGTCTCACCGGTTCTCGGTCAGCCCTGATTCGACACACCGGGAGGTGCCCAGATGAGTGAAAAAGACAAGCAGGACAGCCAGGAAATCGGACCCGCAGGCGAAAAGCTGCAGAAGGTTCTGGCGCGCATTGGCGTCGGTTCACGCCGTGACGTAGAGGCCTGGATTACCCAGGGCCGTATCAAGGTCAATGGCAAGGACGCGACCCTCGGTCAACGCGTCGATCTGCATGACGCCATCAGTGTCGATGGTCGCGTCATCAAGCGCGAAGAAGCGGCCGAAACGGTCCGTCGCGTCATCATGTACAACAAGCCCGATGGCGAAATCTGCACCCGTGACGACCCGGAAGGCCGTCCGACCGTGTTCGATCGTCTGCCGCGCCCCAAAGAAGGCCGCTGGATCAACATCGGTCGTCTCGACATCAACACCACCGGGCTGCTGATGTTCACCACCGACGGTGAACTCGCCAACCGCTTGATGCACCCCTCGTTCGAAATGGACCGTGAGTACGCGGTGCGTGTGCGTGGCGAAGTCGATGACGACATGCTGCTGCGCCTCAAGAACGGCGTGATTCTCGAAGACGGCCCTGCCCGTTTTACCGACATCAAGCAGGCTCCGGGCGGCGAAGGCTTCAACCACTGGTACCACTGCGTGGTGATGGAAGGCCGTAACCGCGAAGTGCGTCGCCTGTGGGAATCCCAGGGGCTGGTGGTCAGCCGCCTGAAGCGCGTGCGTTACGGGCCGGTGTTCCTCAACTCCGACCTGCCGATGGGCCGCTGGCGCGAAATGAGCCAGTACGAAGTCGACATTCTGTCTGCCGAAGTCGGTCTGCAACCTGTGGCTCAGCCGCAGATGAACGCCAAGACCAAGGACAAGATGGAGCGTCTGCAACGTCAATCGTCGCGCCCGCTGGGCAAAGGCGAACGCGTTGTTCGCACGCTGCGTCCTGCGGCTGGCGCTCCGGCGACCGGCGATCGTACGCCGCGTCAGCCGCAGATCACCGGCAGCGAGCGTGATCGTCCGCGTGGCGGCGATTCGACTCAGCGTCCTGCGCGCAAGGACTCGGGCAAGCCCGGTTCGCGTGCGCCGCGCCCGGCTGACAACAGCCGTGGCACACCGGTCGCCGAGCGTCCGAGCGAGATGAACAAGCGCCCGGCCAAGCCTGGGCCCAAGCGTGTCGGCATCAAGCTGGTCAACGATGATGCGCCGTCAGGCAAGCGTCGCGGTCCACCGGCAGGCTCGGGTCAGCGTCCTGGCTTCGGTCGTCGCAAGCCTGAGTGATTGAGTGGTGTGAATAAGCGGCAACGCCAGTCCTTGAGGCTGGCGTTTTTGTTTCTGGCAGTGTGAAAAACGTTGTCACACAGCCCTTGGGCATCCATTTCCCTGTTTTGAGTCTCGATCTGCCTGCAGGTGTACAATGCTGCGCTTTTTTCTGTGAATCACTGCTGTTCAACGCTTCGGGCCACTCGCTCGGAGTGCTGCAATTCTGTTGCGTCACGAGCGCGGCAGGTCCTTTTCCGTCACAGAACAAGAACAATCAGGTGGCTATCGAATGAGTGAAACAACTGCACCCTCGGGCGAATTGAAACGTGGTCTGAAGAATCGGCATATCCAGCTGATCGCTCTGGGCGGCGCAATCGGCACGGGTTTGTTTCTAGGGTCGGCGGGCGTGCTGAAATCGGCCGGGCCTTCGATGATTCTCGGTTATGCGATCTGTGGCTTCATCGCCTTCATGATCATGCGCCAGCTCGGCGAGATGATTGTCGAAGAGCCGGTGGCCGGGTCGTTCAGCCATTTTGCGCACAACTACTGGGGCGGTTTCGCCGGGTTTCTGTCGGGCTGGAACTGCTGGCTGCTGTACATTCTGGTGGGCATGTCGGAGCTGACCGCTGTCGGCAAATACATTCATTACTGGTTGCCGCACATCCCGAGCTGGGTGTCGGCGGCGGTGTTCTTCGTGTTGATCAACGCCATCAACCTGACCAACGTCAAGGTGTTCGGCGAGACCGAGTTCTGGTTTGCGATCATCAAGGTGGTGGCGATCATCGGCATGATCGCGCTGGGCAGTTACATGCTGGTCAGCGGCAGCGGCGGCCCGCAGGCATCGGTCAGCAACCTCTGGGAGCATGGCGGATTCTTCCCCAATGGCGTCGGCGGGTTGGTGATGGCGTTGGCGATCATCATGTTTTCGTTCGGTGGCCTGGAAATGCTCGGCTTTACCGCTGCCGAGGCCGAACAGCCGAAGACCGTAATCCCCAAGGCGATCAATCAGGTCATCTACCGCATCCTGATTTTCTACATCGGCGCACTGGTGGTGCTGTTGTCGCTGACGCCTTGGGACAGCCTGCTGGCCAGCCTAAATGCCTCGGGCGATTCCTACAGCGGCAGCCCGTTTGTGCAGGTGTTCTCGATGCTGGGCAGCGATGCGGCGGCGCATATCCTCAACTTCGTGGTGCTGACCGCAGCGCTGTCGGTCTACAACAGCGGCACCTATTGCAACAGCCGCATGCTGGTGGGCATGGCCGAGCAGGGCGATGCGCCCAAGGCGCTGGCGCAGGTTGATAAACGTGGCGTGCCGGTCAAGGCGATTTTCGCGCCTGCCGCCGTGACGCTGGTGGCCGTGCTGCTCAACTACTTCGTGCCGCAACAGGCGCTGGAGTTGCTGATGTCACTGGTGGTGGCCACGCTGGTGATCAACTGGGCGATGATCAGCTACTCGCACCTGAAATTCCGCCAGCACATGAATCGCACCGGGCAGGTGCCGCTGTTCAAGGCGCTGTGGTATCCGTATGGCAACTACGTTTGCCTGGCGTTTGTGGTGTTCATTCTCGGCATCATGCTGATGATCCCCGGCATCCAGATCTCGGTGTACGCGATACCGGTATGGCTGGCGGTGATGTGGGTGTGTTACCGAGCCAAAAACAGGCGTAGCGTTGTCGTGAATGCCGAGACTGGCAAATAACCGTGCCTGTTGCAGAAAAGAAGATGCCCTGATGCTGGTGATTTCCAACAATGTCCATTTGCCGGACGCCGAGATCGAGTTGACTGCCATTCGCGCACAGGGCGCGGGTGGGCAGAACGTCAACAAGGTCTCCAGCGCCATGCACTTGCGGTTCGACATCAACGCCTCGTCGTTGCCGCCGTTCTATAAAGAGCGGTTGCTGGCGCTGAGTGACAGCCGGATTACCAGCGATGGCGTGATCGTGCTCAAGGCCCAGCAGTACCGCACCCAGGAGCAGAACCGCGCCGATGCGTTGCTGCGCCTGAGTGAGCTGATCGTCAACGCCGCCAAAGTCGAAAAGAAACGCCGCCCCACACGACCGACTCTGGGGTCCAAGACCCGAAGGCTGGAGTCCAAGAGCAAACGCGGTTCGATCAAGGCCGGTCGCGGAAAAGTGGATTTCTGAGTACGACCGGCCCTTCAAGATCGGACGCAGAGCGTCCAGAACGGCGTTACCACGCTGGAGCGCGGGAACGATAATCGCAACTATCGTGCGGCGCTCCGCGTCGCATGCCTTTCTGGACGCTCCGCGTCCTCTTGGCGACGCAGAGCGTTACCACGCTCAAGCGCGGGAACGATGACCGGACCGATCATTACTGGCGCAACGCCTGCGCCTGCTTGTACAGATAAACGCTCAGCCCCAGCCCGGTAAGTGACGCCAGCGCTGCAAACAGGAAGATCGAGACAAAGCCAAAGCCTGCGGCAATCGCGCCTGCCAGTGGGCCGGTGATGCCCAATGACAGGTCGATGAACAGCGAATAAGCGCCCACCGCCGCACCGCGACTGGAGGCCGGAACCAGATTCACCGCTTCCACGCCCAGCGCCGGGAACACCAGTGAGAAGCCGAAGCCGGTCAAGGCTGCACCGGCCAGCGCCAGGCCGGGCGTTGGCGCCATCCACAGCAATAGCAGCCCTAGCGTCTCTACCGACAGGCAGACAATCGCGACCCGAAAGCCGCCCAGGCGGTTGATCAGGTTGCCGAACAGCAGGCGTGCAGCGATAAAGCTGCCACCAAACAGGGTCAGGCAAAGCGCTGCGTTCGGCCAGTGATTGCTCGCGTAATACAGGGTAATAAAGGTTGCGATGGTGCCGAAACCGATGCCACCCAGCGCCAGACCCATGCCGTGCGGAAACACCCGCCCCAGCACGTGCATGAACGGCAGTCGTTCACCGTGCACAATCGGCGCGGCTTCCTTGTGCCAGGTCAGGTACAGGCCCAGCGCGCACAGCAGCATGATGCTCACGCCCACTGTCCACAATCCAAGTGAATCGACCATCCACACGCCCAGTGGCGCGCCGATGGCCAGTGCGCCATAGCTGGCGATGCCGTTCCAGGAAATCACCTTGGCAGTGTTCTGCGCGCCGACCCGGCCGATGCCCCAGCCAATCGAGCCGGAGCCCACCAGGCTTTCCGCGCTGCCAAGAATCACCCGGCCAATCAATAGAATCACCAGGCTCGCCATCGGCCAGGCGTCCAGCCAGACCGGCACCAGCATGAACACACCGCTCAACCCGCAGCCGGTCAGGCCGATCTGCACGGCTTTCTTGCTGCCCAGATTGTCGATGATGCGGCTCGCCCACGGCCGGCTGATCAGCGTCGCCAGGTACTGCACGCTGATCACCAGCCCGGCGATGACCGCGCCGAAGCCCAGGTCGCTGTGGACATAGCCGGGCAGGACGGCGAGCGGAATACCGATATTCAGGTAGCCGATGAACGTGAACATCACGATGGAAACGACGGTCTGGGTGACGGCCATCGGCGGTTGCGGCGTGGTTTGCTGTGTCTGGGGCATGGGGCAGGCTTTCGTTCTGTGCAGGCGTGGCTTTCGAGCGGGCAGGGAAAACCCTTAGCAAGCTCTCGAAGTGCTCATCATACCGACGCATCTGGCGATGCAGGTGCAACAGATTGAAATAAACGGCGAAAGAAGGGCTATTTGTTCGCTGGGGCTACGAGCTGGGTTGTCACAAGGGCGGCCAGTGCGTTTTTCTGGGTGCCGAAGCGGGCGAGCAGGGCGCTCTGTTTTTCCGGGCTGAGACGTGACCAGATTTCGATCATTTTCTCGGCAGTGCCGATCAGGGCATTGGCCTGGGTTTCGCTGAAGTTACTCATAACGTCTGTGTCTGCCTGTTGCTGGTTTTCCAGGCGTATTGAAAATCGGCAAGACCGTTTTTCGATACGCCTGAAAACAATCGCCTTCAGTCTTTGCTTCCGGCTTTCTGGCTGTCTTGAGCCGAGGGTGCTGCTTTCATTGCGACAGGTTGCCCCAGCTCTTGTTGAGCCAGAGTCGACTGCTGTGGTTCCTGTTGGCCTGGTGGGAAGTTAGGGATTTCATGCATCGTCGTCGCTCCTCGCAAGGGGTTGCAGATAGAACCGTGCTTTTAAAAAAGCCTGCGCAGGATACCCCACTGAAAATGACAATCAGGATATTTTTTTACCCTCAATGGTCATTCTGCGAAACAAAATCGGCTTTTTACTGTCTTGGACCGAGCCTTGCGAGGCAGTGGACCGCGTTATTGTTCAGGGCAACGCCCCGTAAACACGGTCCGTTTCCCCGGTTTTTTATTTGCGACCTTCGGCCTTTGCCGCCACTTCATCGGTGCGCGCCGCCATGATGAAATCGTTGCGATGCAGCCCTTTGATCGAGTGGCTCCACCAGGTAACGGTTACTTTGCCCCACTCGGTCAGCAGGCCAGGATGATGGCCTTCGGCCTCGGCAATCTCGCCCACCGCATTGGTGAACGCCAAAGCGAATTTGAAATTCTTGAACAGAAACACTTTTTCCAGTTGCATCACGCTGTCGCGCACTTCGATGTTCCAGTCCGGGATCTGCCTGAGCAGTTCCGGCAGTTCGGCTTCGCTGACTTGCGGGGCGCCGGCGCTGCAGGCTTCGCAGTGGGCTTGATTCAATGTACTCATAAACAGGGTGTCCTTTTCAGATGCCTGGCCGCAGTCAGGCCGCGTGGCTTTTGGTTTTAGGGGGGAATTTGGGCGCGTGCAAGCCCATCTGCATACCGTGTTCGACCATCGCCATGATGTCCTCGCGGGCCAGATCGAACAGGCGCTTGAGGTCAGGCAAGACAAAATACAGTGGCTGCAGAATGTCGATGCGGTACGGCGTACGCATCGCTTCAAGCGGGTCGAACGGCTGATGTTCGGGGGCCGACGACAGGCTGTACACCGCCTCCTTGGGCGAAGAAAGAATGCCACCGCCGTAGATTCGCCGCCCGTGTGGCGTGTCGACCAGGCCGAATTCAATGGTCATCCAGTACAGCCGGGCGAGGTAAACCCGTTGTTCCTTGTTCGCGCTGAGGCCAAGTTTGCCGTAAGTGTGGGTAAATTCGGCGAACCACGGGTTGGTCAGCAGCGGGCAGTGACCGAATATCTCGTGAAAAATGTCCGGTTCCTGCAGGTAGTCCAGTTCTTGTTCGGTGCGAATAAAGGTCGCCACCGGAAAACGCTTGCTGGCCAGCAGCTCGAAAAATGTCTGAAAGGGGATCAGCGCTGGCACTCGTTCAACCTGCCAGCCAGTGGTCGCACCGAGCACCTTGTTGATGTCGCCCAACTGCGGAATGCGATCGTGGGGCAGGGCCAACTGCTCGATGCCGTCCAGGTATTCCTGACAGGCACGGCCTTCGATGATCTTCATCTGCCGAGTGATCAGCGTGTTCCATACCGCATGCTCGGCCGCCGGATAGTCGATGAAGCCCGAAGCGTCCGGTTCGCGTGCCACGTAGTGCGTCTTGGCCATGCTGATCTCCTCGAAGACTGTTGTTTTTATAGCGCCTGACTACAGCAATAACCCGGTTTTGCGGGGCAGTCAGTGGGCGAGAACTGCGGACGTCCGTCGTTAGCTGGCAATTTCGTAACGAAAACTTTACGAATGCTTTATTTCAGCCTCGAATCAAGCGCTGGGCTCACTCGCGCAATGCCTTTTTGTAACGTATTGTTGACGGAAAAGTTTGTCATGTTCAAAAAAACCTGCCGCTTTAAAAACCAATGACGTTCACAGGAACAGACCACTCATGCGCATCAAGGTCCATTGCCAGAACCGCATCGGCATTCTTCGTGACATCCTCGATCTGCTGGTCGCCTATGGCGTCAACGTGGCTCGCGGTGAAGTGGGCGGCGAGCACGGTGACGCGATCTATCTGTTTTGCCCGAACCTGATCAACCTGCAGTTTCAGGCGTTGCGTCCGAAATTCGAGGCGATCACCGGCGTGTTCGGCGTCAAGCGCGTCGGGTTGATGCCCAGCGAGCGGCGGCACATGGAACTCAATGCCTTACTTGGCGCGCTGGAGTTTCCGGTGTTGTCCATCGACATGGCCGGCGCCATCGTTGCCGCCAACCGCGCTGCTGCGCAGTTGCTGGGGGTGCGGGTCGATGAAGTGCCGGGGATCGCGTTGTCGCGGTATGCCGAGGACTTCGATCTGCCAGCGCTGGTGCGTGCCAGTCAGTCGCGGATCAACGGCCTGCGGGTCAAGGTGCGCGGCGACGTGTTTCTCGCCGACATCGCGCCGTTGCAGTCCGAGCACGACGACAGCGAGGCCATGGCTGGCGCCGTGCTGACCCTGCACCGCGCTGACCGGGTCGGCGAGCGCATCTATCATGTGCGCAAGCAGGAATTGCGCGGCTTCGACAGTATCTTTCAGAGCTCGAAGGTCATGGCTGCTGTGGTCCGTGAAGCACGGCGCATGGCACCGCGGGACGCGCCGCTGCTGATCGAAGGCGAAACCGGCACGGGCAAGGAGTTGCTCGCCCGCGCCTGCCACCTCGCCAGCCCACGCGGCCAGTCACCCCTGATGGCGCTCAATTGTGCCGGGCTCTCGGAGTCCATGGCCGAGATCGAATTGTTCGGCTATGAGCCCGGCGCGTTCGAGGGCGCGCGGGTTGAAGGCCGACTGGGTCTATTGGAGCTGACCGCTGGCGGCACGTTGTTTCTGGATGGCGTAGGTGAGCTGAGTGCGCGCATGCAGGCCAAGCTGCTGCGCTTCATTCAGGACGGCAGCTTTCGCCGGGTCGGCAGTGACGAAGACATGTTTCTCGACGTGCGGGTGATGTGTTCGACGCAGGTTGACCTCTCGCAGCTGTGCGCCAGAGGCGAATTCCGCCAGGACCTCTACCATCGCCTCAATGTGCTGTCGCTGCACATCCCGCCGCTGCGCGATTGTCTGGACGGCCTTGAGCCGCTGGTGGAGCACTTTCTCGATCACGCCAGCCGACAGATTGGCTGCGCGTTGCCACGCATGACGCCCGCGGCGCTCAAGCGTTTGAGTCAATACCATTGGCCCGGCAATGTCCGGCAACTGGAAAACGTATTGTTTCAGGCCGTTTCGCTTTGTGACGGCGGCAAGGTGCAGGCCGAGCATATTCGATTGCCCGATTACGGCGTGCGCCAGGGCTTGAGCGAGGTGTCACTGGAGGGCGGGCTGGACGCGATTGTCGGCCGTTTTGAACGGTCGGTTCTGGAGCAGTTATATGCGCAATACCCCAGCAGTCGCCAGTTGGGCAAACGTCTGGGTGTGTCGCATACAACCATTGCCAACAAGTTGCGCGACCATGAGTTAGGCAAAGAGCGAGGCAAGCGGACATTAAATCAGACTTCAGATAAACCTCTGGACGACAACTAATGCGGTGCATGCGCCTCGCAGTCAGTGTCTGCAAGGCGTCGTGCATCCGTTGCAGCATCAACCGTTACTGCAGCCGTTGCCCATCACCTGATAACTCATGGTGTGCCGCGCGCCCTGCGAGTCTTCGTAGACCATGCGTGCCGGCACCACTTCGCAAACGCTGGGGATCTGGCTGATGGAAATGACCCGGGCGATGTCCAGGTGAGTGCCGTAGGTGTACTGCTCGACACGGGCCTGCTGGACGGCCACTTTCGTTTGCGATTCTTCGGCCATAGCCAAGCTGCTGACACCGCAAAGTGCCAATGCCACTAATAAAGCTTTCATTGTGTTTTACCTTTTTGAGGGTGAGAGCGGCCGCATCACGTTTTTCAACGTTATGTGCGAGCGCTGTCTGATAGTTGAAGCGAGCTGCGTGGGGGCAACTGATGTTTGCCTTGTTGGCGAAATGGATTCTAGGCGCGTCGTGATGCCACATATATAAAGACCTTGGATAAGCGCTTTCATCAAAACGGTAATAATCCTGAGGGCAGCTGCAAGCTTCAAGCTGTTGAGCTTGCCGCTCCGGCCCCGCCCGGTAATACCAATGTCGAATGGCTCCGCCGGGTAGGGCGGGATACAACGGGTGCATAAAACAACAACTATCCACCGAGGTAACCAAGATGAGTGCAGCTTCCCTGTACCCCGTCCGCCCAGAAGTCGCAGCGACTACGCTGACGGATGAGGCGACCTACAAGGCCATGTACCAGCAGTCGGTGGTCAACCCGGATGGTTTCTGGCGTGAGCAGGCGCAGCGCCTCGACTGGATCAAGCCGTTCAGCGTGGTCAAGCAGACCTCGTTCGACGACCATCGCGTCGACATCAAATGGTTTGCCGATGGCACGTTGAACGTTGCCTACAACTGCCTGGACCGTCACCTGGCCGAGCGCGGCGACACCATCGCCATCATCTGGGAAGGCGACGACCCTTCCGAGCACCGCGAAATCACCTACCGCGAGCTGCACGAAGAAGTCTGCAAATTCGCCAACGCCCTGCGCGGCCAGGACGTGCACCGTGGCGACGTTGTCACCATCTATATGCCGATGATCCCCGAGGCTGTGGTCGCCATGCTGGCGTGCGCCCGGATCGGTGCGATTCACTCGGTGGTGTTCGGCGGTTTCTCGCCGGAAGCACTGGCGGGGCGGATCATCGATTGCAGCTCCAAGGTGGTGATCACCGCCGACGAAGGCCTGCGTGGCGGTAAAAAGACCCCGCTCAAGGCCAACGTCGACCGCGCCCTGACCAACCCGGAAACCAGCAGCGTGCAGAAGGTTATCGTCTGCAAGCGCACCGGCGGCGAGATCGAGTGGAACCGTCACCGCGACATCTGGTATCACGCGCTGCTTGAAGTGGCGTCCAGCACCTGCGCACCCAAAGAGATGGGCGCGGAAGAATCGCTGTTCATCCTTTACACCTCAGGCTCGACCGGCAAACCCAAAGGCGTGCTGCACACCACGGCGGGCTATCTGCTCTACGCCGCGCTCACACACGAGCGCGTGTTCGACTACAAGCCGGGCGAAATCTACTGGTGCACTGCCGACGTTGGCTGGGTCACCGGGCACAGTTACATCGTCTATGGCCCGCTGGCCAATGGCGCGACCACGCTGCTGTTTGAAGGTGTGCCGAACTACCCGGACATCACTCGCGTGTCGAAGATCATCGACAAGCATAAGGTCAACATCCTCTACACCGCCCCGACCGCGATTCGCGCCATGATGGCCGAAGGCACCAAGTCCGTCGAAGGTGCGGACGGTTCCAGCCTGCGCCTGTTGGGTTCGGTGGGCGAGCCGATCAACCCGGAAGCCTGGGGCTGGTACTACAACACCGTCGGCAAGCAGAACTGCCCGATTGTCGACACTTGGTGGCAGACCGAAACCGGCGGCATTCTGATCAGCCCGCTGCCAGGTGCAACGGCGCTGAAGCCGGGCTCGGCCACTCGGCCGTTCTTCGGCGTGATTCCGGCGCTGGTGGATAACCTGGGTAACCTTATCGAAGGCGCGGCCGAGGGCAATCTGGTGATTCTCGATTCCTGGCCAGGTCAGTCGCGCACGCTGTACGGCGACCATGACCGGTTCGTCGACACTTACTTCAAGACCTTCCGGGGCATGTACTTCACCGGTGACGGTGCCCGTCGCGATGAAGACGGCTACTACTGGATCACCGGGCGCGTGGACGATGTGCTCAACGTATCAGGCCACCGGATGGGCACAGCCGAGATCGAGAGCGCGATGGTTGCGCACCCGAAAGTCGCCGAAGCCGCTGTGGTCGGTGTGCCGCACGATCTGAAAGGGCAGGGCATCTACGTCTACGTCACCCTGAATGCCGGCGAAGAGCCGAGCGATGCGCTGCGCACCGAACTGCGTAACTGGGTGCGCAAGGAAATCGGCCCGATTGCCTCCCCGGACTTCATCCAGTGGGCACCCGGCCTGCCGAAAACCCGTTCGGGCAAGATCATGCGCCGCATCCTGCGCAAGATCGCCACCGCCGAGTACGACGCGCTGGGCGATATCTCCACCCTGGCCGATCCGGGCGTGGTGCAGCACCTGATCGAAACGCACAAGAGCATGAGCGCGGCCTGACCGGTCGATGAGTGAAGGCGCCCCGTTCGGTGAAAACCGGGCGGGGCGTTTTTGTCTGCGCTGATTTCTGTTGATAAAAATGGGATATATATCGAGTTGTTACCGGTTTACCCGCTGTTGCAGGGCAATGCTTCGTTGTGGGACGTCGCTGGGTTTATTTGTAGGAAAACGCGACGCATCAGTGCGTTTCATCAGTCATGTGCAACGCTGGGCTTGCCGGATTAGAAGGCTTTGCCAATAATAGGCGCGCTTTTTGCTGTAACCATAGGTTAGGCTTGTGCTGCTGGATCAGTAGAAGCATGCTCCGTCAATAGCGTAAGGTGGCTTTTCAGGCGCTTCTGTAACTACTTGTCGCATTGAAGAAATATCGACTTCGAGCCTGTCGTTAAAATGCCCCTCATTCGTCGAAGGTCGATGACCCGCCAACCCGGTGTCACGCATCAGGCGTCGCTCTCCCCCGAGATTGTCCTTTCGCACAGTGGGCGCTTGCTCACTTTGCCACTTGTTGCGCTTTACCGATGGAGTTCTGAAAATGAAAAAGCTCATGCTTATTGGCGCGCTGGCGTTGTCCGTGCTCGCCCAGCCGACGTTCGCTGACGAAAAACCGCTGAAAATCGGTATCGAGGCGGCTTACCCTCCATTCGCGTCCAAGGCGCCGGACGGCAGCATCGTCGGTTTCGACTACGACATCGGCAATGCGCTGTGCGAAGAAATGAAAGCCAGGTGCACGTGGGTCGAGCAAGAGTTCGACGGCCTGATCCCGGCGCTCAAAGTGCGCAAGATCGACGCGATCCTGTCGTCGATGTCGATCACCGACGACCGCAAGAAGTCCGTTGATTTCACCGGCAAGTATTACAATTCCCCGGCGCGCCTGGTGATGAAGGACGGCGTGACCGTCAGCGACAGCCTTGCCGAGCTCAAGGGCAAGAAGATCGGCGTACAGCGCGGTTCGATCCACGAACGTTTCGCCCGTGAAGTCCTCGCCCCTAAAGGCGTTGAAGTGACGCCGTACGGTTCGCAGAACGAAATCTACCTGGATATCGGTGCAGGTCGTCTGGACGGCACCATCGCTGACGCCACGCTGCTGCAGGACGGCTTCCTGAAAACCGACTCCGGCAAGGGCTTTGCCTTTGTGGGCCCGGCGTTCACTGACCCGAACTACTTCGGCGACGGCATCGGCATCGCCGTGCGCAAAGGCGACAAGGCCAACCTCGACCGCCTCAACGCTGCCATTGCCGCGATCCGCGCCAACGGCAAGTACAAGGCCATCCAGGACAAGTATTTCGACTTCGATATCTACGGCAAGTAAGTCTTCGTACCGATCCTGATCAATGGCGCAAACAGAATTGCCTGGGTTGCGCCATTTTTATTCCACGCTTGAGGACCGCACATCATGTTGAAAGGTTACGGGGCTGTCATCCTCGAAGGTGCCTGGCTGACGTTGCAGCTGGCCCTGTCGTCGATGGCTCTGGCGATCGTTCTCGGTCTGATCGGCGTGGCGCTTCGTCTGTCGCCGGTGCGCTGGATTGCCTGGCTGGGCGATCTGTACAGCACTGTGGTGCGCGGCATTCCTGATCTGGTGCTGATTCTGCTGATTTTCTACGGCGGTCAGGACCTGCTCAACCGTGTGGCACCGCTCTTGGGTTTCGATGACTACATCGATCTCGATCCGTTGCTGGCTGGCATCTGCACGCTGGGCTTCATTTTCGGGGCGTACCTCTCGGAAACCTTTCGTGGCGCGTTCATGGCCATCCCCAAGGGGCAGGCCGAGGCAGGCATGGCGTATGGCCTGAGCAGCGGCAAGGTGTTCTTCCGCATTCTGGTGCCGCAGATGATTCGTCTGGCGATACCCGGTTTCACCAACAACTGGCTGGTGCTGACCAAAGCCACCGCGCTGATTTCCGTGGTCGGCCTGCAAGACATGATGTTCAAGGCCAAGCAGGCGGCCGATGCCACCCGCGAACCCTTTACCTTATTCCTGGCGGTTGCTGCGATGTACCTGGTGATCACCAGTGTTTCGCTGCTCGCTTTGCGTTATCTGGAAAAACGCTACTCGGTAGGCGTCAGGGCGGCTGACCTATGATCTTCGACTACAACGTGATCTGGGACAGCCTGCCGCTGTACTTCGGCGGTCTGCTGATGACCCTCAAATTGCTGGCGATTTCTCTCGCGTTCGGGCTGCTCGCGGCGCTGCCGCTGGGCCTGATGCGGGTCTCGAAAAACCCTTGGGTCAATATGCCGGCCTGGCTGTACACCTACGTGATTCGCGGCACGCCGATGCTGGTCCAGCTGTTCCTGATCTATTACGGCCTGGCTCAGTTTGCGGCCGTGCGCGAGAGCTTTTTTTGGCCGTGGCTGTCCAGTGCAACCTTCTGCGCCTGTTTGGCCTTCGCCATCAATACCAGCGCCTACACGGCCGAGATCATTGCCGGCAGCCTCAAGGCCACGCCGGCCGGCGAAATCGAGGCGGCGCGGGCCATGGGCATGTCGAAGGCGAAAATGTATCGGCGCATTCTGCTGCCGTCGGCCTTGCGCCGGGCACTGCCGCAATACAGCAACGAGGTGATCATGATGCTGCAGACCACCAGTCTGGCGTCCATCGTCACCCTGATCGACATCACCGGCGCGGCACGCACCGTCAACGCGCAGTTCTACCTGCCTTTCGAGGCCTACGTCACCGCAGGCGTTTTTTATCTGTGCCTGACATTCATTCTGGTGCGGCTGTTCAAGATCGCCGAACGCCGCTGGCTGGGCTATCTCGCCCCACGGAAGGTCTGAAATGCAAAGAATCGATCATGTATTGCCGTGGGGCACCCTCGGCACCGAACGCACGCTCAGTGTCTTTCGTTTCGGCACCGGCGAGCGCAAAGCTTACATTCAGGCCAGCCTGCACGCTGACGAGCTGCCTGGCATGCGCACCGCCTGGGAACTGAAAAAACGCCTGACCCAGCTGGAACAGCAGGGCGCGCTGACGGGCGTCATCGAACTGGTGCCGGTCGCCAACCCGCTGGGCCTGGGGCAGTTGCTGCAAGGCGCGCACCAAGGGCGTTTCGAGTTCGGCAGCGGCAAGAATTTCAACCGCGACTTCACCGAGCTGAGCGAGCCGGTCGCCCAATTGCTGGAAGGTCAGCTGGGCGATGACCCGCGTGCCAATATCCATTTGATTCGTCAGGCGATGACCACGGCACTCGAAAGCCTGCCCGCAGCGCAATCCGAGTTGCAGGGCATGCAGCGCATTTTGCTCAAGCACGCCTGCATCGCCGATGTGGTGCTCGACCTGCATTGCGATGCCGACGCCGCGCTGCACATGTATGCCTTGCCGCAACACTGGCCGCAGTGGCGTTCGCTGTCGGCGCACCTGAATGTTCAGGTGGCGCTGCTGGCCGAGGATTCCGGCGGTAGCTCGTTCGATGAAGCCTGCTCGCTGCCGTGGTTGCGTCTGTCACAGGCCTTCCCGCAGGCACAGATTCCATTGGCCTGTCTGTCGACCACTATCGAACTGGGTGGTCAGGCCGACACTGGCAAGCCCCAGGCCGAAGCGCACGCCGAGGGTATTCTGGCGTTTCTGGCCGAGCAGGGCTTCATCAGTGGTGACTGGCCGCAGCCTGCGCACGAAGCCTGCGAAGGCATGCCGTTCGAAGGCACTGAATTGCTCTATGCGCCGCATCCTGGCGTGGTGACGTTTCTGCGCGCCGCAGGCGACAGGGTCGAAGTCGGCGATCCGCTGTTCGAAGTCATCGACCCGCTGTCCGATCAGGTCAGCACCCTTTGCGCGAATACTGCCGGGGTGTTGTTCGCCATCGAGCGGCTTCGTTACGCTCAACCCGGTTTCTGGCTGGCCAAAGTGGCGGGGCGTACTGCGCTGCGTCACGGGCGTCTGCTCAGTGATTGACCGTTCTGTGAGAACCGAAAGCATGAACAAACTGGAAGTCCAGGACCTGCACAAGCGCTATGGCAGTCACGAAGTGATCAAGGGCGTTTCCCTGACCGCGAAAGCTGGCGATGTCATCAGTATCATCGGCTCCAGCGGCTCGGGCAAAAGCACCTTTCTGCGCTGCATCAACCTGCTCGAACAGCCCCATGCCGGCAAGATCCTGCTCAACAATGAAGAGTTGAAGCTGGTGCCGAACAAGGACGGCGGCCTCAAGGCGGCCGACGCCAAGCAGTTGCAGCGAATGCGCTCGCGGCTGTCGATGGTGTTTCAGCACTTCAACCTGTGGTCGCACATGACAGCGCTGCAGAACATCATCGAAGCGCCGGTTCACGTGCTGGGCGTTTCGAAAAAGGAAGCGCTGGAAAAGGCCGAGTACTATCTGGCCAAGGTTGGTGTGTCGCATCGCAAGGACGCTTATCCAGGGCACATGTCCGGTGGCGAGCAGCAGCGTGTGGCGATTGCCCGCGCGCTGGCGATGGAGCCCGAGGTGATGCTGTTCGACGAACCGACTTCTGCGCTGGACCCTGAACTGGTCGGCGATGTGCTCAAGGTCATGCAGGGCCTGGCCCAGGAAGGCCGGACCATGGTGGTGGTGACTCATGAAATGGGCTTTGCCCGTGAGGTTTCCAACCAGTTGGTGTTTCTGCATCAGGGTGTGGTGCTGGAGCGTGGCGACCCACGCGAAGTGCTGGCCAATCCGCAGACCGAGCGCTTGCAGCAGTTTTTGTCCGGCAGCCTCAAGTGACGATCGGCATCGCATGGCGATGCCTTTTTACAGCAGAACAGGGCATGCTGCGCGACGCGTGACATGACCTGGATGTTCCAGATCGAGCCTTGTTTCAAGGCTTGGCTTTTGCGGCAATACGTATCGGATGTCCCAATGACTGCCCATCGAATAGGTTTCCTCGTCTGGCCTGGCACAAAAGCCATGACCCTGGCACTTGCCGAGGAAGCTTTGCGTGTTGCCCAGCGCGTGCACCCTGAAGTGGTCTACGAATTGTCGTTTCTGCAGGCCGAGCTTGCCGAGCCCGCAGCGGTTGCCGGCGGCTGGCAATTGCCGGGCGAGCCGTGGACCGGGCGGCTGGAAGGGTTGCAGAAACTGTTTTTGCTGGCCGATGAGCCACCTGCCGCCGTGGCACCTGCGCTGGGCAGCGCGCTCAAGCAACTGGTGCGTGCCGGTTGTTCGATTGGCGGGCTGTCGGCGGGCGTTTACCCGCTGGCGCAATTGGGCCTGCTGGATGGCTATCGCGCCGCCGTGCACTGGCGCTGGCAGGACGATTTCGCCGAGCGCTTCCCGAAAGTCATCGCCACCAGCCATCTGTTTGACTGGGACCGTGACCGCTTGACCGCCTGCGGCGGCATGTCGGTGCTCGACCTGTTGCTGGCGGTGTTGTCCCGCGATCATGGCGCGGAATTGGCCGGGGCGGTTTCCGAAGAACTGGTGGTCGAGCGCATTCGCGAAGGCGGCGAGCGTCAGCGCATTCCGTTGCAGAACCGTCTGGGTTCCAGCCATCCGAAGCTGACCCAGGCCGTACTGTTGATGGAAGCCAACATCGAAGAACCACTGACCACCGACGAAATCGCTCAGCACGTGTGCGTTTCACGCCGCCAGCTCGAGCGCATCTTCAAGCAATACCTCAATCGTGTGCCCAGCCAGTACTACCTGGAACTGCGCCTGAACAAGGCTCGGCAGATGCTGATGCAGACCAGCAAGTCGATTATTCAGATCGGCCTGTCCTGCGGATTCTCGTCAGGGCCGCACTTCTCCAGCGCCTACCGTAACTTCTTCGGCGCCACGCCGCGTGAAGACCGCAACCAGCGACGCAGCAGCAGCCCGTTCGAGCTTTCGCCGGTGCCTGCCGAGCGCGGTTGATTGTCTTGTCGCGATAGAAGTGCTGCCGCGACAGCTCTGGTCCAGACAGGCCGGCTTCAATCCGTTTAAACTGCGCCTTTGTGACGCAATATGTCGCATTGCCGAAAACCTTGAAAAAACCCGGTTTTGCGCTGTAACAAGTTGTCGCCTGGCGGCAAGGCCGAACACCATTCAGTCCTTACAATCTTCCCATCGCTCGCCAGTTTCAGGCAGGCGTTCCTCATCAGGAGACTCCGATGTCCGTTGAGCATGCTGCGGTGCAACGCGCCGATTTCGACCAGGTAATGGTCCCCAATTACGCCCCGGCCGGGTTCATCCCTGTGCGTGGTGCGGGCTCCCGCGTCTGGGATCAGGCGGGGCGCGAACTGGTGGACTTCTCGGGCGGGATCGCCGTCAACGTATTGGGCCACTGCCACCCGGCGCTGGTCGGTGCCTTGACCGAGCAGGCCAATAACCTCTGGCATGTGTCCAACGTGTTCACCAACGAGCCGACCCTGCGTCTGGCGAAAAAACTGGTGGACTCGACCTTCGCCGAGCGCGTGTTCTTCTGTAATTCGGGCGCCGAAGCCAATGAAGCGGCCTTCAAGCTGGCTCGCCGTGTGGCGCACGACCTGTACGGCCCCGAGAAGTACGAAATCATCGCCGCGGTAAACAGCTTTCACGGTCGTACCCTGTTCACCGTGAGCGTCGGCGGCCAGCCGAAATACTCCGATGGTTTCGGGCCGAAAATCACCGGCATCAGTCATGTGCCGTACAACGACCTTGAAGCCTTGAGAGCGGCTGTGACCGACAAGACCTGCGCTGTGGTGCTGGAGCCGATTCAGGGCGAAGGCGGCGTTTTGCCGGGCGAGCTCGCCTACCTGCAAGGCGCTCGCAAACTGTGTGACGAGCACAACGCGCTGCTGGTGTTTGACGAAGTGCAGAGCGGCATGGGCCGCAGCGGTCATCTGTTCGCGTACATGCATTACGGCGTGACCCCGGACATCCTTTCCAGCGCCAAAAGCATCGGCGGCGGTTTCCCGCTGGCGGCCATGCTGACCACTGAAAAGCTCGCCAAGCACTTCGCGGTCGGTGTGCACGGCACCACGTACGGCGGCAACCCGCTGGCCTGCGCGGTGGGCGAGGCAGTGATCGACGTCATCAATACGCCTGAAGTGCTCGCTGGCGTGCAGCGCAAGCATCAACAATTCAAGACCCGCCTGGAAAGCATTGGCCAGCAATATGGTGTGTTCACCGAAGTGCGCGGCCTGGGCCTGTTGATCGGTTGCGTGCTGTCCGATGCCTGGAAAGGCAAGGCCAAGGACATCTTCAACGCTGCCGAAGCCCAGGACCTGATGATTCTGCAGGCCGGCCCCGACGTGATTCGTTTCGCGCCAAGCCTGGTGATCGAAGACGCAGACATCGAAGAAGGCCTGAACCGCTTCGAGCGCGCCATCGCCAAGCTGACGTCCTGATTCATCTGCTGTATTCCGGTGCTTGCCTGATCGGCGATCACCGGACATTTTCCTGTGCCATGCGGCGTGACGCCGCCTGGCGCACTTATCAGTGCCGGCCGCAGAGGCCGGTCGATCTACAAGGAGTGGCACCATGCTGGTGATGCGCCCTGCGCAAATGGCTGATCTGGCCGAGGTTCAACGCCTCGCTGCCGACAGCCCTATCGGTGTCACGTCCTTGCCCGACGATGCTGGCCGCCTGACCGACAAGATCGGCTCTTCGGAGGCCTCATTCGCCGCCGAGGTCAGTTTCAACGGTGAAGAAACCTACTTTTTCGTCCTTGAAGACAGCGAAAGCGGCAAGCTGGTCGGCTGCTCGGGCATCGTCGCCTCGGCAGGCTACTCCGAGCCGTTCTACAGCTTTCGCAACGAAACCTTCGTGCATGCCTCTCGCGAACTGAAAATCCATAACAAGATCCACGTGCTCTCCCAGTGCCACGACCTTACCGGCAACAGCCTGCTGACCAGCTTCTACGTGGTCCCGGAGCTGGTGGGCACGTCCTGGTCGGAGCTCAACTCACGTGGCCGTCTGCTGTTTGTCGCCAGCCACCCCGAGCGCTTCGCCGATTCAGTGGTCACCGAAATCGTCGGTTACAGCGACGAGCAGGGCGATTCGCCGTTCTGGGACGCCATCGGGCGCAACTTCTTCGACCTCAACTATGCCGCTGCCGAGCGCCTGTGCGGGCTGAAAAGCCGGACGTTCCTCGCCGAGCTGATGCCGCATTACCCGATCTACGTGCCATTGCTGCCCGACGCTGCGCAAGAGGCGATGGGCCAGGTGCATCCGCGTGCGCAGATCACCTTCGACATCCTGATGCGCGAAGGTTTTGAAACCGATCATTACATCGACATCTTCGACGGTGGCCCGACCCTGCACGCCAAAGTGTCCGGCATCCGCTCCATCGCGCAGAGCCGCCTGGTGCCGGTCAAGGTCGAAACGGCGCACAGCAGCGACGTCGGCAAGGGCGGGCGTCTGTATCTGGTTGCCAATGGTCTGTTGCAGGATTACCGCGCGGTATTGCTGGAACTCGACTGGGCGCCAGGCCGGCCGGTGGTGCTGAGCCTGCAGGCCGCCGACGCGCTGGGTGTCGGTGAAGGTGCCAGTGTGCGCATCGTCGCGGTCTGAGCCGGACGTTCGATTGCGGATTAGCCCGTTTCAAGGCTCTTGATGAGCCGCTGAGGAGATAACATGATCGTTCGTCCCGTACGCAGCAGCGACCTGCCCGCGTTGATCGAGCTGGCGCGCAGCACCGGCGCCGGTCTGACCACCCTGCCTGCCAACGAGCAGCGCCTGGCCCATCGGGTTGGCTGGGCTGAAAAAACCTTTCGCGGAGAAGCCGAGCGCGGCGACGCCGATTACCTGTTCGTGCTCGAAGACGACGACGGCAAAGTGGTGGGCATTTCCGCCATCGCTGGCGCGGTCGGCCTGCGTGAGCCTTGGTACAACTACCGGGTGGGGCTGACGGTCAGCGCTTCTCAGGAACTGAACATCTACCGGGAAATCCCGACGCTGTTTCTGGCCAACGACCTGACCGGCAATTCCGAATTGTGCTCGCTGTTCCTGCACAGCGATTCGCGCAACGGCCTCAACGGTCGCCTGCTGTCCAAGGCGCGCATGCTGTTCATCGCCGAATTCCCGAAGCTGTTCGGCAACAAGATCATTGCCGAGATGCGCGGCATGTCCGACGAAAATGGCCGCTCGCCATTCTGGGAGAGCCTGGGGCGGCACTTCTTCAAGATGGAATTCAGCCAGGCCGATTACCTGACCGGCGTGGGTAACAAGGCGTTCATCGCCGAGCTGATGCCCAAGTTTCCGCTGTACAGCTGCTTTCTGTCCGAAGACGCACGCAACGTGATCGGTCGCGTGCACGCCGATACAGAACCTGCGCTGACCATGCTCAAGGGCGAGGGTTTTTCGTATCAGGGCTACGTCGATATCTTCGATGCGGGCCCGGCCATTGAGTGCGAGACCGGCAAGATTCGCGCGATCAAGGACAGCCAGGCTTTGGTACTGGCCATCGGCACGCCGGGCGACGATGCACCACAATTCCTGATTTACAACCGCAAGCGCGAAGACTGTCGCGTGACCGTTGGCGCTGCGCGTTTTGCTGCCGGTACGCTGGTGGTCGCGCCGCAAACCGCCAAGCGGCTGCGCATGAGTGCTGGCGACAACGTGCGCGCAGTGCCGTTGTCCGCAGCGCGGGAGGGCGTTTGATGAGTACTCTTTACATTGCAGGTGCCTGGCAAGCCGGGCAGGGCGAGCTGTTCCATTCGTTGAACCCGGTGACCCAGCAGGTGTTGTGGTCCGGGCACGGAGCAACCGCTGAACAGGTGGATCACGCCTTAAAAGCCGCGCGCCAGGCGTTCCCCGCCTGGGCGCTGCTTTCACTGGATCAGCGCATCGCCGTGCTGGAAGCCTTTGCGGCCAGCCTCAAGCAGCACGCGGACGAACTGGCGAATTGCATCGGTGAAGAAACCGGCAAACCATTGTGGGAATCGGCGACTGAGGTGACCAGCATGGTCAACAAGATCGCCATTTCAGTGCAGAGCTATCGCGAAAGAACCGGCGAGAAAAGCAGCCCTTTGGGCGACGCCACCGCTGTGTTGCGCCACAAGCCGCATGGCGTGGTCGCCGTATTCGGGCCTTACAACTTTCCCGGTCACTTGCCTAACGGCCATATCGTCCCGGCCTTGCTGGCAGGCAATACCGTGCTGTTCAAGCCGAGCGAGCTGACGCCGAAAGTCGCCGAACTGACGGTCAAGTGCTGGATCGAAGCCGGCTTGCCTGCCGGTGTCCTCAACCTTCTGCAAGGCGGGCGCGAAACCGGTATCGCCCTGGCGGAGAATCCGGGGATCGACGGCCTGTTCTTCACCGGTTCGAGCCGCACCGGCAACGCGCTGCATCAACAGTTCGCCGGGCGACCGGACAAGATTCTCGCCCTGGAAATGGGCGGTAACAATCCGTTGGTGGTCGATCAGGTTCAGGACATCGACGCGGCGGTTTACACCATCATTCAGTCAGCGTTTATCTCCGCAGGCCAGCGCTGCACCTGTGCGCGCCGCCTGCTGGTGCCCGAGGGCGACTGGGGTGATGCGTTGCTGGCGCGGCTGGTTGCCGTCAGCGCGACTATTGAGGTGGGGGCGTTCGATCAGCAGCCGTCTCCGTTCATGGGCTCTGTCATTTCGCTGGAGGCCGCACGCGCCTTGCTCGACGCGCAACGCACTCTGCTCGCCAATGGCGCGGTGACCTTGCTGGAAATGCGCCAGCCGCAACCCGGCGCGGCGCTGCTGACGCCTGGCATTGTTGATGTCAGCGCAGTCGCGAACAGGCCCGATGAAGAGCTGTTCGGCCCGTTGTTGCAGGTGGTCCGCTACGCCGGTTTTGATGCGGCGATCGCCGAAGCCAACGCCACTCAATACGGTCTGGCGGCGGGCTTGCTCTCTGACTCCGAAGCGCGTTATCAGCAGTTCTGGCTGCATAGCCGTGCCGGGATCGTCAACTGGAACAAACAATTGACCGGGGCCGCCAGCAGTGCGCCGTTCGGTGGCGTCGGGGCATCGGGCAATCACCGTGCCAGCGCCTATTACGCGGCCGATTACTGCGCCTATCCGGTGGCGTCGCTGGAGACCGGCAGCCTGACCCTGCCCGCAACGTTGACCCCGGGTGTGCGGCTCGGCTGAATACTGTGCGTAATGTGCGTAAAGAAAGAATGCTTATAAAAACAGATCCACGGAGCCTTGCCGATGAAGTCCTGTGAAGTGAATTTTGACGGTCTGGTCGGGCCAACCCACAATTACGGCGGGTTGTCCTACGGTAACGTCGCCTCCCAGAGTAATAGCCAGCAGTGCTCGAACCCGCGTGAAGCGGCGCTGCAGGGCCTGGCAAAAATGAAGGCGCTGATGGACATGGGTTTTACCCAAGGCGTGCTGGCACCTCAGGAACGTCCTGATGTTGCTGGTTTGCGTCAGTTGGGTTTTACCGGCAGCGATGAGCAAGTGATCGAGAAGGCTGCCCGTCAGGACATGCCGTTGCTGGTTGCCAGTTGCTCGGCGTCGAGCATGTGGGTGGCCAATGCGGCGACAGTCAGCCCCAGCGCCGACACCGCTGATGGCCGTGTGCACTTCACGGCGGCCAACCTCAACTGCAAATACCATCGCAGCATCGAGCACCCGACCACCAGCCGCGTGCTGGGGGCGATGTTTGCCGACGCGAAACACTTCGCTCATCACCCGGCCTTGCCACCGGTGGCGCAGTTCGGCGATGAGGGCGCGGCCAACCACACGCGTTTCTGTCAGGACTACGGTCAGGCCGGGGTGGAGTTTTTTGTGTTTGGCCGCAGCGCTTTCGACACTCGCTACGCAGCACCGCAGAAATACCCGGCGCGACAGACGCTGGAGGCTTCACGAGCGGTGGCGCGCCTGCATGGTTTGAGCGATGAAGGCGTTGTGTACGGGCAGCAAAACCCGGCGGTGATTGATCAGGGCGTGTTTCATAACGACGTGATCGCGGTCGGCAACGGTGAAGTGCTGTTCTATCACGAGGACGCCTTTCTCCACACCGAACAGATGCTGGGCGAGCTGCGCGACAAACTCAGCCGGGTCGGCGGCCAGTTGCAGGCGGTCTGCGTGCCACGCGCTGAGGTGTCGGTTCAGGACGCGGTGCGCTCGTATCTGTTCAACAGCCAGTTGCTGTCGCGCCCTGATGGCTCGATGCTGCTGATCGTGCCACAGGAATGCCAGGCCAATGCCAACGTCTGGGGCTACCTGCAACGGCTGATTGCCGATGCCGGCCCGGTCGCCGAGGTCAAGGTCTTCGACCTCAAGCAGAGCATGCAGAACGGTGGCGGCCCGGCTTGCCTGCGCCTGCGCGTGGCGCTCAATGAAACCGAGCTTGCCGCGGTGAACCCCGGCGTGATCATGACCGCGCCGCTGTATGAAACGCTGACGCAATGGGTCGACAGGCACTACCGTGATCGCATGAGCGAAGACGATCTGGCCGACCCCCGATTACTGACTGAATGCCGTACGGCATTGGATGAACTGACGCAAATCCTTAAACTGGGCGCCGTTTATCCGTTTCAACTGAATTGAAACACCTTGCGCGCCGGGCCATTGGCCGGCGCACGACTTCCTTTATAGAGAGCATTTCCACATGAGCGACGCCCTGCAACTGATCCTTGAAGACACTGACGGCACCCAGCTGGAAACCTCCTGCACCCGCGTTGCCATCATCTGGCAGGGCAAGGAGCTGTGGATTCAGCAAGACGGCCGTGGCCAGTTGCTGATCGGCGTGGACGTCGAAGAAGACGATGCCGAATACGCTAATCTGCTGCTGCGCCCGCTGGCGACTAACCTGGTCAGCCTGCAACTGGAAATGGAACCGGCCGATGTCGGTGCCGACGAAGAAGGTCACGTTCACGGCCCTGACTGCAACCACTAAGGAAGCGCGCCATGCTCGCCCTCGGCAAACTGCTTGAACTGACCCTGGCTGGACGTGAACCAGCGGAAAAGACTCAACTGACCGTCGAAGGCGTGCGCATGCGCTGGCTGGCCGAGGGGGCTCTGGAAGTCCGCCCGCCACAGGCTCGTGACAACGGCACTGACCTGCTGCTGTCTGCCGGTATTCATGGCAACGAGACAGCGCCCATCGAGCTGCTGGATGAACTGATCCGCAGCATCGCGCGCGGCGACCTCAAGCCGCGCGCACGTATTCTGTTTCTGTTTGGCAACCCTGCTGCCATGCGGCTGGGTGCGCGGTATGTCGAGCAGGACGTCAACCGGCTGTTCAATGGCCGGCACGAACAAAGCGGTGGCGCGGAAGCCCTGCGCGCGTGTGAACTGGAGCGACTGGCTGCCAGCTTTTTCAGTCTGCCGGACCGCTACCGGCTGCATTACGACCTGCATACCGCCATTCGCGGCTCGAAGATCGAGCAGTTCGCGCTGTACCCGTGGAAAGAGGGCCGTCAGCACTCACGCTTTGAACTGGCCCGGCTGCGCGCGGCGGGCATGAGTGTGGTGCTGCTGCAGAACAAACCCTCCATCGTGTTCAGCGCCTACACCTACGAACAGCTCGGGGCCGAGGCTTTTACGCTGGAACTGGGCAAGGCCCGCCCGTTTGGCCAGAACCAGCACGTCAACCTCGCGCCATTGCGCTTGCGTCTGGAGCAGATCATCGAAGGCTGCGAGCCTGAGCCTGATGAAAGTCTGGAAGGACTGCAACTGTTCAGCGTCGCACGGGAAGTGATCAAGCGCAGCGATGCGTTCACCTTCAACCTGGCGGACGACGTGGAGAATTTCTCCGAGCTGGAAAAAGGCTACGTGCTGGCCGAAGACGTGAGTGATTCACGCTGGGTTGTGAAAGAAGAGGGCGCAAGAATCATCTTCCCCAACCCCAAGGTCAAAAACGGCCTGCGGGCGGGCATTGTGATTGTGCCGGCTGATGCGGATGGGCTTGGCTGACGCTTCGCTTGTGTGGGGGCTTGCCGGGCGACTTTCCGCTTGTCCGCGAACTGCCTGTTTTTGTGCGGACTTGTCCGCGAAGAGGCGAACTGCCTGTTTTTGTGGGAGCGGACTTGTCCGCGAAGAGGCCCAGCCTTCCGCCCTCTGATGCGCAGCATGTGAGCAATATGTTTCTGGGTTTATGCCTGAACAGGTCTCTTCAATGACCCCGTCGGTGTTTAATAGTCAGTCTTCGTGGGCAAGTCCACTCCCACAGGTGCGCGATCTGTCGGGAACCGGCAGCAAAACCAGCACACACGGTACATCAGTCGCAACGGAGGTCACCGGTTTCAGGGCCGCTTCGCAGCCCGCCGCAGCAATCGTAACCTCCTGAAGATCTCCCACGCCCTCCGGGCAGAAGCCCCGTTCTGCGCTTATCGATACCTCAGCAGGCAGCTTTCTGCTGCGCATCCAGACGACGCAGGCTGCGCACCTTGTTCAAGGTATCCGCGCAGGTCTTGGCCGCTTCTTCACCTTTGTGCGAGAAGTGATCGAAGAAGAACTTCTGGTGCTCTTCACCCGCGTGGAAATGATGCGGCGTCAGGACCACGGAGAAAACCGGTACTTCGGTTTCCAGCTGGACCTGCATCAATGCGCTGACCACTGACTGCGCAACGAATTCATGGCGATAGATACCACCGTCCACCACCAGTGCAGCGCCGACGATGCCAGCGTAGCGGCCGGTGTTGGCGAGCAGTTTTGCATGCAGCGGGATTTCGAAGGCGCCGCCGACTTCAAAGATGTCGATGTCACTTTCGGCATAACCCTGTTTGGCCATTTCGGCGACAAAACCTTTACGGCTCTGGTCGACGATATCCTTGTGCCAGCAGGCCTGGATGAAAGCGACGCGTTCGTTCGGATGGCTTTTGCTTTTGCTGTCGATTGCAGTAGGTTGCACGTGTTCTGACTCCTGTTTAATGAAAAAAACAGGGCATTTTGGATCGAAAGGGATTCAAGTCGCGTAGGAAAGCCCCCTGAACGATGTCGTTCATGATGAGGTTTTGCAGACGTTCTTGCAGACACCAATCCCGCTCTCTCTTCATCCGGACTATGACCGTCGGCCCCGGAATCACACCGGGTCTGCTGACCTTGCAGGTCGTCAGCCAAAGCCGAAACCCCCAAGCGCTCGCGGGCTAGACGCATTGCGCGCCATTACCGCCGGTGGGGAGTTGCACCCCGCCCTGAGAACGTTACCGGCACATTACGTGTCCGGTGCGGGATTTTTATCACAGTTTGTCCGATCACGCATGGACACTTTCGTACAGTGCACCTGCCTTTTTCTTATAAGGATGCGGAGTATCGAGAGCGGCAGCGCTTGATTATCATGTACTGCAGCCTCAGTAATGCCTTGTTGCAAGCCAAAGGTTGCATGCATTATCGATCTTCAATTTCAGGGAGCTTTTTCGTGACGGTCATCGATCTGCGCAGCGACACAGTGACTCTGCCTACCGCAGGCATGCTTGACGCCATGGCACATGCGCCGCTGGGCGATGATGTCTACGGTGAAGACCCTACGGTCAATCTGCTCGAGGCCACGCTCGCCGAGCGTCTCGGGTTTGACGCCGCCTTGTTCGTGCCCTCCGGCACCATGAGCAATCTGCTGGCGTTGATGGCGCACTGTGAGCGGGGCGATGAATACATCGTCGGTCAGCAGGCTCACACCTATAAATACGAAGGGGGCGGCGCGGCGGTACTGGGCTCGATTCAGCCTCAGCCGCTTGATGTGCAGGCGGACGGTTCGCTGAGCCTGCAACAGGTGCTCGACACCATCAAACCGGACGACTTCCACTTTGCCCGCACACGCCTGCTGGCCCTGGAAAACACCATGCAGGGCAAGGTGCTGCCACTTGAGTACCTGGCGGCCGCGGGCAAGCTGACCCTGGAAAAAGGCCTCGCGCTGCACCTCGACGGCGCGCGCCTGTACAACGCGGCGGTCAGGCTGGGCGTTGATGCCCGGGAGATCACCCGGCACTTCGATTCAGTCTCCATCTGCCTGTCCAAAGGCCTGGGTGCCCCTATTGGCTCGGTGCTGTGCGGCTCGCAGCCGCTGATGGTCAAGGCGCGGCGTCTGCGCAAGATGCTCGGCGGGGGCATGCGTCAGGCAGGCGGGCTGGCCGCTGCCGGGCTCTATGCGCTGGATCACCAGGTCCAGCGGCTGGCCGACGATCATGCCAATGCGGCGTTTCTGGCCGAGGGCTTGAGCGGGCTGGGTTATAGCGTCGAGCCAGTGCAGACCAACATGGTCTATGTGCAGATCGGTGATCGCGCCGCTGCGCTCAAGGCCTTTTGCGCCGAGCGTGGCATCGTGCTCACCGCCGCGTCGCGGCTGCGCATGGTCACTCACCTGAATGTTTCGCGTGCTCAGGCCGAGCAGGTGATCGCAGCATTCGCAGCCTTTGAACACCCATGACGTGCCGATAATCCAGTTACTTGTTTCTATCGCACAAACACACTGTACCGAGGGCGCAACGCCTATATAATGCGGCCCTTTGCCGTCGCTACGTCATTTGACGTTTTGCACTTGCCTCTGGCCGCAGTCTCCGTGGAAGAACCTATGAAAAGCGCAGAAATCCGTGAAGCCTTCCTTGGCTTCTTCGAAGAGCAAGGCCACACCCGTGTCGCTTCAAGCTCCTTGATTCCGGGCAATGACCCAACCCTGCTGTTCACCAACGCAGGCATGAACCAGTTCAAGGACTGCTTCCTGGGCCAGGAAAAACGCGCCTACACCCGCGCCGTGACCAGTCAGAAATGTGTGCGTGCCGGTGGCAAGCACAACGACCTGGAAAACGTCGGCTATACCGCTCGTCACCACACTTTTTTCGAAATGCTGGGTAACTTCAGCTTTGGTGACTATTTCAAGCGTGATGCCATTACCTACGCCTGGACCTTCCTGACTTCCGAGAAGTGGCTGAACCTGCCCAAGGAAAAGCTCTGGGTCACCGTCTACGCGACCGACGACGAAGCCTACGATATCTGGACCAAAGAGATCGGCGTCCCGGCCGAGCGCATGGTTCGCATCGGTGACAACAAAGGCGCGCCTTACGCCTCCGACAACTTCTGGACCATGGGCGACACCGGCCCGTGTGGCCCATGCAGCGAGATTTTCTTCGACCACGGCGCGGACATCTGGGGTGGCCCGCCAGGCTCGCCGGAAGAAGACGGCGACCGTTACATTGAAATCTGGAACAACGTTTTCATGCAGTTCAACCGCACCGCTGATGGCGTGCTGCACCCGCTGCCAGCGCCGTCGGTCGATACAGGCATGGGCCTTGAGCGGGTCAGTGCCGTTCTGCAGCACGTGCATTCCAACTACGAAATCGACCTGTTTCAGAGCTTGCTGGCCGCATCGGCCAACGCCATCGGTTGCAGCAACGACAACCAGGCTTCGCTGAAAGTGGTGGCTGACCACATTCGCTCTTGCGGCTTCCTGATCGCCGACGGCGTGCTGCCTTCCAGCGAAGGCCGTGGCTATGTGCTGCGCCGCATCATTCGTCGCGCTTGCCGTCACGGCAACAAGCTCGGAGCCAAGGGCAGCTTCTTCTATCAGATCGTCGCCGCGCTGGTCACCGAGATGGGTTCGGCATTCCCTGAGCTGGTGCAACAGCAGTCGCACATCGAGCGCGTCCTCAAAGGCGAAGAAGAGCAGTTCGCCAAGACCCTGGAACAAGGCTTGAAGATCATCGAGCAGGATCTGGCCGAGCTCAAAGGCACCGTGGTTCCCGGCGAAATCGTGTTCAAGTTGTATGACACCTACGGTTTCCCGATGGACCTGACGGGTGACATCGCCCGTGAGCGTAACCTGACGCTGGACGAAGAGGGCTTTGAGCGCGAGATGGAAGCCCAGCGCGTGCGTGCACGTTCGGCCAGCTCGTTCGGCATGGACTACAACAGCCTGGTCAAGGTCGATGTGGCCACCCAATTCACCGGTTACTCGGCGACCACCGGCAGCGCCAGCGTCGTTGCCCTCTATAAAGACGGGCAGTCGGTGACTCACCTGAACGAAGGCGAAGAGGGCGTGGTGATTCTCGACACCACCCCGTTCTATGCCGAATCAGGTGGCCAGATCGGCGACAGCGGCTTCCTGCTGGCTGGTGATGCGCGCTTCGACGTCAGTGACA
The DNA here is from genome assembly GCF_000444135.1 of Pseudomonas avellanae BPIC 631. Taxonomy (GTDB): domain Bacteria; phylum Pseudomonadota; class Gammaproteobacteria; order Pseudomonadales; family Pseudomonadaceae; genus Aquipseudomonas; species Aquipseudomonas avellanae. The sequence goes on from NZ_ATDK01000065.1 coordinate 38,729, forward strand.
CCACCAAGACCGGCGGGGCATTCCTGCATCACGGTGTTGTGGCGTCCGGCAGCCTGAGCGTCGGCGTACAGGTTGACACACAGGTGGCCGATGAAGTTCGTGATGCAACCAAACTGAACCATTCGGCCACTCACTTGCTGCACGCCGCATTGCGTCAAGTGTTGGGCGAGCATGTGCAGCAGAAAGGCTCGCTGGTCGACAGTCAGCGTCTACGCTTTGACTTCAGCCACTTCGAGTCGATCAAGCCTGAGCAACTGCGTGCACTGGAAGACATCGTCAACGCCGAAATTCGCAAGAACACGCCGGTGGTCACTGAAGAAACCGACATCGACACCGCGAAAAAGAAAGGCGCCATGGCGCTGTTCGGTGAGAAGTACGGTGACAGCGTTCGTGTCCTGAGCATGGGCGGCGAGTTTTCCGTCGAGCTGTGCGGCGGTATTCACGCCAGCCGTACCGGCGACATCTCGCTGTTCAAGATTGTCAGTGAAGGCGGCGTTGCCGCAGGCGTGCGACGTATCGAAGCGGTGACCGGCGCGGCTGCGCTGGCCTGGCTGAATTCGGCTGAAGATCAACTCAAGGAAGCCGCGACGCTGGTCAAAGGCAATCGCGAAAACCTGCTGGACAAGCTGACGGCGGTGCTTGAGCGCAACCGTCTGCTGGAAAAACAACTGGAACAACTGCAAGCCAAGGCAGCCAGCGCCGCCGGTGACGACCTGTCGTCGGCCGCGCTGGATGTCAAAGGGGTCAAGGTTCTGGCTACGCGCCTGGATGGCCAGGATGGCAAGGCGCTGTTGGCGCTTGTCGACCAGTTGAAGAACAAGCTCGGCCGCGCAGTGATCCTGCTCGGCAGTGTTCATGAAGACAAGGTTGTCTTGGTCGCAGGCGTGACCAAGGACCTGACTGGCCAACTCAAAGCCGGTGATTTGATGAAACAGGCGGCAACCGCAGTAGGCGGTAAAGGCGGTGGTCGTCCTGATATGGCTCAAGGCGGTGGTGTCGATGCAGCTGCGCTGGATTCAGCGCTGGCACTGGCCGTTCCTTTTGTAGAGCAGGGTATCTGAGTCGAATCTGCAGGCCTGTCGATTGCCGGCAGGCCATGTAAGGTTTGAATGTTAATAGGTGCTCTTAACGGGTTCTGAGGCGGCTTTGAGATGGCTTTGATCGTACAGAAATTTGGCGGCACCTCCGTGGGCTCTGTAGAGCGCATCGAGCAGGTGGCCGACAAGGTCAAGAAATTCCGTGAGGCGGGCGACGACCTGGTGGTCGTGCTGTCAGCCATGAGCGGTGAAACAAATCGTTTGATCGAGCTGGCCAGGCAGATCAGTGATCAGCCGGTTCCCCGTGAACTGGACGTGATCGTCTCCACGGGCGAGCAGGTGACCATTGCGCTGCTGGCGATGGCGCTGATGAAGCGCGGCGTGCCTGCGGTGTCCTACACCGGCAACCAGGTGCGCATTCTCACTGATAGCGCGCACAACAAGGCGCGCATCCTGCAAATCGACGACCAGAAGATCCGTTCCGACCTGAAAGCCGGTCGGGTGGTAGTGGTTGCCGGTTTCCAGGGTGTCGATGAGCACGGCAATATCACCACGCTGGGTCGTGGCGGTTCGGACACCACCGGTGTGGCCCTGGCGGCTGCGCTGAAGGCTGACGAGTGCCAGATCTACACCGACGTCGATGGCGTGTACACCACCGACCCACGTGTGGTGTCGCAGGCTCAGCGTCTGGACAAGATCACCTTTGAAGAGATGCTGGAAATGGCCAGCCTCGGTTCCAAGGTGTTGCAGATCCGCGCGGTCGAGTTCGCCGGCAAATACAATGTCCCGCTGCGCGTTCTGCACAGCTTCAAAGAGGGGCCGGGCACCCTTATTACAATCGATGAAGAGGAATCCATGGAACAGCCGATCATTTCCGGCATCGCCTTCAACCGCGATGAAGCCAAGCTGACCATCCGTGGTGTGCCAGACACCCCCGGCGTGGCGTTCAAGATTCTCGGTCCGATCAGCGCGGCCAATATCGAAGTGGACATGATCGTGCAGAACGTTTCGCACGATAACACCACCGATTTCACCTTCACGATCCATCGCAACGACTATCAGGCAGCCTTGCAGGTGCTTGAGGCGACCGCGCGTGAAATCAGTGCCCGTGAAGTCTCCGGCGATACCAAGATTGCCAAGGTGTCGATCGTCGGCGTCGGCATGCGCTCGCACGCCGGTGTTGCCAGTCGCATGTTTGAAGCACTGGCCAAGGAGAGCATCAATATCCAGATGATCTCCACATCGGAGATCAAGGTCTCTGTGGTCATCGAAGAGAAGTACCTGGAGCTGGCTGTGCGCGCATTGCACACGGCGTTCGAGCTGGATGCTCCTCGGCAGGGTGAATGACTCTGTCGTCGAAGGGCGCGGTCTTGCCGCGTCTTTCGGGTACTGCGCAGAAAGGCTGTTGTTTTCTTTGCGTTAGTCGATACACAGGTTAACGGTCGTGGCTTTTCGCCGGCGACTTTTGCCTACCGGTTGCAGACTGTGGTCCCTTAATAAAGGCGTAAGGAGAAAAGTATGCTGATTCTGACTCGTCGGTGCGCAGAAAGCCTGATCATTGGTGACGGTGAAATCACCGTCACCGTGCTCGGAGTGAAGGGTAATCAGGTGCGTATTGGTGTCAATGCGCCCAAAGAAGTCGCGGTTCACCGTGAAGAGATTTACCTGCGGATCAAGAAAGAGAAGGACGAAGAACCAAGCCATTAATTTTTATTGAATTTTTGGTTTGCAAACGGGGAAAAGGGTGGTTATTATACGCCCCGTGTTGCGGAGAGCTGGCCGAGTGGCCGAAGGCGCTCCCCTGCTAAGGGAGTACACCTCAAAAGGGTGTCGGGGGTTCGAATCCCCCGTTCTCCGCCATTATTTATGTAGCGCATCAGATTGAGCTTAATCGGTAAGTTGTTGAATTTACTAGAAAAAGTGATTGACAAAACAATCTGACGATCTATAATGCGCGGCACCAACACATGCACTCGTAGCTCAGCTGGATAGAGTACTCGGCTACGAACCGAGCGGTCACAGGTTCGAATCCTGTCGAGTGCACCATACAACGAAAAGCCCACATCGAAAGATGTGGGCTTTTTGCTTTCTAGCGTTTTCCTTTAACGCACCCGTGTTCATCAAATGTCACGCTGCTGCTGCGGCCTTTCTTCTGGTTGTACACGTAACGCAATTCTCCATTGCGGTTGCTGACTTTGTCCGGGCGCCCCAACAGGCTTTCCACATCGCGTTGCGTCATGCCGGGAGGGGGGCGCTGGTTGATGATGGCCGCTCGGCGCTGTTCGGCGCTCAAGCGGTTGCCGCAGCCATCATCGCGGGTGCCGACCACGACCAGTTCCTTGCCTGATGATTTTTGGCGCGCTGGCTCCCGGCTGTTTGCAGAAGGAAGCAAATCGATTTGGGTTCCGGGTGGCGCATTGAATGCGCTCTGCAGCCGAGTGCTGTGACCTGCCGGGCAACCCAGCGTCGTGAACATGATCTTTCCTGATGCGTCCTCGCAGCGCTGAACACTGCTGGCGGTCGCGAACAGGGGCAGGCAGAGCAGGGCGCTGCAAAGGGTCAGATGAATGGCGGCGCGCATGGCAAGGTCCTCCGTGACGGGTGTGGTGAGAGCCTAGCGGGGGTCTTTAGGCGGGGCGAGCGCGTTTTCTTGGCTGAATGTGACGTCGCGCCCCTGACGGCTCATATAAGCTTGCAACTTTGTGCTGCAAACGATTGTTATAAGCTGAATTTCTCGCATGCGCTTCGCTCAAAGCGGTGTATCATTGCGCCCGTCAGCTCCGCCGGGGCTTGTGGAACACCTTCATGGACTTACCCAGTCGTTACTCAATAATGTTTTTCAACAATCATGAATTAACTGATTGATCTCCCGGCGTGCTCCGCTGCTGGGAGTGGAGCTCGCCTATGACCGAAAGAGAAGTAAAAAAAACGCAGGAAAGCTTGCAGGATCGCCTGGCTCAGGTCGTCGATCTGCTGCAGCGCCAGCGTATTGTTGAAGACCTTACCCATCGTCAGGAAGGTCAGAATCAAGACCGCGTAGAAAACCTGGTTCACCGGCAGAACCTTGTCGAGCTGCAGCGCAAGCTCGAAGACCTTCACTCCGCCGACGTCGCTTATATTCTCGAAGCCCTTCCTCTGGAAGATCGCCTGACCGTCTGGCAACTGGTCAAGGCCGATCGCGACGGCGACATTTTGCTTGAAGTATCCGATTCCGTTCGTGAAACCCTGATCGCCGACATGGACGATCATGAGTTGCTCGCGGCGGCACGGGACATGGACGCCGACGAACTGGCCGACCTTGCTCCCGAATTGCCCCGCGACGTTGTTCATGAACTGATGGAAGCGCTGGACTCACAGCAGCGCGAGCGTGTCCGGTCCGCCTTGTCCTATGACGAGGACCAGGTTGGTGCGTTGATGGACTTCGAGATGGTGACGATCCGCGAGGATGTCAGCCTTGAAGTTGTATTGCGCTACTTGCGCAGGCTCAAAGAGCTGCCCGGTCATACCGACAAATTATTTGTGGTCGACTCCGAAGGCGTGCTCAAGGGCGTCTTACCGATCAAGCGACTGCTGGTCAATGATCCGGAGAAGCAGGTTGGCGAAGTCATGGCCAGCGACCCGGTCAGCTTTCACCCTGAGGACGATGCGTACGATGCCGCGCAGGCTTTCGAGCGTTACGACCTTATCTCCACGCCGGTGGTGGACAAGAACGGCAAATTGATTGGCCGTCTGACCATCGATGAAATTGTCGACCTGATTCGTGAAGAGAGCGAAAACGAAGTCCTCAACATGGCGGGTCTGCGAGAAGAGGAAGATATCTTCGCTTCGGTATGGCGCTCGCTGCGCAACCGTTGGGCTTGGCTGGCAGTCAACCTGATCACTGCATTCCTCGCTTCGCGGGTAATAGGTCTGTTTGAAGGCTCCATCGAGAAGCTGGTGGCGCTCGCTGCGCTGATGCCCATCGTCGCCGGCATTGGCGGCAACTCGGGTAACCAGACCATCACCATGATCGTGCGCGCCATGGCGCTGGATCAGGTCAACACTGGCAATACGTCCCGGCTGCTGCGCAAGGAACTGGCTGTGGGCCTGATCAACGGCCTGCTGTGGGGCGGGGTCATCGGGGTTGTCGCTTACCTGTTGTATGGCAGCTGGTCACTTGGCGTGGTCATGACGGCAGCCATGACGCTCAACCTGCTGCTGGCCGCCTTGATGGGCGTATCCATCCCCATGGCGCTTGCGCGTCTGGGTCGCGACCCCGCAATGGGCGCGAGCGTCATGATTACGGCGATGACTGACAGCGGCGGGTTCTTCATCTTTCTCGGGTTGGCGACGATCTTCCTGCTCTAGTGTACTGTTTTCGAAAAAATCAGCCACCAACTAACGGAAAATTCAAATCTTATCAATAGCTTAGCTTGCA